>CAIXTV010000083.1 GCA_903922465.1 uncultured bacterium
TCCCTGAGCTTGTCGAAGGGTTTTGTTGTATAGGAAATATATTATTTTCATTTTATTTGATTGTTAATTTAGAAAAGAAATTATTGAATTGGATTTATATTCTCCTTTATTATAATAAGAGAATACGGGTGAAATATAAAGTAAACGAAAACTTACTCCTAAACTTTATATCTTGGCATGCATGCTTTGTTTCAAACGACGAAAACATTCTGCCATAGGGCATGAAAATTCCGCCGTATTTTTGGGTTTAAAAAGCTGTTTCCAAAAAACAAAAGATAATATAGGAAGTTTAAAAGCTAACAAACAGACATTTCTGTGCTTAATGAGAGATGTGAAAATTACATGCAAGAATACAATATAGTTGCAAAAAATACTGCCTGAAAAACCATTTAAAATAGTTTTCATTATGTTAGGATTTTATAATTCGGTAAAATTATGCATAATAAAGTTTAAATCAAAAGATATTTTTTTAATTTTCATATGGTAGATTCAAGTCACAAATGCAATCCCTCTCTAAGCGACATATACAAATAAGTGACGTAGCTAAGCCGGTTTTGCAAATCGGCTTAGAATACAGGCTGATTTTTAATTGTCCCCACTTCCCATCCCCATCTTAAATGTTCTTAAAGCACACATTAATATCCATAAAGCTTATTAATTTCCTGCTATTGTAGATGAAAATCAAAAATACTTCAATTTTATAGAGGTTAATACAAAAACTCATAACTAAGAACCTCTTTTATTTTCCATACCATAGCTTTCGTTTCCCTTCCCACAGCTTTATATTCTTAGTCATAGCTTTCGTTTCCAATGCCATAGCTTTATGTTTTTAGTCATAGCTTTCGTTTTACTTCCGATAGCTTTATTTTTTCAGTCATAGCTTTCGTTTTACTTCCGATAGCTATATTTTTTCAGTCATAGCTTTCGTTTTACTTCCGATAGCTTTCGTTTTACTTCCGATAGTGATTTTAGAAATTCAAATCCCCCTCAACACTTTCTATATCAACTATTATCTCATCACATCAACAATTTTTCATAACTCATAACCATTTTTCGTTTCCTAAAATAAATATCCGCCAACTTTTTACGTAAAAAGCCTACCTTTGATGCCCAACAATATATGTAAGAGCTATTCCTTTAATCAATTCTTAATTATTCATTTATGAACTATTGGCTTATGAAAACCGAACCCACTGCCTATTCGTGGGATCAACTACTTAGAGATAGGAAAACCAATTGGGATGGAGTGCGAAATTACCAAGCTCGCAACAATATGAAGGCAATGGAAAAAGGAGATGGAGTATTAATTTATCATAGCATCGTTGGGAAAGAAGTAGTGGGCTTAGCCGAAGTCAGTCGCACTTATTTCCCAGAGCCAAATTGCGATAATCCACAGTGGGTTGCAGTAGAAATTTCTGCAAAAAGCTCTTTAAAAAAAACTGTAAAGCTGGATGATATAAAGAGCAACCCCATTTTAATCGAAATTGCTTTACTAAAACAATCCCGTCTTTCCGTAATGCCTATTACCCATGAGGAATATGAAGAAATTATAAGAATGTCGGAGAATTAGGGCCAACAATATCCTAATTTACGAATAATCATTATTCCTTCATGAAATGAACTCATGAGATACTTTCGATGAGCTAAGGATTTTGATTTATGATGTAACTTAAGAGAAGAGTATTCCTTTAAAAATTGATGGTATATAATGAATTAACTATTGAATGACTAATTGCATGAAATGAAAGATATTCAATCATATTTTAAAATTAAGATAATAAGAAGAAAACAATTAATATTGTGTGCAGAAATCTAAAATCTAAAATCGTTAATCCTTGTTCTTAAATCATTTTATTCATCCATTTTCTAACTTTAATAATTTCATTCAGTTATTTGCGACAATATTTCAAAGTCATACACGGGCTGATTATTTTCATCATACACCTTCACCTGAATTTTATCCTTATATATATGGAGTATACAAAAGTTAAAGCCAAAATAGTATTTCTTGCTATAAGAGGAAGCATATTTTTGCTTATGTAGCGAAGCCCCACCACCTCCAGTAACAACATATTGCATTGAATTAACAACAGAATGCTCAAAAGCATGCACATGTCCGCTAAAAAGTGCCGAAACATTATATTTTTTAAAAAGAGGAGTGAAAACTTCCTGCAGTTCAGCCGTTCTTCTTTGATGAGCTGCCGTAGTATAAGGAGGATGATGTGCAATGGCAATGATATAAGAAGCAGATTTCCCCTTCTCTTCGAGCACTTTAACGAAATATTTATATTGTTGCGAAGCCGTGTCAATGTCTACATTCGTATTAAAGAAAAGCATCAATAAACCCCCATTAGAATATGAATACCATTTCTTAGGTTCAGGCAAATCGAAGTTAGCATAGTATTGAGGAGCTTCAAATTCATGATTCCCAGGCACGGGGAAATACATTGCAGTACTTCTTAAGTCCTTGGTTATTGAGTTGAACTTATTCCATTCGTTTTTCATGAAACCCATATTCACTTCATCACCAGTATGCACAACCAATTGAGGATGATAAGTAATAATATTGTTCACTATCTTTTGATGAACTTCATGATTAGTCTTAGTATCGCCATAAATAGCAATAACATTAATTTCTTTAGTGTCCTGTGCGAAGAGAGTTGTTCCAAATCTCAATAAAGTGAGAATGGAGAACAGAAAAATATGTTTCATTTGATTAAATTAAAGACTCTTAATAACAAGTTCACAAGCCAATTCACACTCATCGAGTGTAATATTTAAAGGAGGGGCGATGCGCATTGATTGAGGAGAAAATAAAAACCAATCAGTTATAACTCCATTCTCAATGCATTTATCAATTATGCGTTTATTGGTTTCAAAATCATCGAATTCAACCGCAATTAGCAAGCCTTTCGAACGATAATCTTTTACTATCGAAAGATTTGAAAGTTTTTCTTTGAAGATTTTAGACTTTGAATCAATGTTAGCAATCATATTTTCCTCCACTAAAGCATCGATACAACCAATAGCTGAAGCACAGCAAACAGGATGTCCTCCAAAAGTGCTTATATGACCTAGAACAGGTTCAAAAGTCAGGGTCTGCATGATTTCTTTTGAGGAAACAAATGCTCCAATAGGCATGCCGCCTCCCATTCCTTTTGCAAATGTGATAATATCAGGAACAATATCGTAATGTTCAAAAGCAAACATCTTCCCCGTTCGTCCAAACCCAGTTTGAATTTCATCAAAGATGAGTAGAGTTTGAGTTTCATTGCATTTATTCCTCAATTCAGTCATGAAGCTTTTTTTGCTTTCTCTTACACCTGCTTCTCCTTGTATTGGTTCAATAATTACACAAGCGGTTTCTTCTGTAATCATTGATAATTGCCCAGACTCATTAAGATCAATCCATTGAATACTGGGCAAAAGCGGTTTAAAAGGCAACTTACGCGATTCATCGCTCGATAAACTTAATGCTCCCTGCGTACTTCCATGATAGGCATTAGTAAAAGCAATAATCTCTTGCCTTCCCGTAAAGCGCTTAGCTAATTTCATAGCCCCTTCAATAGCTTCACTACCCGAATTCACAAAAAAAACATTGTCTAAAGAAGAGGGTAGGAGGTCCGTTATTTTTTTTGCAAGTTCTAACTGTGGAGTCTGGATATATTCGCCATATACCATCAAATGCATATACAAACCAAGTTGCTTTTCAATAGCTTTAATAACTGTTGGGTGTCTGTGACCAACATTACTTACCGAAATGCCGGCAATTAAATCGATATATTTCTTTTTATTAATGTCCCAAATATGAAGCCCTTCGGCTTTTTCAATTTCAAGACCCATAGGAAATGAACTTGTTTGAGCAACATTATTTAAAAATATTTGACGTTGAGTTAGCATAGGAAAGTTTAGTTAATTTGCAGATTTAAATCTCCATGTATGGCTAACCATATACAGTTTGGGTTAGAACTTGTAGAATTAACCCTATGTTTATGATGAGCTGGGATGAAAATATAATCGCCTGCTTGCAAATTAATAACTGAATCTTCAAATTCAAGTTCAGCTTTCCCTGTTAGAAGAATTACCCACTCATCTTTAGCTTGGTCATACCAAAATCCTTGCGGTGAATGTTGTCCATTCGAGACAATACGTTCAATAGTAAGATTAGGATGGTCTAAAAGAATTTCAGATAACTCTTTTAACTCCAGTCCATTAACAGATGTCTGTGCTAAAGAAGAAAAAATATTTTTTACTGATGAAGCATCAATAGTCATTAATGATTTTCCCTTTCCCAAGGCGAATAATAACAATTTCTTCCTGAGTGCAATCTAGCACAGTTGAAGGATGATTGTCTCCAAACCCACCATCAATAATGATATCAACAGTGTTTTGGAATTTTTCATAGATGAGTTCGGGATCAGTTGTGTATTCTACTACATCATCATCATCGTGTATTGATGTGGACATAAGAGGATTACCTAGTTCTTTTATGATTGACCTGGTAATTAAATTATCAGGAACCCTAATTCCAACCGTTTTCTTTTTACTTTGAAAAAGTTTTGGGACTTTATTGTTAGCATTAAGAATAAAGGTGTAAGGACCAGGTAAAACTTTTTTCATTAGTCTGAAAGTTCCATTATTTAATGGTTTACAATAGTCAGAAATATGACTTAAGTCATAGCAAATAAATGAAAAATTAGCTTTTTGAAGGTTGATACCTTTTAATTGGGCGATTTTCTCAACCGTTTTAGTCTTCTGAATATCGCATCCCATTCCATAAATAGTGTCGGTAGGATAAATGATGATTCCCCCGTCATTCAAGCATTCTACGATGGTAGAGATGAGTTTTGGATTTGGATTATCTGGGTAAATTTTTATTAGTTGGGCCATAGTTTAGTTATTTAAAGAGGTCAAACAAAGATAATAATAAAAAATGGAATAGAAAAAATAATTTTCAAAAAAAAATGGGTAAGCTACTTATATCGCACCGCTCAACCGTTTGCCCTTGCTTTCTTCCAAACCTGGGGGAGTTCACAGGAGCTGGTCGTATAAGACTTACCCGTTGCAAAAGTACACTTTTTTTGATTTGAAAGAATTTTTATTTCAAAAAACATTTTGAATAAGTCAAAATTCTTACTTTTGCATATATTCAATTCGAACAAAATTATGGAAAATAAAAGAAAAACTATTTACGGAAACGCGATGTATATTGCACTTTATATTGGTGGAGCCAACATCATACTTGCTTTACTTTTCTGGGCAATTAATCTGTCTTCCACTAGCATCGGTCAATATTTAACCTATTTTATACTGTTGTTTGGTATTATTATTGGCACGGTAGCTTTTCGAAATAATCAATTGGGAGGATCCATAACTTATGGGAAAGCCTTTACTTCAGGTCTATTAATAAGTGTATTTACTTCCATTATTTTAGGTTTTTTTGCATTTGTTTTATTTAAATTCATTGACCCAGCAATACTTGAAGAAGTAAAAGAATTAGGAGTTAATAAAATGCTAGAATCGAATCCTAATTTAACTGAAGAGCAAATAGATATGGCTTCATCGTTTTATACACCAGGATGGATGACCTTCTTCTCAATAGTGGGAAATATCTTAGTGGGACTTTTACTATCTCTCATTGCTGCAGTTTTTCTTAAAAAGACCGATAATTCTTTTGATAATAAATTTAAAGACGTTCAATAAATAATGGATATATCAATTGTTGTACCCTTATTAAATGAAGAAGAATCTATCCCCGAATTATCTTCTTGGATAGAACGAGTGATGCAAGAGCATTCTTTTTCTTATGAAATATTGTTTGTAAATGATGGAAGTAGCGATGGCTCCTGGAAAGTTATTCAGGAATTAGCTACACAAAATCCAAACATTAGGGGATTAAGTTTTAGAAGGAATTATGGAAAATCAGCGGCTCTAAATGTAGGTTTTGAAGTAGTAAAAGGAGATGTAGTTATAACTATGGATTCTGATTTGCAAGATAGTCCTGATGAAATTCCTGAATTATATAATATGATAATGAAGGAAGGATTCGACATGGTTTCGGGTTGGAAGAAAAAAAGGTACGATCCCATCACTAAAACCATTCCAACTAAATTTTTTAATTACGCTACACGTAGAATGTCTGGGATAAAATTACACGACTTTAATTGCGGATTAAAAGCATATAAACTCGAAGTAATTAAAAATATTGAAGTGTATGGTGAAATGCACCGATACATTCCTGTTATTGCAAAGTGGGCAGGATTTACGAAAATAGGAGAAAAAATTGTTCAGCACAGAGAGCGGAAATATGGAAAAACAAAATTTGGTTTGGAACGCTTTGTAAATGGTTTCCTCGATTTGTTATCTATATTTTTTGTTACTCGTTTTGGAAAGAAACCCATGCATTTTTTTGGTGGTTTAGGAAGTCTTTTCTTTATAGGAGGAGGCATTATCTCAGCATGGCTCATTGCTCAAAAACTTTATCATTTATTTGTTTTACAAGCGAATGTTAGAGATGTTACCAGTCAGCCTTTGTTTTATCTGGCCTTAGTTGCCATGATAATTGGGACTCAGCTTTTTTTAACAGGCTTCATTGCTGAATTAGTTTCACGAAATGCACATGATAGAAACAACTATCAATTTAATGATAAAATCAATTTACAATAGAAGACAAAAAATCAATTTAAAATAAACAACATAAAATTAATTATGAAAATTCATTTAGTATCTGGTGGCTGCGGTTTTGTTGGCCGGAATATGGTTAAACGGCTTTATAAATCAACAAATGATAAAATATTTGTTGTTGATGACTTATCAATTGGAACTCATCCTTCTGAATGGTTTGATGACTTTTCATCGGAATTTAATAATGACTTGGAAATTATAGGAAATGAAAAGCGGATTTATTTTTGGAAAGGTGATTTCAGAGATTTTCTTTTTTACTTTCGACAAAATCCAAGGTATATTCAAGATAAATATGGTTTGGAATTTGAAAAGTTCAGCGATGTTTTTCATTTTGCAGCTATTGTTGGAGGAAGAGCCAAAATAGAAGGTGATCCTATGGTTGTTGCTCTTGACTTATCGATTGACGCAGAATTCTTTTATTGGATTTGTCAACACAAACCTAATAGAGTTCTCTATCCAAGTTCCAGTGCGGCTTACCCTGTGGATCTACAGTCAGTAACTCATGCAATCGCATTAAAAGAATCAGACTTAGATTTTTCAAGTAACCTAGGTACTCCTGATATGACCTATGGTTGGTCAAAACTTACAGGGGAATTCTTAGCTCAAATAGCTGCTAAACATTATGGTGTGTCGGTAGTTTGCATTCGCCCATTTTCAGGTTATGGAGAAGATCAGGACTTAACTTATCCAGTTCCAGCCATAGCTGCCAGAGCTGCAAATAATGAAAATCCATTTGAAGTTTGGGGAAGTGGAAAACAAGGTCGCGACTTTGTACACATTGATGATATTATCGATTTTATCTTCATTTTACTTGATAACGTTAAAGACGGGTCAGCCTATAATATTGGCTCAGGAAAACTTACTTCTTTCCTTGATCTTATAGAACTATTTTCATCATTTGCTGGATATAACCCTACAATAAAACCTTTACTTGATAAACCTGTAGGTGTGCATTCGCGTTATAGTGATATGAGTTATGTAAAGGAACGCTTCAATTGGTACCCAAGAATTACTATTGAAGAAGGAATGAGAAGAGTATACAATGCTGCAGTGGAACGCATCAAAAAAGGTGAATTAAAAAAATAACTGCATTTCGCATGAATAATCGTATCGTAGTTTTTGGCCCTGGCCCTATGTTTAAAGGAGGAATTGCAAATTATAATACTTCTTTAGCAAAGGCTTTTGACAGAATGGAGAACATAGAGGTGCATATTGTTTCATGGACGCAACAATATCCTGCAATTATTCCCAGAGATTTTATTGATAGAAAAAGCAAGAAAGACCAGTTGGAAGGTACTAATATTACGGTTCATTATATTACGAATTATAATAATCCTTTTTCTTGGCATGCTACTTATAAATTGATAAAAGAAATTAATCCCCGAATGGTGATTTTTCAATGGTCAATTGCTATTCAAGGTTTGCCATTGGGAAGAATTGCTAGTAAAATCAAGAAGCACACTAATATTGAAGTGGTTTTTGATATGCACTTTGTTGTTCAAAAGGAGGGGAGTGTCATTGATACTTATTTCACCAAAATGGGTGTTAAGAGGGCTGATGCTTATGTTGTTCACTCATATAAAACGGCTGAAGAACTCGGGAAACTTTTTCCAACTACCAAGTTTTCTGTAATAGATGACAATAATAGGGAAGTTAATGGGAAGCCTGTTATTAAATTATATCATCCGGTTTATGATATGTTTAAACCAGACCCTAATTTTGACATAGAAGCACAGAAAGAAAAGCTAGGACTTAAGAAGAATGTGTTTCTGTTTTTTGGCTTTATTAGGAAATACAAAGGTTTGCATAATGTAATCAAAGCTTTTGCAAAGCTTGCAGAAAAGAGGGATGATGTTTCCTTATTAATTGTTGGAGAAGCTTTTTGGCAAACTCTTGATACTAAAAAGTTCAGCACTAAGCTTAAGAATGCTTTGTTTGGAATAGCAAAGTCGATATTCCTAAACAAACAAGACGATGAGCGTAATTATCGCCCCATGGAATTAATTAATGAGTTAGGGATTTCTGATAAAGTTGTTAGTATAATTGATTTTGTCCCTAATGAGGATGTCCATAAATACTTCCAAATAAGTGATAGCATTGTGTTATATTATTTAACTGCGACTCCTTCGGGGGTTGAATCCATTGCTTACAACTTTCGTTTGCCCAGTTTAGCAACAAATGTTGGGCATTTCCCTGAAACTATTAAAGAAGGATATAATGGGTATCTTGCTGAAGCTGAAAATATAGATTCAATGGCAAATGCGATGATGAAATCAATAGAAAGTCCGATTGATAAAGATAATATTGTTCAAACTTCTAAGAATATGAGTTGGGATAATTACGCTAAAGCCATACTAAACAGGCCTTATGCTAATTAAAGATATTATTAAGCAATCCGCTTTGGTAAAACAAATGATGGCGGAGGATGATTTGCTACTTTCTGAGATTCAGGATATAGCTAATAAGATGGTTGAAGTGTTTAGGGCTGGGGGAAAGATTTTGTTCTGTGGAAATGGAGGAAGTGCAGCAGATGCTCAGCATATAGCTGCCGAACTTTCAGGGCGGTTTTACTATGATCGTCCTCCTTTATTTGCAGAAGCCTTGCATGTAAACACATCCTATTTGACTGCTGTTGCTAATGATTATTCCTTTGATGTGATTTACTCAAGATTGGTTCAAGCTATGGGTAAACCTGGAGATATGCTTATAGGGATATCGACTTCTGGCAATTCTGTTAACATAGTTAATGCATTAGAAATGGCAAAGAAGCACAATATGATTTGTGTCGGATTAACAGGAAGCAAAGGCGGTAAAATGAAAGATATTTGTGATCATATACTGTGTATTTCTTCAGATGTCACCCCTCGTATTCAGGAAGCGCATATACTTGTTGGACATATACTTTGCCAGTTAGTAGAATCTGCTATTTTCCCTCAAAACCATGCATAGAACATTTGATGTTCCAAGATTTTTATTTTTAGACAGGGATGGGGTTATAAATGTTCGTCCTATAAACAATTATGTAAAAGCAATCGGAGAATTTGTTTTTGAAAACAAAGCATTGGAAGCCATCGGGATTTTATCAAAACAATTCGAAAAGATTTTCGTCATAACAAATCAACAGGGGGTTGGAAAAGGAATGATGACTGAACAAAAGCTTGATGAAGTGCATGCTTTTATGAAACAAAAAGTTGCTGAATTTGGTGGTAAGTTAGAGGATGTTTTCTTTTGCCCTCACCTGCACACAAAGCATTGTCTGTGCCGTAAACCAAATATAGGCTTGGCCCTTAAAGCGAGAAAGCAATATCCGGAACTTCAATTCTCGAAAACTATTATGGTAGGGGATACCTTGAATGATATGCTTTTCGGGAAAAAGCTTAAAATGAAAACCGTCTTAATTAATACTGATCTAACATTAGCTAGGAAACATTCTGATGTGGTTGATAATATGTTTGACAGCTTATACGATTTTGCATTATTCATTCAAAACAATAATATTATTAGCTCAAAAGCGTTATTTAAATAAACAAACATCATGAAGTCCAAACTTGTATATTCATTAGTTTTCTTATTACTAATCTCAAATTCTTACGCTCAATCTTCGGTTTCTGATACCAATAAAACAGATTCTAAAGGCCTAAAACAAGGTGTTTGGAAGAAATACGATAAAGAGACCCTTAAGTATATTGGACAATTTAAGGATAATAAACCTTATGGGGAATTCAGATATTATTATCCTGAAAAAACAATTCAGACCTTGGCTGTTTACTCTTTAAATGGAGATGTATCGCGCACTGTGAGCTACTTCCCCGATGGTAAACGCATGACTATTGGGACTTATTGGAAACAAAAAAAAGATAGTACCTGGCTTTATTTCAATGAAAACGATTCTATTATTGCTGAAGAACACTATCTGAAAGGTGTTAAGACGGGGATTTGGAAGACTTTCTATCCCAGTGGAAAATTGCTTCAGGTTTTGAATTATAAGAATGGAATGAAAGAAGGGGAGTGGGCAGAATATTTCGCCAATGGCACAGTTAAATCTAAATCTGCTTATCAGAAAGATTTACTGAATGGCCTTTTTAAACATTTTTATTCATCAGGAAAGACCTTGATTTCCGGGACATATACTAATGGCAATAAGACCGGCATTTGGATGTATTTCAAAGAGAATGGGCTCAATAACAGAATGGAAAAATATGCAAACAACCTCTTGCTTGAAGAGAAAATATTTGTTTCGACAGGTGCAAATAGAAATTTTCCTGTGCTTGTTGATTCTATTGCTTATGTCTATGTAAAAGAGGGCAGCCAAATCATGGTTAAAAAAGACGCGACTAAACTTATTGTTGACAATAAAATTGATGAGTTGGAGGAAATATTAGGCAACCAAAAGTTCTTCCGTATTAATGAAAACATAATTATCAAACTTGATGCGATACAATCGACTGAAGCGTATACACCAAAACAGATGAAAATAACACTAAAGCCGGCTTGTGAAATAGAAGCCATAGTGGATGAGGATAAATCGTCGGTTATTAAATCGTGGAATTATAAATAAGGGTTCAATATGGAAGGGAAGGCAAGGGTTTTAGTTGCAATGAGTGGGGGGATAGATAGCACCGTTGCTGCCATTTTGTTGCAAGAGCAGGGTTATGATTTGGTGGGCATCACCATGAAAACTTATGATTATGAAGCTACTGTGAGCAAGGATTCGCAAAGTGGATGCTGTAGCCTCGACTCAATTAATGACGCCCGCATGGTGGCAGTGAACATGGGTTTCCCTCATTTCGTGCTTGATTTAAGAAATGAGTTTGAGGAACATATTATCAGCGATTTCACCGATGAATATATGCATGGAAGAACGCCCAATCCATGCGTGTTATGCAATACTCATGTGAAATGGAGTGCTTTGTTAAAGAAAGCCGATCAGCTTCAATGTCAATATATTGCTACTGGGCATTATGCCAATGTGCGCTTCGAAAACAATAGATATGTGTTGTCGAAAGGGAAGGACGAAAACAAGGATCAATCATATGTTTTGTGGGGTTTATCGCAGGAAAATCTTTCGAGGACTTTATTCCCTTTGGGAAGCTATTCGAAAGATAAAATACGTGAAATTGCTCGTGCACATGGCTTAAATGAAATTGCCGGGAAGCGGGAGAGTTATGAGATATGCTTTGTTCCCGATAATAACTATCGTGACTTTCTGCGGTTTCGAATTCCTGATATTGACGAGAAAATTGGTGAGGGCGATTTCGTGTTTAGCGATGGCAAAGTCATTGGGAAACACAAGGGTTATCCTTATTATACCATTGGTCAGCGCAAGGGTTTGGGAATTGCTTTGGGTTATCCTGCTTTCGTTACTAAGATTGATGCCATTGAAAACAAGGTTTACATAGGTACGAAAGATGAATTGTTAAGCCACTCCTTATTTCTTAAGGATTTCAACCCTGGGAAGTATGCAGTTTTGCCCGAGAACGCCCATGTTTTAGCTAAAATTCGCTATAAAGATAAAGGTACATTTGCTTCGGCAAGCCATCATGAAGATAGGATTCAGCTTCTGTTCGAAGAGAGTGTTACCGCTATTACTCCCGGTCAGTCGGCTGTGCTATTTGAAGGCGATGATGTGCTTGGAGGGGGATTTATTATTTGAATATATGATTGAAAATAAGGATATTTAAAAACAATCACCAAGGAAAATTGATTTTTGAACTAAGTGTTAAATCAATTTTTTGGTGATTTCTAATAAAGTATTATTATAAGCTGAAAAGTATATAGGTGAAAGCTGTAAAAAGATGATTTATAGCTTTTTTAGTTTATGTTATCTTCACGAGCCACCAAATACTTCACTTCCTTTTCTGTGGAAATAGCATATTCGATTTCGCTGAGGGTGGATTGCCCTATATAGCCACCAACATTTATTACGAAAATTTCGTCTGCCATATCAATTTTTCGTTTGTGCATATCGTCGAGCATGATTTTGATGCCTTCTGTCCACACTTCATTGTCGCCCGAATGCCCGAACAATCCCACGCTGATGACGATATTTCCTTCTAAAGTGAGTCGTTTTTGCTCAGCAATAAACTCCTCTTTGAATTTTGTGCTCCCGCAAAGGGTAATGATTTTATAATTTCCTATCATGCTGTAAAGTTAGTTAAATTAATAATAGTATTAAAAACAGTCGGCGAATTTCTTGCTTTGACCTATTGCTCAAGCTAGAAGAACTAAGTTTCCGTTTGAGCCTATAAACCCGAAAATTCAAATAAAAAAAACAAATTACGAATTCAGTTTGTTCTACTTAAAATCATTATTCCCTCACCTTTTCGCTCCCGAAAAAAGAGGAGAAATAAGGCTCAAACTCCATTCTTTATATCTTTATTTTAACAGTTTGATAACTGTTTTATAGTGGGAGCAAATGTATTAAATATATCCCACTTCAATAAATTGATGTCTTCATATTTTTAATTTTTTCCCCTTTACAGCTTAGTCGAACATAGCTTCAATCTTGTTGCTAATCAGTATTTAAAAGGGTAGGGGTAAAGATAATCTTGTTCCTATTTAGTTGTATTTCTAACTGGGTAAAGTATTTTTAGGGCATACCAAGAAAAAGTTTGGCTGGGAGAAAATTTCTTTCTCCTGGGAGAAAAAAAAGTTTAGCTGGGAGAAAATTTCTTTCCTCCGGAGGAAGAAAAAGTTCTCCCGGGTGAAGCAGTTAATTTTCTGCTAAAAAAATCTTTCTTTTCCTACCAAAAACAAAGAAGAAGGGATGGGGAATTTAATGTCTAAGTTCCCAAATTTCTTGTTCATGAAGTTATATTTCTTATGCCTATATTTCAATTTTGTTATTTATGTAAGGTTTTACCCTGACCGTCAAGCTACCATTCCCAACATATCAAACTTGCCAAATGCATTCGGAATTCCTTAGGCTTACTGTTTGATTATATATGAGGGTCTTAATCTACAATTAGCTTGTACTCATAAATCCCCCTACAAACAATTTTCAGTGCTACTGTTTTCATCGAATCGCTGACATATACAGCAAAGGAGAGGCTTTCGTTTATACCTTTTACTAAATTGGCAAGGCTTACATGCATCACCCTTATTGCCAATTTCGCCAACTGCCTAAGCCAGCAAAAACCAGTAGTACAGCCTCTTTATTTATAAACTTATGACTTTAAACCTAAAAAGGCTCGCCAATGGCAAGCCTTTTTATATGTGCAACTTCAGATGAGCACATCTTTCAATTACACAATATTTCTTCTTTCTAAGCCCATAAACGCTTAATTGTCCTTATCGCGCATAGGTGTTTTTCCAGGCGGCATAGCTCACTCTATTCACATGAACCATTATTTCGTAAACCGCGTTAATCCAATAGTTGCGCAATCCACCGCCATGAGGGCCAGCAGTTAGGCGTTCGGTGATGAGCAGTTTCTTGCTCGCAATATCAAAAAGGGTAACCCAAACAATAGCTTTGTCGTTTTCGTCGTCGAATGCTTCAACAACCAATAGGGCGCCAATGCCGTGTTTTTGTTTGAGGGTCAGGTTGTAAAGCACTCCCTGAACAGAGGATTGTGAAAGCGAAGGAACCTTAGACTTGCTATACATACCGCCCGTACTGCGTGCGCTATTCCTATTATTGGTGCTGGCAAAGTCATAAATAACGTTTTCTTTGTTGAAGAAATCGCCGAAATCGAATTTAGGTTTTTGATCTTCTAAAACGTCATTCCACTCGCGGAAGAATTTATTTTTTAATTCCCCAACATCTGCAAGCGCTTTCCCAACAAAGCGGGCCCGGGTGAAATCCATCCCTGATACCACTATCGATTTTTGTGTGAAAACATCTTTTGCGTAGAATTCCTGAGACGCCACAGCTACCTCCTCAGCTTTTTCTGGAGCAGCAACACCTTCTTTCAAGCAGCCTTTTTCGTCGAGCGAATAGGTTTTGTTATTGATTAACTTGTCTTTCTGGAAGTTAGCAACTTCATATTCACCTTCTTTTTTGATGCTTCCTAATGAATAACTATTAGCGGCCATATCGTTGTCCGATATCATGAAACGTGCCAATTGCTTACCATCACTATTATAAATGAAGTACCAGAGTTGTTTGGCCTCATCTTTCTTATCCAAATCGCCCAACACAACCGTGAACTCTTGATTCCCATTTGTGCCATTTTGCAAAGAATAATAATAATTCTTCGCCGACACGAAGCGATCTTTATCTTCCCATAAGTTCGAAAGCAAAGCCTTGTCTTCAATTTGATTCAAATCGGTTGGAAGCGTTCTCGCATCGAATACCTCTAAGTGTTTAAACTTAAATTTATCGGCATATTTCTTAATGTCAAGGTTATTTAATTTCTTATTGCATGAGATTAATAAGATGACTAAACCTAAAACTAAAATCAAATTGTGTTTTTTCATGTGATTGCAAATTAATTATTTTTTATTTCGGGGACTAAACTACAAAACATTTTCATAATAGCTGCAATTAATAAAATAGGACTTGCTAATATTAGCTTTTTAGTCATGACCATAAAATGAAATGTTGGATAGATAGAAAAGATGTTTTGAGGGAAAGATTTTGTAATATTACATATAATCAAGGTTGTATGATGTGTAGGATGTTGTTTTGTGATGTCAGTCAAAACAATTCTTTAGTAGAAAAAGAGACGTCTTTTTAAACTAAAAATATTTATACTATTACGAAAGTAATTTTTTCCCTCTTTTAAAATTCGAATTTATTCAATTCAAAATCATTTATGATTACTTGTTTCCTGATATCTTTTCCTGAAAATATTATTTTTATAGATAGAATAATAAAAGAATGTTGGGAAAATATTATTGAGATTTAAGTTCGACTAACATAACAGAATAAATCTTATAGCTTTGGAATTGTGATATATATAAAAAGATGTTTATATATAAGACTCATAGCATAGATGAAATGTCTAACAATGAAATGATGTAAATAAAGGTATTATAGGATGAATTTCAGCTATTACATTTCCCTTTAATAGGATTAATTTAATAGTAAAAGCTATAACTGCTAATGTTTGAAAACTAATGCTCTTAGCCCTGAATGAGTGATTTTCGTAACATATTCAAAGCCGAGAGTGCTGCTTTTCGGATGTTTCTTCCGCGATGTTCTCCATGTAAGAAGCATTCGCTATAGATGTTGGTAGGAGTGGCAATGGCAACCCAAATGGTTCCAACTGGCTTGTCCACAGTGCCTCCATCGGGACCTGCAATGCCCGAAACGGCTATTGAATAGTCGGTATGCAACAGTTGTTGAACACCCTTAGCCATCTCTTCGACGGTTTCGCGGCTCACCGCACCAAATTTGATGAGGGTTTCTTTGCTCACTTTCAACTGTTCTTCTTTCACCTGATTATCGTAGGAAATAACGCCTCCCTTAAAATAGGCCGAACTCCCCGCCACGCTTGTTATCAAATGCGAAATATATCCACCCGTGCAACTCTCGGCTGTTGCGACTGTGGCATGCAATTGAATCAGCAATTTTCCAATAAGTGATTCTAGGGTATCGTGGTCGTAGCCCCAAATATACTGAGGTATGAGGTGTTGGAGTTTCAGAAGTTCTGCATCGAGAGTCGATTTAAGCAAGGCCTCATCAGAACCTTTAGCCGTGAGTCTCAATCTTACCATGCCAGGTTGAGGCAAATAGGCCAGACCCATACTCTTTGGTAGTTTGTCTTCCCAATCGGCGATTATTTCCGAAAGAAATGACTCTCCAACACCCTGTGTGAGTATGGTCTTTTGAAGTATAAAATCCCCAGATACTCTTTGACTTAAGAGGGGAAGAATTTCTTTTTCCATAATGGCTTCCATTTCAAAAGGCACTCCGGGAAGCGAAAAGAATAAGGTGTTGTCTTTCTCGAACCACATGCAGGGGGCTGTTCCACAAGGATTTTGTATAACTTTGCAATTGGCGGGCACCTCTGCCTGCCGGCGATTGATGTCAGTAACAGCAAAACCACGTTGACCAAATAAAATCTCAATTTGCTTGTAAACATCCTCGTTGAAAACCAAGTGAGTGTTGAAATATTGGGTGAGGGTATGCTTGGTGATGTCGTCTTTTGTTGGGCCTAAACCTCCGGTGATGAGGATGATGTCGGCTTCTTCTTCTGCAAGTTTAAGGGTTTTGATGATTTCAGCGCCATGGTCGCTTATGGTGATGATTCGGTGAACCGTAATGCCAATAGCATTCAATTGATTAGCCATCCACGAAGCATTGGTATTGACCACTTGCCCAATAAGCAATTCGTCGCCAATCGAAATAATGATTGATTTCATAGGATTAAAAAAAAGTCAGCAGTCAGCAGTCAGCAAATACCTTAAAAATATAATATAGTTTAAGCTATTGCCGATTGCCAACGGCCGACTTTAATAGTTATTTTAACGATAGTGCAATAACTCCAATTCTCTAGGAGTAATCGACATGATGGGCATTTCCGATTTGTAGATGATTTCCATAGCTGTTGAACCAAGGAAAAATTTCAGCCAGTTCATTTCCTGTTGTGTCATTATCATGATCAAATCAGCGTTCACATCATGGGCGTATCTAACAATAATGCTGGCAACAGTGTCTTTGTCCTTGTCGCCACAAAGGAACTCCTGAGTACACTTAACACCCTTTTCCACCATAACCTGATAAACCTGATTCATCAAGGCTTTCAGACGGTTATACACTTCCTTGTCATCGGTTAAGATGGCTGATACTATGTGTATGGTGGCTCCTGTCATCTTGGCAAGTTCTATTGCCTTGCTTCCTTTCTGACGGGTTTGTTTTGTTAAATCAAGAGGCAAAACAATGTTTTCAACCTTCTCAAATATTTTGTTGTTAACAGTAATAACAGGAGTTTGAGCCCCCCTAATGATTTTTGAAGTATTGGCTCCCAAATTGGTGTTTTCCGAATCTAATTGCTCGCCATTATTGGCAACAACTATGAATTTAGCGAATATTTGTTCGGAAATTTCAAGTACTTTTTCATATACTTTTCCTTTTGCAAGCATGGTCAAAACTTTAATATGATGTTTTTGGTGAATCTCATCAGCCAATTTCAACATCATTTTATGGCACTTCTCTTCATAGCTCGATTTCATTTTTTCGAATTCCGATTCTTCACTAAATAAGGAGTTTAAGATATTGATATTCCTTTCCTGCATAATGTGTAAAAGGGTGATATCAGCATGAATGAGTTTGGCCAATACAACGGCCTGATCAATAGAAATAGTTGATTTTTCTGTGAAATCGATGGGTACTAAAATAATTTCTTTGTTGCTTTCCATAAATGTGTATATTTGTTTTCAGTTTGCATTCAAAATTAATACGAATATTTCGATATGCAACCTTTTTAACATTATTTTTTTATTAAACATATAAAAATGGAAAGTTCAGAGCTAATAATTAATCCTGATAATAGCATTTATCACCTAAATCTGAAGCCAGGAGAAATTGCAAATGACATAATAATAGTAGGAGATCAGGGTCGAGTTGAAACGGTTTCTTCCTTTTTCGACACTATTGAAATTAAGAAGCAAAACCGTGAGTTTTTCACTCATACCGGCACTTACAAGGGGAAAAGAATAAGTGTTTTGTCCACAGGAATTGGTACCGACAATATAGATATTGTCCTAAATGAGTTAGACGCTTTGGTAAATATTGATTTCGAAAAACGAATCGCCAAAGAAAAACTTACTGCTTTAAATATTATTCGCCTTGGCACCTCAGGAGCATTGCAAAAAGATATACCCATTGAGTCTTTTTTGGCAAGTGAGTATGCTTTAGGCTTAGATGGTCTGCTGAATTACTATGATTTTTCGATGAATGCCACCGAAAAAGCAATTAATAATGCTTTTATTGAGCAATCGTCCTACGACTCAAAGTTTGCTTTGCCTTATACAGTGAAAGCATCTGAGAATTTATTGCAAAAGATATGTTTTGATATGCGTTCTGGGGTAACAGCAACTGCCTCTGGTTTCTATGGACCTCAAGGCAGAGAATTGCGTTTGAAACTTGCAATTCCCGACCTCAATGAGAAGCTCACTCAATTCAATTTCGAGAAAAATCTAATAACGAACTTCGAAATGGAAACCTCAGCATTATATGGCTTAGGTAGATTGCTCGGCCATAACACTCTTACTATTTGTGTAATAATTGCTAATAGGATAGCTCAGAAGTTTTCGAACGATTATCACCCTGCTGTCTTATCCTTAATTAAAACAGTGTTAGACCGTATAGTTTTATAAAAGTATGGCAGAAAGTCTTCAACTATCAGAATTTAATGCCCTAATAAGTTTACTAGATGAACCCGATGAATTGCTCTATTCCGAAATTGAATTAAATTTAATTCAGGGTGGAATGCCCTATATTTCACATCTTGAAGAACTTCTAGGTAATACTTTAGATTCGGCGACCTATGCGCGCATTCAGTTTATTATTCATAATATCAGAATTAATGAGGTGTTTGTTCAGCTAGGTAGGTGGATTAGAGAGGGTGGAAACAATGTGTTGGAGGCTTTCCTATACATTAGTAAGTTGGAACAACCTCTTATGAATTACGAGAAAGTTCATCAGGATTTAAGCCGTCTTCAACACGATGTTTGGCTTGAAATGAATGAAAATCTCACAGCCATAGAACAAATTAAAGTTTTAAATCAGGTTTTTTTTCTGAATCATCAATTTAAGGGAGTAGCACCTAAGGACCTTAGTCCCGCGCACTTTTGCCTGTCGAATATCTTAGAAACTAAGTGCGGTAGCCCAATAGGACTTGGCATAATTTATATGCATATTGCACAAAGCTTGAAAATACCTGTGTTTGGGGTTAATTTGGCTAGTAACTTCCTCTTAGCCTACACCGAAAGCTATACCCAGACCCTTAAATTACTTCCTTCAGGAAAGGTGCTTTTCTATATTAATCCGAACAAAGAAGGGGTGATGTTTACCGAGGAAGAAATTAAGTTGTTTGTGCTTCATCATCAATTGCACAATCAAGTTTCTAATTACACCCCAATATCAAATTATCTTGTGATTTTTCGTTTGATAAATGATTTGATGAGTGTACATCCCGAAAATATAAAATCGGAGATACTTAAAACACTGCTGGATTTGTTTTCTGAGTAGAAGTTAAAAAAACAAAAAAACGAATTGCTTTCATTGGAAAATAAATTATTGGTACAATAATTGAAACCGAATGGATTAATTAGTAATTTTATCCAATAAATTTAAAAGAAGAAAAATGAAATCAAATTCCAAAACAATTATCTTAGCATTATTAGTGTTTTTCATTAGTAGTGTGGCTTTTGCAAACAAAACATCTGTAACCATCAGCACTTCTGAACAGAAGGTAAAAAAAGGGACTGAAGTTACCATTACACTGAATGTTCAACACAAAGGCAATTCAAGCATGCATCACACCGATTGGGTCACTCTGACCGTTAACGGAAAAGAACTTAAAAAATGGACTTACGACAAGAAAAATCTTCCAACAGTTGGCAACTTCACACTTACTTATAAAATAGTAGTGGATCAAACAACAAAAATTCAAGCGCAAGGAAATTGTAATATGCATGGAAGTGCCGGAGGTGCAACCGCAGCAATTATTGTTGAATAGTTAGTTTGAAAAAAAAGATTGAATTAAAAAGGCTGAAATTTTCAGCCTTTTTTACTTGCAAGTATTGACTATGGTTCAATTAAAAGATTTCACAAGACTCAGCTTCTTATTTGTATATATTTTCTTTGCGTTTGTATTAGAAGCACATTCGCAATCATCAAAAATCTCTAATTATCAATTGTATTTCGGGATTGCTAAAAATGATAAAGAAAACCTCATCCTCCTTAGGAGGTTTATTCAGGATAGAAAAGTTTACTTTCTGGCTCTCAATCCTGCCGATTTAAAAACTAAACTTGTCTCATTAAAAGACTGTGAAGCAATAGAAACTGGATTTAGCGCATTAGAAATTAAATTTCCCGAAAGCGTTTATTTTCGATCCATAAAAGATGCAAAAGAAAATGCGAAAAAAATGTCGGATGCGGGTATAACTCATAGTTTGCCTAGCGAAGCAGGTATTATTCTTACTATTGATTTATGCCCTTCTGAGCATCCACTTGATAGAAAGATTTTCACCGCATTAATAAGCGCAATTCCAACTAATGAACAACCTGTTCCTTTGGCGATTTCAGTATCAGGAACTTGGTTAAACAAACATTCAAAAGATTTACGGTGGTTGAAAGAACTTCAACTTAAAAAGGAAATAGATATTACCTGGATAAACCATACTTTAAGCCATTATTATAATAAGAAATTACCACTTCGTAATAATTTCATGCTCGATAAATCAACAGATATTAAAAGTGAGATATTAGGAAACGAACAACTTATGCTTAAAAACGGATTAATACCCTCTGTTTTCTTCCGTTTCCCAGGTCTTACTTCTACCAATGAATTGTTGGATTCTATTTGCAGTTATGGTTTAATAACCATTGGCAGTGATGCATGGTTAGCTAAGGGACAAGCTGTTCATAACGGTAGCATTGTACTTATTCATGGGAATGGAAACGAGCCACTTGGTGTTTCGAAATTCATACAATTAATTATTTCAAAAAAGCAGGAAGAAATAAACAAATCATGGCTATTGTTTGATTTGCGAAAAAGTCTTGAAACCGAATTTATGCAACATGAACCTTAAGGTTACGAATAAATAGTATTCATAAAATATTAATATCAAACAATTAAAACAATGAAAATCCTCATAATTCAAACGGGTGGTACTATCGATAAAGATTATCCTAAACTTACAAAAGGTTATGCTTTCGAAATTAGTGAGCCTGCTATTCAACGTATTTTTGAAAGCATTAACCCTGCATTTGAATTTGAAATACTCCCATTATTACAAAAAGACAGTCTCGATATTAATGAAGAAGATCGAGATTCAATAAGAGAAGCATGTGAAAACACAAATATCAATAAAATACTTATTACTCATGGAACCGATACTATGATTGAAACTGCTTTGAAACTTAATGTTATTGAAAAAAAAGCAATTATTATAACAGGGGCAATGCGTCCAGAACGATTTTCTAATTCTGATGCAGCATTTAATATTGGGGTTGCTGTTGGAGCCTTAAATGTTTTAGAAGAAGGAGTTTATGTTGCCATGAATGGAAATATATACCCTTGTGAAAAAGTAAAGAGGGATGAACAAACAGGGCAATTTATCGGGAAATAAACTTTGAAAGGGGGATTGAAATCTTAGTAAATTCTAAGGTTAGAGTTTATTAATATTGTTTTTTCGTAAGAAGGCTTAGCATGGGGTTCTATTGCTTTTTATGCAAAAGCTAAAGCAATTATAAAATGCTTAGATTCCCGAGATGTACTTATACCTCTAATGGCTCTGTATGGATATCAATTTCAATATATGGAAAGAGTTTTTTAAGGTCATCTTCAATTAAATCACAAAGGTCGTGGGCTTGTTTTACTGAATAATCGGAAGGAACTTCTAAGTGAAAATCAACATATTTGATATGTCCGGATTTTCGTGTGCGTAGCCTGTGAAAACTCATTCCTTCTGTTAATCGAATTCCGATATTTTGTTCAATAATCAGTTTTTCTCCGTCACTTAAACCAGTATCAAGTAAAGGGCTATATGCTTTTCTTAATAATTCGATAGCTTCTTTTATAATAAAAATAGCAACCATAATTGCAATGATGGGGTCAATAATATGCAAATCAGTTATCAGAATAAGGAGCAAACCTACGGCAACTCCCAAGGAGGTATATACATCGGCTTTAAGATGCAGGGCATCAGCTTCAAGGGCAATTGAATCAGTTAATTTAGCTACTTTATATAAGCGCCTTGATACTAGAAGATTTACAACTGAAGATACAAACATTACTGCCATACCCACTTCAATATGTTCTATTTCAGATACAACTCCAAATCGTTTAACAGCTTCGAAAATAATCCAGCCAGAAGCAATGAGAATTAGAAACGCTTCAATAACACCTGAGAAATTTTCAAACTTACCATGTCCATAAGGGTGTTTCTCATCGGGGGCACTTCCTGAGATTTTCACAGAAAAAAATGCAATAATGGCAGCTAGTAAATCAAGAGATGAATGAATTGCTTCAGAGATTATACTCACAGAACCACTTAAAATCCCTGAGATTACTTTTAAGATGATGAGTAAGGTGTTAGAGAAGATAGACAGTCGAGCTGTCCTTATTTTTAAATGGTTGTCTTTCATTGATCGGATGTAAGTTTGTATGATAGTCTTATAAATGCATTATAGTTAAGATTGAATTCTTTATATCCAGTAAGGTTAAATTTATTCCAATACATACATAAACCCGGTTCAATTGCAACTGCACCACCTAAGTTTAATTTTGCACCAGCGGCAATAAAAAAACCAAAACCTAAACCTCCTTGATTCAAAGTATATTCTTGCAAATCGGGGCTAGAGCCATATACCTGATTCCCATATACATTAATTGTGCTATAATCGTGAGATTCAATTGAAATTTTTGCTTCCTTTATTTTGGTGTTATTTAAATTAAAACCCTCTTCAATAAAGTATTGAATATATTTGTTTCTCCCTAAAATACGCGAATATCCGATGTCAATATTTATCAGACTCATTGAACCCCAAACAGGATATAAATAGGTTTCTTTAAATGTAAGATAGTTAGGAGTAGGGATTCCCAAACTGAAAACATCGACAGCTTGTAGTTTCGAATAATTCATTTGAATGAAAAATTCGTTGTTTACCTGAAAGGTATATCTTGCAAAAGCCCCCAGATTTATTGCGGTTTTATACTTCATGTTGGTTGGGTATTCTGCAATAAAAAAGGTGTCATTTACATTGATGATATTCTTATCAACCAAAATTGTTTTAATATCATTATACCAAGTGTAATTGCTTAATATATATTGAATGTTATTTTCGTTTGAAGGGCTACCATTAAAATAGTTGGCAGATTTGCCTGTACAAAAAAACGCACCAACACCTCCACCTGCTCTCCATCCATTATATCTGACATACTTTTCTTTTTTAACTTTAGGTTTTTTCTCTTCCTTGTTTCTTTCAGGGGCATTAAATGTCCTTTGAGAAAATGCAATTCCATTGCATAGTATTAAGATTGCGAATATAAATGAAGTGAAAATATATAAAATGCTTTTCACCTTTTTCGTATATTTAGTTTCGAAAGATGTGCAGTTCATTTTTGTGGATTTTGATTATGCGATTTTTAGTGCAAAGGTAAGTATTTATTAAACTACTTTCTTATATAATGTGGCATATCAGTGGGGAGAACAAAGGAAAGCTCAGCAAAACCCATATAAATTCCATTTTCATACCAAGGACATTGATAAATCAGTTTTTTCTTACCATTCTTTTCAATCGTATAAACGTTTTTTTCCTGAGATGTGAGCATCCTTGCCAATAAAGTAGCAGCAGGTTCGGGATGGCAATCGAAAAGTGATTGTCCGTTAAGTTCTTCCCCTCCATATTTCATGAAAGTTTCTTTTGAAACATTATTCATATGTGTAATTTTACCTTCTTTATCGCATAGAGTAAGCGCAAAATCTACCTCGTTGGACCATTTAGTTTCCATAATTATTGTTTTCAGCGAAATTAAATCTTTTTTTTGAAAGAAAAATTTATTTGAATAAGGTCTAGCAATCAAAAAAGTTATATCTTTGCAGCCTTAAGGCTCCGTAGCGTAACTGAATAGCGCATCTGACTACGGATCAGAAGGTTGCAGGTTTGAATCCTGCCGGAGTCACTAAAACCCGCTTTGCGGGTTTTTTTATTTATATAAATTCGCATGAATACAATAGAAAATAGATATCAAAATATCATTTCATGGTTTGAACTTCATAATCCCACGGCTGAAAGCGAACTTATTTATAAAACACCTTATGAATTGATTGTTGCGGTTGTCCTTTCTGCACAATGTACTGATAAAAGGGTGAACATAATTACTCCTCCTTTTTTTGAGAAGTTCCCCGATATAAATTCTCTTGCTCAATCAACTGTGGCTGATGTGTTTGAAATGATTAAATCATGTTCTTATCCAAATAATAAAAGTAAACATCTGTTGGGTCTTGCTAAGATGGTTGTAGAAAAATTCAAAGGGGTAGTGCCTAATGATGTTGAATTGTTGCAGGAACTTCCAGGTGTGGGACGCAAAACGGCTAATGTTATTGTATCAGTGCTGTATAATCAACCAGCGATGGCTGTTGATACTCATGTATTCAGAGTTTCGGCACGTTTAGGGCTTACAATTAAAGCGAAAACTCCTCTTGACGCCGAAAAACAACTGGTAAAACATATTCCAAAACATTTAATAGCCCGCGCACATCATTGGTTAATCTTGCATGGACGTTATGTTTGCAAGGCCAGAAAACCACTTTGTTCTGAGTGTGGACTCAAAGATTGCTGTGTTTATTTTCAGAATACAAAATAAGTTTTTTGTTCAGAAACAGATAAATTAAGGGCAAGAAGTTTTAATTTGTAGTCCTTGTGTCTTTACAATTGAAATGTTAAAGAAACTAAATATCGCAAACATATAAATCTAATATGCGTTTATTCATTTAGTTTTGTCGAAATTACTTTTATAAATACATTTTTAAATCAAATCATGAAAAGAAATCTAATTGCTATGGGTGCTATTTGTTTGAGTTTTTTTATTGGTTGTAAAAAAGCAAGCACTGATTTCACTCCAAGTTGTACTGGTGCAGCCAAATCATATGTAACCGATGTAAAGCCTATAATTCAGGCTTATTGTGTTCAATGCCATAGTAGTTATTCGAGCTACTCACAGATTTCTGCATCAAAATCTTCTATCAGAAGCACAATTATTGATGGTTCTATGCCTAAAAGTAGTAGTATTTCGACTGACCAAAAAAATAAAATAGTTTGTTGGATTGATGCCGGAGCTCCAAATAACTAATTGCTCGCATTTAAAATATTGTTGTTCAATTTCTGAGCAATAATAATTTCCGGATTTATTTGTTAACCATAAAAAAAGGTCGCTTTCATCAAGCGACCTTTTTTTATGGAAATAATATCTTAGAATTCTACAACGAATTCAACTCTTCTATTTTGTGCCCTACCTGCATCTGTGGTATTATCTGAAACTGGTTTTGTTTCGCCAAAGCCTTTTGCAGCTAATCGTTTTGAGCCTATACCTTTATTAATAAGATAAACTTTTACAGATTCGGCACGTTTTTGTGACAATACTAAATTGCTTTCGGGAGTACCAACATTGTCAGTATGACCATTGATGGCTAAGTTGTATTGTGGATTGCTATTCATAATAGCAACTACATTGTCGAGGATTTTAAATGAACTTGGAATGATAACATCAGAGCCTGTTTCAAATTGTATGCCTTGCAATGCTTCGTTAAATATTTTCTTTTCTTCAACTTTAATTTCGGGGCAACCTTTGTTAGCTGCTATTCCTTTAACTGTTGGACACTTATCTAAATAATCGACAATGCCGTCGCCATCGGTATCTACTGGGCAACCGTTTGCATCGACTTTAACAGCAACGGGGGTTCCGAGGCATTTATCCAAATAATCAAGAACTCCATCTCCATCGGTATCCAGAGGGCAACCATTAACGTCAACCTTAACTCCAGCTGGCGTGCCAGGGCATTTATCTTTTTTATCCACAACTCCATCGCCATCAGAATCTTTTACTGCCTCAACTGCTTTTGTCTTACATTTCCCTAAATTGAAAGATACTCCAAGCGAATGGGCTAAATACATATCATTGTACTGATCTTTAACACCATCAACATCATCTCTGTCGCTATAAATAAAAGCAACTTGCAGATTTATGTTTACGATAGGAGTAACTCTATAGGTAAGTCCCAAACCTGCCTGTGGAATTTGAACTATTTCGATAGGGTAGGATAGGGAGTACTTTTTCTCGAAACGCATATAACCTACACCAGCAAATGCGTAAGGCAGTAGTTTTTTGCTTTCATCGGCGCAGAATTTATATTTAACAGATGCTTTGATAGTCCAGTATTTCACATTAAAACTTTCTTCTGAATAGCCGGCTTCACCAGAACTTCCATCAAACATGAAGTCGAAATGTTTAGATACATAAGTAGCAAGCGAAATACCTGCAAAACCATAAAAGGGGCTCATCTTCATTAAACCCGAGCCAAGATCGCCATTGTATTGTATTGATCCTCCGAAAACGCCTACACTTATTTTCTTATCGGAGGTTTGACCGAAAGTATTAAATGTAAACAGGCTTAAGACAGCCAGAGAGAGCAGCAGTTTTTTCATAGGTGTTTTATTTATTGATATTTTGTTAGTTTTTCTTCCCAAATTTATAAAAGATAAAAGGGCTACAATATTACACATAATATCCCTCTTTGGGGCAATTTTTGACATATTATTTTATTTAGGGAGTTTTTATGTCTTGTTTTACATCCTTAATTAATCAAATAGGGGATGTACCTAAAATGTAATCTTCGACTTTGATATTGTAATTTTTGTTGTTCTAGTTCCCTTTTAACGGCGCTTAGTGTGCTTTTTAAATCATATGAAAACTCTTTTTTTTTCGAAGAACAAAAGAAGGAAGATTTTTTTTTGTCTAAACCCTTAGAGGCTATTTTTAAAATCAGAATATTTTCAGAATAAATGCCTTACTTACACACTTTATGTGTCAATGCCTGAAATAGGTTGACCGTTAATAAGATTAATTATTAACGTTAAAAACAAAAAAAATGGCAAGACGTGATCAATTTAAAATGAGCGTTTCAGAAAGAAGACTAAGGACATTTAGTCCTTCATTTAAGACAAAAAAAGTTCGTGAAATCGAACAAGGGAAGACAAAAGTTTCCGAAATTTGCAAACAATATGAGGTCTCCACGACCAACGTTTATAAATGGATAGAAAAGTATGGAAATATGAAAAAACCACAAGTTAGAATGATAGTTGAGACCGAAAGCGATACTAATCAGTTACTAGAGTTAAAAAAAAGAGTTGCTGAATTAGTGCGTATAGTAGGACAGAAGCAAATACTATTAGATTTTAAAGATAAGATGATAGAAATAGCTGAAGAAATGTATGGCATTGATATAAAAAAAAAGTGTTCTTTAGAACCATCGAATTCTACTGGAAAAACAGAGAAAAGATCACCCACAGTTTAAATTCGTTATACAGAAGTTTAGATATTAGCAAACAAGCAATTCACAAATACCTTGATCGGTCAAATAAAACAAAATCAGAAGGACTACAAATATTACTGCTCATACACCAAATACGAGAAGATCACCCTACCATGTGTTGTAGAGATATGTATTACAAACTTCAACCGTCCTGTATGGGAAGAGAGGCATTTGAGAGATTTTGCAGAGAGAACCAACTTATGAGTAAAAGACCAATAAATTATCAAAGGACTACAGATAGCAGAGGAGTAACACGCTTTGAGAATTTACTGATAAACCTTAAAATCAATTATATGAATCAGGTCTGGCAAAGCGATACGTAAGTTCAATTAGTAAATGCAACTTTTAAGAAAATTCAGAAAGCATTAAAATTAATTTTTTCAGGAAGAAACAGAGAAATAAATTCTCCGTTTCCTTCACTGAATGGGAAAATTTTCTTTTTTTGCCTCCTAAATCGCCAAAAATAAGTTGCAAATGAAA
>CAIXTV010000084.1 GCA_903922465.1 uncultured bacterium
TGCACCCCAAAATTTCCGCAATTTAAAATCACCAAATCCTGACCTCCGTAACGTGGCATCCTAACCTCCGTAACGTGGCATCCTGACCTCCGTAACGCGATATCCTGACCTCCGTAACGCGATATCCTGACCTCCGTAACGAGGCTTTTGTTTCACATTATTAAGATGTTATGAATGAAATATTAAATAATACAACAATTCAGAGGAAGATAAGACTCCCACGGAAATAAAAAAACCTAACATGATATAAACATCAGTTAGGTCTTAAAAACAAAATATACAAACAAAGAAAAACTAATAATATTATCTCCAGCCGATTTTCAAACTATAGATGTTTAAGCTGGTTTTTAGTTTAATAAGATAGATAGAAGCCGATAGATTAAGCGAAGTTGAGAAAACATTTCCCCCATTCGCTTTGGCCTTATAAACGCAGGCCCCACTTAGTGTATAAATTTCAACCCCTTCAATATTTTCTCCACTTTGAGCCATGATGTGTAGCATACTGTTATCTTCAACAACCTCCACATCTGCCCCAATTGAAACTTGGTCCGGCTTACCCGAACGAATGAAAAAACGATTCGTAATATCATCCTGTGCAAAATAGAAATCATAGGAGGTGTTTTCAGTCAAAGGTATCATCTTCCCTTCCTGACGATCCTCCAAATACAAAGCATCGTAGGTTTCTAGATCAAATGCCGTGATACTAGCTTTCTCCCCCTTGCTCCCCATTACACCTAAAGCCACAATAACATTCGGGTCTTTAAGCGTATTAATCACCAGCTTCTCACCCGTTCTTGCCACCGAATACATCTGTAGTGGCATATCCCCAAACAACTTCTCTGAATCATATTCTTCGAAATCATTTTCAGCATCCCGACTCTTGCAAATCACCAATTCATCATACCCCTCGTCATTTCGTACCTTCAAACGAAGCATCACTTCCGTATTGCGCATTTCTTTATAGAAGCTGGAACTTGTATGGCTGCGGGCCGAAGGAGGAAAGGTCAGCTTTGGATTTATGTAAGAAGCTTTCACGAAAAAACCTTGCATGGGCGAAATATATGGCAATGTATTTGAAGGAACACCAACACCATTCGTCGAATTATAAGTCCTGAAATAGGAAGCATTCGTATAGGGTATCATGTTTGGATACAAACTATTATCCCAAAGATAAAGCGTAGTGCTTAAATTGGTTTTCCCCATCAAATTCCAGTTAAGATAAGAGGTATAAGGATTAGCAACCAAATTCCAACTCTGTGTACTTAATAACCCATTATAGACTAACGAATTGCTATAATCGAAAAACAAAGAACTATAATAGAGGTTTCCACTCATACTCGCAGTGAAAGTGGCATTTGGCTTAAGAGCATAGCCTACAGTGGGCGAAAATAAATAAAAGGAAGAAGTAATATTCGAACTCCATCCAACTCCGTTAGTATATGTCATCATTTGCGAACTGCTTGATGGAGGAGTCAAATTAGATAAAGAAGCACCCACATTTTGCTTAAAAGGTGAACCAACCAAATGCCATACATTGCTCAGGCTTCTCTGCACGGTTGCTGCTAAATCCACCTGATTCTGTATAAATGATGCCCCCGACTCAATGAGTAATCCTCCAACTCCGGCATTGTTTTTAACCAAACCCGTCACAGTGAGTTTGCTTCCGCTAATAAGTCTAAGAGTTTTCCCTGTAGAAATAGTAATATTATCCCCAGGCCCACTAATGCTTAGTCCTAAACTGTGGTTATGATTATCGAACCTTAAACTTTTATCAATCATAAGGCTCCCCGAACTTAATGCAATACTTTGACCATCCAAAGTCGAAGCAAAGCTTATAATCCCATTCTCACTCACATTAAAAATGGCATCTCTCAACGAACCATAACCACTATTTAATGTATTTATCACATTAATAATGCCAACACTACCGATGCTGAGAGTCCCGTTAATGTAAATTAGGTTATAATTATTAGAAGTATGTCCCTGCGGAACTATTGAATAGCTTCCACCATTCACAGCAGTTGCTGCATTCCCACTAAAGGCTAAAATCCCCCCCAATGACATGATGTTTTCACCAGCCACAAAACCATTGTAAATTGCCGTAAAAGGAGAGAAAACCAAACCATCATACAGCTTTGTTTTGTTCTCAGCAGTGATGCTTAATGTCTTTCTTGTAATATTAGCTTTTAAACCAAAGGGTTGAATTAAAGTGTAATTATGGGCATCTGCTCCACTAATAGTCATAGTAGTGGTCACATTTAAGTTGCTATCTGCATTGCTTTGCGAAAAAGCACCTAGGTTATCATTGCCCAAAACTACATCTCCACCATAAAAAACATTTCCCAATTGAGCCCCCGTAATAACTGCATTTGAATTAGCATCATACACCTTTGAATGAGCTATAGCATTAACCACATTCAATGCAGCCTTACTCACAGTCAGTGTCCCTGACACATGAGTCACATTATAATTTAATGCACTGCCCCCACTTGCCGAAATAATATGTGACCCAAACTCAGCCGAAGCTCCGGTTGAAGTACTTAAATGAATTCCACTAATAACAGAATAGCTATCTCCATTATATAAAGTCCCCGATGCTGAATAATCTAATATAGGGTCTGCAGCGCCATATACTTTCGATTTATCGTTTGCCCTTACCGTAAGTTCAGCTTTATTAACTGTAATATTTCCATCATAAAAAGGATGTGAACTGCATGCCGAATAGTTATGATATTGAAGAAAGTCTGCACCAATGGTATATATGCCAGAAGCAAAGCCTGTACAATTGAATGGAAAACTAGCAATTCCATCCATAGGATTAATAGCCCCCGAGCCAACAAGAATTCCATTAACGGAAAAATCTACACTTCCTCCTTCTGGGTTTGGAATCACCCTTGCAGTTAAATTAAGGCTGTCAGCACCATAGCTTATGATTGCACTATTAACTGAAATGCTGGTTGATATAGCAGAATAATATGTGATTTTAACTAAACCATTCCCCGTCCTGATTCCAGCTACGTTCATCTGATTACTTCCGACATTAAAAGAACCACCACCGCCACCCCCACGAAACGATTCCCCAATGAAAGCTTCTCCTCCTGCTCCACCACCACTATATCCTCCGCCTCCGCCTCCACCAACAACACCGCACCTGCCATTCCCGCCTCCACCTCCGCCAAACCCTCCGGCAGCACTCGATATTCCAGTGATTCCACCTCCAATTCCACCATTCCCCCCTAACAAAGGTTTTATCCCGCCACTTGAATTATTGCCACAATCGTAAATAGTTCCGTTGCTACCATTATTATGCCAACCTGCACCACCCGAAGCATAACTTACATACCCACTAGGAATTGTTCCCCCATTCCCCCCATTCCCCCCACCCGAACTCATCCCATTTCCATTAGTCCCATTGGATGTGGCACTGCCATCTATCCCGTCAGCATTGTAAATGTTGCTGATAACAGCACCACCTCCACCTCCGGCAGCAATTAAAAGATTGTTTCCACTATTGTTCCAAACAAAGCTTCCACCACCTCCGCCTCCGTTATAACCTGCATTTGCACCCTTTCCTCCCACCAAAATGCTGAGAATTTGTCCTGCTACACAGCTAAAATCACCCTGTGCTTTTGCGCCTTTTCCTGGTGTACCGTCAATAAAGCCTCCAAGTAAAGAATTGTTATCTCCGCCTTCGGCTCCTAAAGCTTCTATCGTAATGAAATTGACATAAGCAGGCACTGTCCATGTTTGAATGGACCCAGAATAAATATAGGTAACACTGCTTTGCGAAAAACCGTATCGACAAATTAAAATGCTCAGAAGTATGAATGAAACGGATAAAGCCTTTTTCATAAATTAATTTCTTGATGTATAAACAATTTAGGTCTCCATCAAATTAAAGTTCAGTGAAATTATGAGTACAATGATGTGAATAATGGAATATTAGTTGTCCTAATAAAAACTTTAAAGTCTTATATCCTTAACTTAGCGATACCATTTCATGTACACCTTTATAACAAAATAATAATTTGAATAATCTTGGTCTTTAATCATTTAATATTAATATTCGAAAAGTAAAACATATAAATCCCACCCCTGATTCGATAATAGTGAATCAGGGGTGAAACTTATAAGGTAGATTAAAAACAAACTATTCTTTAATAAGTTTACCTGTTTGGATTATTCCAAAATTCTCATCAGTAAGAGTAACAAAATAGAGTCCTTTTCTTAGATTATGAATATCCAGTTCTATTCCTCCAGCAACAAAATCAATCTTGTAGTCAACAGCAAGTTTTCCACTAACATCAAAGATCTGAATTTTGCCATTTAGCATATCGCTTTTCACAATTTGTATGTATGCTTTTTCATTGGCTGGATTTGGGAAGATATTCAGATAGCTTTCTTTATCGTCGATATGCTTAACATCACCTCCCACAAATTCCTGAGGGGCAGTAAGCATCTCAAATATATATTCACGATAAGTAGAACAATTATTCAAAATAGCAATGGCAAAGTTCGAATTCATACTTTTCTTGTTCTCAATTGCCCCAAGCCTCTGAATGGTATTGTCATGGAATGATATTATATTATATTCCTGGATGTCCAAATCAATCAATCTTAAGAATTTGTAATCTTCCTCATCAGAATTGGCAGGATTGAAACTGTTGATATTCAATCTAGCATTGGCAAAATCACCATGGGTATAATAATAATTATATTTCAACACAGACTTTTCGTTTTCTGATAAAGAAGTCAACCCAAGTATTTGGTTAAGTAAATCAAAATTAGCATTATCAACACAAGACATCATCATATTGGCATCATCAAACTGGTTAACAGATGAGCTTAAGAGGTTACTGTAATTTCCAATCAAACTAAATGCTCCAACAGATCCTGTCACAGTTCCTAACATCCCTGTATAATTATCACAGGTGTAATTAATATTAAGGTTCCCCTGCGAAGGCATATTATAAATCTGATGTCCACATGAAGCAGTAGAATGATAAGGTCGGTTGCTTACAATTTGTACAAAGGGGAATGAAATATTAAACATTCCAAAGTTATCGGCAACTGTAATATTGGTATTACTTCTAATATCTATCGCTGTATTACAATTACTCCATAGCGTATTAAGTCCCGGATCAGCAGGAATCAAAGTCCCTACATTTCCTGAAAAGTTAAATGAATTTATACCGGCATATTTGTAGTTGTAAAGATAATTGTTTCTGATTTTAGGTAAAGATCCTCCTGCAGAAGCAAAGAAATCCATAGCAATATAACTATCAGTAATACAGTTACTCGACACTTCACTTTGGGCAGAAAGATTAATAGAGTACAATCCTCTAGTACTGCTGAAGTTTCTCATCTTTATCGAATTACAGGTAATATAATTTTTGTTTGTTCCTGTACCATAAAAATAAATTCCATTGATATCAGGATCTACAATTGTATTACTACTAATCTGGAAATTCTTGACAACTATAGCAATTATACCATACCTGAATCCATTTATAGTATTGTTTACCATACTTACATTTGATGAGGAACGAGCATAAATAGCCGAATTGCTATTGTACTTATGGAAGTTATTAGAAATCTCATTGTTGTTTACTTCAATAACCCCACTATTAGAGTTATCTATGTAAATTGTTGAGATAGGACTAACTGCAGCAACATTTACTTCGATGTTATTATTTTCGATGTTAGTAGGATAAACATTCGAATTCAGGAAAACAGAATAGGTTTGATCTGTAAATGTATTGGCAGAAAATAGTCCACCTCCCTTGATTTGGTAAATCCCATATGTCTGTGGAAGACTCGTTGCCTTGGTATTGATAAAACCATTTTGAGACACTTGTTGCAATAACCTTGATGAGGAAGAATAAATTCCATAGGTGCTACTATTGTTTACAAAGCTATAGCAGCTTTTATAAACTGGAAAGAATTGCTCAGTTACAAACTGATTTCCTGTAATAGGATGAGAAAAAGCTTGATTCTTTTCTATTCTGATTCCATAATTGCAATTAGAGAAGAGGTTATTTGAAATAACTGCGTCTGCACTTTCCTGAAAGTAAAGAGCAACTTCAGCATTTTTAAATGTTGACTCATTTATAATATTGCTGAATTGTCCATTCCCAACAAAACGCAATCCTCTCCATGTCCCATCTATTTTACAAGGTCTGAATACCGAATTACTAGCACGTAAATGACCTCCATTTACAAAATCAATTCCGGCACATTCACCAAAAACAACATCCATTGTTGTAATATCAAGCGTTGCGCCTGAAACAGTTACTATAACATTATCAGCAATATAATATTTATCGTCCCAAACTACATCAGAGGTATAGGTAATATTCGAAGTAATTTTCTTAAACAATGTATCTGTCTCAGCAAAACAACAATTATCTTTAACATGATTAATTACAACATCGTAGGTTGCAACACAAGTCCCATCTGGATTAGAAATAGTAATTATATAAACCCCGGGAGCTAAATTAGAAACTGTTAAAGGTACGCCAGGGGTTATTGTTGTTGGAAAAGGTGCAACAAGTGGTGAAGTAGTTATTGTAAAAGGTCCACCAACTGATGCTGGATTTAATATAATAGTAAACCATCCATCAGTAGATTGCTGACATAGTGCATCGCCAGTATGAATACTTTCAAGAATAAGATTGCAACATTGACTACTTGCACAAAATACACCTGCAGTATCAGTACATCCATGGCTATTTGTTACTACCACAGAAATCTGATGATTTCCAGGAGTATTAGCAGGGAAGGCAAGGTTCTGACCGCTTCCAATTGGGGTAGCATAGTTTCCGTTATCAAACCATTTAATGATAGGATATGCATTTGCATAAGTATTATTTGGATAGACTGCGTTTAAGGGAAGAGGTATATACAAATGAAGTGAATCAATATCACACAATGATTTACAACCCAATGGGAATAAACTTAAATCAGGTTTAGCCCATATAGAACCGGCGTTTGCACTTGCAGAACATCCTGTTGCTTTATCCGTTATGGTTAGGCTATAGAATCCAGGTGTAGAAGCAGTGATGACAGGCGTGCTTGCGCCATTACTCCAATGATAAGAATATTTAGTAGTATTAATAGGAGTTGGGGTTAGGGTCACACTGTTTCCTTGGCAAGCACTTAAATAAGGAACACTAATTATAGGTGTTTCAAAGAAAGTAACACACATCGTATCTCCATTAATACATCCAGTAGTTATATCTAAAACAGATACATAGAACTGATATGTAACTGGTAAAGTTAGCGGTAAAGTCAAAGTTGCTGTTGTAGCATTTGTATTAGTTGGGCTGAAAGTTGTACCAGGGGCATTGCTGCTCCAACTGTATTGATAATTAGCATCTAAAATCGTTGTGAGATTTACACTGTTCGAACTACCGGCTGGTGCACAAGTATAACGATCTCCTGTAATCTTTGCTTTTGGCTTAGGATGTTTATAGATAAATATCTTGTTTGAAATATTAGTACACCCATTGGTTACTTGTACCCAGTATTCGCCCACTGAAGTTACATTATATGTGCTGCTTGTTGCTCCAGTTATAAGGTTTCCATCTTTGTACCATTGATAAGAAGTCATACCGGTACAGGCTGAAAGTGTAACAAAACCTCCTGGACAAAAGATCGTATCTGATGCAGAAATGGTACAACTTGGAAGTGGATTAACAGTTATGGGTTGTATTATAGTTGCGGTACAACCATAAGGGTCCACTATCATTAGTTTCACATTAAAAGGAGGAGGGCTAACAGAAGAATAGACATGTTGAGCATTTGCTCCTGGACCAAAATAAGTAGTAGCTAAATCTCCAAACATCCAACCATAATTTAAGCTGGGTAAATTAGGTGAAGCTGTAAATGTAACTGTTGAGTTTACACAAACAGGTGAAGGATAGGTAAAACTGGCTGTTGGTAAAAAGACAGTTACTATTTCAGTCCAGGTAGTTGTACAACCTGATGAAGAAGTAACCGTAAGTGTAATGGTATAATTACCCGAAGCATTAACACTCAAAGTAGGTGTTGCTACGTTGGCATTAGGCAAAAATGTCCCAATACCAGGACCTGAAATACTCCATGAATAATTAGTAATAACATTAGGTGCTAAAACAGTTGAAAGGTTTTGCAATGTGATGTTTCCGCAAACTACATAAGTTTTAAAGAAAGCAAGTGCATCACAACCGCCTGGTAAAGGACCTCCACCAGGATTTCCAGGGGTACAGTTGTCAATTCTTACATTGATAAGATTTGATTTGCCTGAGCAACCATTTTTAGTAACAACAACATAAAATTGATAGGTGCCAACTGCCAATGGTGCAATACTTACATTAAGTGTAGGATTAATTCCTCCACCAACAGGATTATTATTTTTATACCATTGATATGAAAATCCAGCACCAACAGGAGTTGACAAAATTAATGTCTGACTAACCCCCTGACAGAAAATAGGTAAAGTGTTATATGAGGCAATTGGGGTAGGTGGTGCATTTATAGTAACGGGAAACACATCATTCCCTGCACAACTTGAAACCGAAAGAGTAGCAGTATTTGAAGGTCCATGCCATAAAATATTTACCGGATTACCGCCTTGATTTAGAATTGAACCTTGATATGAAGGAGATATTGACCATTGAAAACCTCCTGGAGGTGTTGAACCACCGGCAGAATAAGTTCCAGTGGAATTACCACATAAAACATTAGGCCCGGAAATAACAGGAGCAGCATAAGGATTCACCAACAAAGATTGGGTGAGTGAAGGACAGAAAACTCCCGGACTAATTTCATGGTCTTGATAAACATTAATTATCCATGGACCAAAACCGGTAAACTCAACAATAGCGGTATCATTATCATCTCCATATTGAGAAAGAACGTTTCCTGTTCCACCGGTTATAGACCAAACGAAAGGACTACCAGCAAGGTTTGAAGAAATGCTATATGATAGTTTTGTACCAGGACATGCAAAAGCACTTCCTACAATACTATTAAGAATAGGTTTTGCAACTGCTTCGACTTTCATCACAGCATTGGCATTGCAAAAAGCTGCAGGATTAACCGGAGTTGCCGTAATTGTATAAGTTCCGGGAGAAAAGAAAGCTTGCATTGAAGCTGTTCCGTTTCCGGTGATAATGGTACCACCGGCTGGAGTAATTGTCCAGTTGGCTGCTCCATTAGCGTAATACCAAACAGGATTTCCTTCACAAACAATTTTATCGCCTCCAATAGAAAATGTAGGTAATACATTGACTAAAACAGAATCGGCACCGCTACATCCTTTAAGAGGATTATTATACACACATTTTACCCAAAATGGTCCGGGGGTAGTAAATGTTATATTTACATCCGGTGAATTTCTATCCACTTGATTAAAAGAATACAATCCACCGCTAACAGTCCATTTATAATAGGTACCCGGAAGTCTGGGTAAAGAATAAGAACCTGAAGCACCAACACAAACGATGGTTGGTCCGCTAATAGGTAAATTAGGATATAAAACAGGAACATTTATTGTTGTAGCCCCTGCGCATGCAGAAGAAGGGCAGCTTTGAAGGGTAACAGTTGTAGGAACAGAATAAACAGAAAACCATTTAACTTTAATACAACTTGTATTTAAACCAGAAATGATAGTACCCCCGGTAACACTCCAGTTATAAGTGCCGCAAATCATGGAGGTGCATAATGAAGAAGTGTCGCCGGCACAAACCGTACCAAAGCAACAATCGAAAGTAATAGTAGGTCCGCTGCCGCTTAATACAACAACTGTCTTAGCGATAGTATCTCTACATCCGCAAGGAACTAAAGTTTCGCCCTGGGTTGTTGGCACCAATGTACCGCTTCCCATATCAATTGCAGTTAAAACAACCGTATAAGTTCCGGGTAAGGCATAAGTGTGAGGGAGAGGATTAGCAAGATTGGAAGTAATTCCATCACCAAAATCCCAATGATAAACACTACCTCCTAAGGAAGTATTGGTGAAAGTTACTGATTGACTAGTGCAAATAGTATCCTTAGATTTGCTAAAATTAGCTTTTGGGCCATCAATCAAACAAACGTCTCTTTCGATGGAGTCTTTGCAGGTGCCCATAGAACCTAGATTGCTGGTAACAACCTTTATAGTACCCGAATTGCCATTGCCCCAAACAATAGTGATGGGGTTGCCTGAAGTGCTCGAAGGGGTGCCTCCGGTAACCGTCCAGGTGTAGGTAAATGTTGGGTCGTTGGGATACACCGTATATTTATGCGCCAGATTTTTACAGACAGCAAGCTTTGCGGCAGGTGCCGGATTTCCGGCAGTGCCATTGGTATGCACACAAGCCCCTTCTGGAGGGCAAATATCAATTGCATCCTTTAAAATAAACTGAGGACAACAAACATTTGGCAACATCATGCTGCTGTTTGTCGACCCCAAATTTGTGGTTAAATAATTTCCGTATTCGCCAAAGAGGCTTTTCGGTTGATTTGACAGAACATAACAGGAGGCAGCATTATTATTGCTTCCTGTGGAATTGGAGGATTTTTCGATAATACCCCCAAATACATTGGATATGATTAGAATCAATCCAATTAAAATGGTAAATCTCGATTTCATAAATAATAAATTTGTTTGTTTGTAATAAATTCAACTAATCTAATGTAACAATATTAGTCTCAAAAAGTTTTTCGATTTTTGGGTTGACTAAAACCCCTAACCCAGTAAAAGTTATAAAAACTGCCATTTATCAAGGATTGTAGGAAGATTGATGTCTGATTTAATTGAATAAAACTTGATTTCTATCAATTTATTTATTTCAAACAAGCTTAAATTAAGGCATTCTTCATAATTAAAAAATTCCCCGACCCCCAATGATTTTGATTTAATATTAAGCTAAATTTGCTTACTGGTGTTAAGCTATCGGTTAGGCTAAGTTAGAATTGTTCTGTAAAATGAAAAGCAAATAACATTCGCCGCAAAAGAATGCCTAGTGGACCAAATCGTATTCCCGAGGGAGTTATAAGAAGGATTTTTGTTTCTAAATGAATTCTTTTAGCTCCAGAAAGTATTCTTTTAGATTCAGAAAGAACTCTTTTAGTGTTTTTAAGGATGGGTAAAGGTTCAGGTGATAGTGTGTAAGTATTATGATTATCAATGCATTTAATCGAATTTCTTTTTAAGGGCTGAGCTTACAACCGCAAGCTTATCGAAACAAATCCCTAAGCCTGTTCAATCCCTTAGAATCAAAAATAATTACCCTCCCCAATCCTAGAGCAGAATATCATATTGTCAATTATAACTACATTGCAATTTACGCTAATTTACTTCACATTGATATATATGTCTGTATTCGATAGTCTTTTTCATAAAAAGAAGAGTTTTTATACTGCTGAACTCCTTTCTGATAACCGATAGTATCTGAGAAAATTAAAACGAATAAATTTATTTTTAAAAATATTTATTCTCTAGCTCTGTTATAATCGTTTAATTATTAATTTTACATGCGCTAAGCTAACAATAAATTACTTCAACTAACGTCATTTCAAACACTTAAAAAACTAACCATCATGAAAATACTGGTATTAAATTGTGGCAGTTCATCTATCAAATATCAACTCATCGATATGGTGAATAATTCGAACCTCTTAGCTAAAGGACTTCTTGAAAGAGTAGGGTCTGATAATAGCGAACTTTGCCACCAACATCGTGTAACAGAAAAGCACATCAGCACCCAGCCCATTAAGGATCATCAAACTGGAATAAACCTAATTCTCGAGACGCTTGTACATCCTGAATATGGAGTAATTTCTGATGTTAAAGAAATTAAAGCAGCTGGTCATAGGGTAGCTCATGGAGGTGAATACTTTAGCGCTAGTGCCATAATAAACGAACAAGCAAAGAAGGATATTGAAAAACTTTGCGAATTGGCGCCTTTGCATAATCCTGCCAATTTAAAAGGAATATTGTCTTTAGAAAAAATATTACCTGAAATTACTCAGGTGGCTGTGTTTGACACTTCCTTCCATCAAACCATGCCGGCTCATGCCTATTTATATGGAATTCCTTATTCGTATTACGAGAAATATAAAATACGTCGCTACGGATTTCATGGCACTAGCCATAAATTTGTTGCACAAAAGGCCTGTGATATTTTGGGCGAAAAGATGGAAGATGTAAATATTATCACCTGCCATTTAGGTAACGGTGCTTCAATTGCTGCAATTCAAAAAGGAAAATCAGTAGACACTTCAATGGGCTTCACTCCAATCGAAGGCTTAATGATGGGAACTCGCTGTGGTGACATCGACCTTGGGATTGCTTTGTTTATTGAAGAAAAAGAAAATGTGAATCCAAGAGCCTGCAACGATATATTTAATAAGAAAAGTGGAATGTTAGGAGTAACTGGTATTTCTTCCGACATGCGTGATATTGAAAAGGCAGCTAACGAAGGAAGTGAAATTGCCGAAACAGCACTTGAAATGTATGCTTATAGAGTTAAAAAATATATAGGCGCTTATGCTGCCGCGATGGGAGGGACTGATATCATTATTTTCACAGGTGGAATAGGTGAAAATGCAGTTAATATCCGCGAACGTTCTTGCAATGGACTGGAGTTTATGGGTGCTAAAATAGATCTCACAAAAAATGATGGATTACGCGGAAAAGATGCAATCATCTCAAATGATAATTCAGCAGTAAAAATTATGGTTATTACCACAAACGAAGAACTGGTTATTGCCCGCGACACATATGACCTGGTTAAAAACTAAATGCAATTGTTCATAATAAAAAAAGCTGCCCTATTGAGCAGCTTTTTTTTATTTAAATGATGAAATAAAGCTGATTACATTGCAGCTAACAACTCATCAGTCATTTCTAAATTATGAAATACATTTTGCACATCATCGTCGTCTTCAAACAATTCAATCATTCTCATTACCTTTAATGCTGATTCCACATCAATCGTTTTAGGATCATTAGAAATACGCTGTAAGGAAGCGCTTTCTGCTTCAATACCTAAAAGTTCGAGTTTCTTTTGCATAGAACCAAAATCTTCCATAGCGGTGGTAATAGTAAAATAATCATCCTCAAAAGAAATGTCTTCTGCCCCTGCATCTATAATTTCCATTTCAAATTCATCCTGGTCGAGTTTGCCTTTTGGAACAACGAATATACCTTTGCGGTCAAACAAGAAGCTTAATGAGCCATTTGTTCCTAAACTTCCGTTATATTTATTGAAAATAGCCCTGATATTGGCAACAGTACGCTGTAAATTATCAGTAGTACATTCAATAAAAACAGCTATTCCATGAGAAGCATAGCCTTCATAGGTAACTTCGTGAAGGCTTGCAGCGTCTTTATCTGAAGCTTTACTGATTGCACGTTGAATGTTTTCTTTGGGCATATTGACGCCTTTACCATTGGAGATGGCTAAACGCAGACGTGGATTACTTTCTGGGTCGCTGCCGCCTTCTCTTACAGCTACCGTTATTTCTTTTAGTATTTTCGAAAACATTTTCGAACGTTTGGCATCCAAAGCACCTTTTTTTCGCTTAATGGTTGACCATTTACTGTGACCTGACATAGTATGTTTTGATTAATTAATATCCTCTTTGAAATTCAGTGTAAAAATAATATTATTTTTTAGAATCAAGGGGGCAATTGTAATTAAGCGAAGAAAATTTATTAAAACAGAAAAGCTATCCCTTTCGGAGATAGCTTTCTGTCTGCTAAACAAAAAATAAAATTACCAGCCACCAAATGATATTCCAACAGTAAAAGGATACAATTGTGGGCCTTTAAAATCTTTAAAAAGTGAAATTAAAGAGTAAGTACCATATAAATTAAGCTTACTCCAGCCAATACGAACCATTGCATCTAATTTGATGTCATTAAGATAAAAATCGTCTGAAATCTTGGTTAAATGGTATTGATCGTTCGATTCGAATGTATGTTTAAAATAAGACCCAACTCGAATTCCCAATTCACCTCCGGCAGCTATGTGAAAACTATTAATCTTGCTTTTGTTATTGGTTTGATATTCGAAAAACAAAGGAATGGTCAGATAATTGACGACCAATTTGCTCTTTAAATTCTTAAAGTTTGTACGATCAGTATTTCCGTCTTTATAACCATAAAAGTAACTCGAGTCAGGATTAACCACTATACTCTTATCAAAAACGTAGTTATTAAATTGAAATCCCAGACCCGTAACTAACCCAAAGTGATTTTTAATAAGATTGAAGTTAAGATCAAAGAAGTTGAAATTAACATTGATTGATTTTTCATATTGCAAATTCAGATATTCGTAGCCAGGAGGAACATCAAAACTGTTTTTAGAAGATAAATATCCATTGATTCCCAACTCAATACCTGCAAAATGTCCATTGAATTTATCAGTGCATTTTTTCTTATGGAAGTCTTTTTTTATCCCATTAATATCGTTATCATCAATTATCGTTATCTTTTTATTGCCTAATTTTATCTGAGTTGTATCGCCTGTTTTGTCTTTATCTCCATGAATGGTTTCCATCACATTTTCATCGTCAAAAAAGCTTAAATCTCTTTTGGTGATATTCTTTTTTAATGGTTCATCTTTAAATGAGATATTGCCAAGTCCGTTTACTTTTCCATTAAGTTCATTCTTTACGTTTACATTTGCTTTTGATGCCCCACTAACATTAATGGTTGCATCGTTAGCAATTAAATTAAGTGCATTCAAGCTTGAAGCTCCTTCCAATTCTACGTTCATCTTTGCAGCACTTCCTTTTATATCAATTGAAGAAGCCCCTTCTGAAATGATGGTTAAATCTTCAACTTTCAAATTCATTTGAATGAGTGATGCTCCTTCAGCTTTTATTTTAAGTTTTGCCAATGCAACTGCCGTTTCAGAAAAGAAACGACTGGCTCCTTTTGCTTTTATTTGTTCAAGGTTTTTAGATGTGATGAGGATTTTTGCTTTTGACGCATCAAAACCTTTTTTACATGAGATACTTAAGGTGCCATCTTCTATATCAGTAACAATGTTATCAATGCTTAATTCTGCAGGTTCAACACTAACTGAATTTTCATTTCCCAATGAATAGTTTATTGAGGTATTCCCATTAATTTTAATTGCATTAAAATCAGATAAGATGCGTTTGTTTCCTTGTGCAAAACCTGATATACTTAAGGTTAATAATGCAAGAAGAATTAATTGTGGTTTTAAATTATGAAGTGTTTTCATAGGTGTAATATTTAGTTTAAAATTTGTTGATATATAGCTAAGACGATTGCGTAATGCGAAAAGTTACAGCTCAATTTACTTTTTAGAATATTCAAATAAATTACCCAAAGCAAAGTGACGCGTAGTTCCGTTAGTTGCAGCTTCGCGTTTAAATTGAATTGACGAACCCATTATGGTATTAATTCCTGAAATGCCTGCATCAGCAATTGTCCAAAGGAAAGAACCTTTTTGTTGATAATCGGAACTTTGCTTGCCAGTTAATGTCTTTAAGGCAACGTCTGTTAATGTAAGATAAGGGTCATTAATCGAACCATTTAATTGACTTCGGGCATAAAGATATTCGTTGAGTTGGGTATATTCATATCGGGTTTCAGAAATAATTTCAGGCTTTTCTGTTGACCGAACATCGAATGTGTGTAAAGAAATGCTTTCTAGCATAGGGGTTTTTTCATAAGTGCGACTAATTGCAACCTCATCCGAAAAATTGGGCGTTACTTCCTTGTGATAAGCTTGAATTTGTTTTAAATCAACTGATTTTTGAACTTTATTTTTGATTGGAGTTACAGCAGCCAATGAAGTTTCTTTTTTATTAAAATGAGGTATAACCTTGGCAATATTTCCACTTATCTGAGTTGAATCGGTATTACTTTCATTAAGAAAAAAAACAATAGCGGCTGTGATACATGCAAATACAAAAATTGCTGCAATACTCAAGGCTGGTTGAAGTGAAACGATCAAGGTTTTCTTTTTTAATTTCCCTTTATCCGAAAACACAATTGAATTGTCAGGTTCGAGGCGCGTAAGCTTTAATTGTTCGAATGATTTTTTAATAGAAGCAAGTTTGTTTAAAAAAAGAAATGTATTTTCACTAATAGGCTCTCCTTCTAAATAATCAATTAACTTTTCATCTACAGGATTTATTTCTGGAATTAATGAATTTGGATTTTTCTTTAGTAAGGAATGTAATTCGCAATGCTCGTTAGTTTTAGTTAAAGTGCATAATTCGTTAAGGCTTTCAAATTCTACTTTTAATTGCGGTGATTGTTCAACAAAAATCAACAACTCGGCTGATTCAACCGGATTGAGACGACCTTCAATGTAATCGAGGAAGTAAATTTCGTAATTATTGCTGTTAATTTTCATTTTCTATATTACTAAGTCCATTCGTACAATATATTTTTTCAAAAACACACGAGCTCTATATATATATACCTTTACTTGAGCCTCTGTTAAGCCTGTTATTCCTCCAATTTCTTCATATGAATAGCCTTCATAGTCTCGCAAAAGCAAAACAGCTCTTTGGTCATCGGGAAGTTTTTTGATGGCTTCATTCAAAATTTCCTTTGCATTGTTATATCCTCCTTCATTATAATACATATCCTCTTGCGAAACATCATCAAGATATGAAATCCTCTTGTCTTTTCTAATAGCATCTATCATAGTATGATAAGCAGTTGAAAAAAGATATGAGCGTACTTTCTCAAAACTCACCTCTTTCACTTTATCCCAAAGCTTGATGAACGACTCCTGAACAATGTCTTTAGCCTTATCCTCATCGCGTATGTGCTTGAGAATAAAACGGTAAATATTGTCCGAAAACATATCTACCGAACGATTAAATTCATTTATATTCATCCTTTTGGTTTAGCTGGGATTATGGTTTTATGTCTATGACGCATTGAGTTTATAGAAAGTTACAGTTAGCAAGAATTTCTTTTTAAAATTAAAACATCCTCGAATCAATTAACATGCCCCTACTGTTGGTTAATATTCATGTAAAAGTACATAAAAATAATCCCTATAAAGCGATATATTTCAAAAACTCATTTATTTAAATAGCACTCATCGTTTAAATAATTTTCCTCAATAGCATTATCTCATATAATAATATCATCCAGAATTAAAAGGATAAGATTTGAAATTGAAATAGTTGCATTGTAAAAATAAGCATAGAATTAGGAATTCAAATAGGAATATGCAACTCGAAATTCACAGCAAGGGCATTCCTCACCAAAGCAAGGCCATTTCTGGCAATAGCAAGGGCATCTCGAACCAAAGCAAGGCCATTTCAAGCAATAGCAAGACCGTTTCAGACCAAAGCAAGACCATTTCAAGCAATAGCAAGTGCATTTCGAACCAAAGCAAGTGCATTTCTAACAATAGCATCAATAGCATAATTCATAGAACGCAGATTATGTGATGTTTATAGCAAATAGCATTTTTTTCATCAAATAGCATTTGATATTGATATTTTTCATTTCACGAATGAAAGTTTTATAATGTGTTCTGAAAACAACTCAATACAAATTCTAATTTACATATTCCAAAATTCTAATTTTAAAACAGGCTCGAGGCTGGGATTTTATATAAAAGTAAGTATAGGAATGCATCCTAAAATGCTATAAAAGAGACTTAAACCTTATGTAAATTGAGCAAATATGACTCAAATCTGCTGATTTATCTTTTCAAAGTAAAATCTTTTTTGTACTTTTGCCCAGCATTTCTGAAAAAACATAAAGTAAGTACTGATGTTTATTGAGCAATGCATAGTTGAATTAATTGATGCTTCCAAAAGCTAAACTAACAGCTGATTTGATGATATATCAGCACCATAACTACAACACTTCTTCAGTTAATTCCATGTTTAACAACCTGTATCACTAACTTTTGTTGGTGATTACTGTTTTAATGAATTATAAACAATTTCAAGAATTATGATAAAAAAATTGTTGGTTGCCAATCGTGGCGAAATAGCTGTGCGAATTATGCGCACTTGCGAAGAAATGGGAATTACAACTGTTGCTGTATATTCTGATGTCGACCGTTCTTCAATGCATGTTAGATATGCAGATGAAGTATATTGCATTGGACCTTCTCCTTCATCTGAAAGTTATCTGGTTATCGATAAAATTATTGATGCCGCAAAGAAATCAGGAGCTGATGCAATACATCCTGGATATGGATTTCTATCTGAAAACGCAGAGTTTTCCGAACGTTGTCAAAAAGAAGGAATCCTATTTATAGGACCTGATCCTTATGCGATTTCAACTATGGGAGATAAGATTACAGCTCGTAATACTATGATTAAAGCAGGAGTTCCTGTTGTCCCTGGTACAACACAAGCCGTTACAGATGAAAATGATGCAATTGAAATTGTAAATAAAATTGGTGTTCCCGTGATGATTAAAGCAACTGCCGGTGGGGGCGGTAAAGGAATGAGATTGGTAAAGAAAATGGATGATTTATTGCCTTTACTTAGAACAGCTCAATCGGAAGCAAAAGCTGCTTTTGGTAACGATGCCGTATATATTGAAAAATATATTGCTTCACCTCATCATATCGAATTCCAAATTTTGGCTGATAAAATGGGAAATACAGTTCATCTTTTCGAACGCGAATGTTCTGTTCAACGTCGTCATCAGAAAGTAGTTGAAGAAACCCCTTCATGTCTACTTTCAGAAGAAGTAAGAATGAAAATGGGAGAAACTGCTGTTGCTGCTGCAAAAGCAGTGAATTATCATGGCGCTGGAACTATTGAATTCATTGTTGATGATGATCAAAATTTCTACTTCCTCGAAATGAATACCCGTTTACAGGTGGAACATCCCATTACAGAAAGGGTTGTCGGTCTCGATTTGGTGAAAGAACAAATTAATATTGCCAACGGCTTACCCCTTAGCTTTAAACAAGAAGATTTAAAACAAACAGGCCACTCCATTCAGTGTCGAATTTATGCTGAAGATCCTGATAAAAACTTTATGCCCTGCCCTGGTATCATTCGACATGTAAGAGAACCCCACGGTTTTGGAATTAGAATTGATGGTTATGTATATGAAGGATTTGAAATCCCCTTATACTATGATCCACTTATTGCAAAACTCATTGTTTGGGGACAAACCCGCGAAGATGCAATCTCACGCATGAAAAGAGCATTATATGAATATAAAATAACGGGCATTAAAACCTCTATAAGTTTTCTCGAACGCATTATGGATGCACCCGAGTTTATTTCTGGGAAATATAACACCCATTTTATCGAAAACAATAAAGACTTTCTTTTTGAAAAACCAGCTGAAGATGAACTACATCGCGATATTGTTGCAATGATTACTTTTGTTGATTATAAATCACAACTTGATAAAACTTATATCTCTGATGAAAAATCAGGCATTAGCGAATGGAAAGCTTATGGCAGATCTTCAGGAGTTTCACGCTTATAAACTTTAACAATTTACATTATGATTTTAGAATTAAATATAGACAATTCGCACGATAGCAAAGTTGAACTCATCAAATCAGAAGGTAATATATACTCTTTCAAGGTGAATGATAAAACTTATGAGGCTGATATTGTAAAGGTCGCAAAAGGGATTTACTCAATTGTAATTGATGGCAAATCATTTAACATTGATTTATTTCACGAAGAAACCAAAAAGAATTACGTATTAAAAACTTTCTGGCAAACGTTCTACGTTGATGTAATTGATGCCGAAACAAGATACCTTCAAAACCGCACTGCTGGCATTGAAGATCAAGGAGGATTGGTAATCTCGACTCCTATTCCTGGGAAAGTCGTGAAGATACTGGTAAAACCAGGCGATTTCGTGAAAGAAGAAACTACAGTTATAGTAGTGGAAGCTATGAAAATGCAAAGCGAATATAAAGTGAAAAAAGACCGAAAGATTTTAGAAGTAAAAGTAAAAGAAGGGGATACGGTTTTAGCAAATCAGCCCTTAATCATTGTTGAATAATCAGCTATAAGCAATTAACTGATAAGCAAAAAATAAATATTAAAAATAAGAATTATGAGTTTAGAACAAAAATTCAATTTGTTTGAGGAAAAGAAAAAGAATGCCGAATTGGGTGGGGGTGCAGAAAGAGTTGAAAAATTACATAAAGCAGGAAAAAAAACTGCTAGAGAAAGAATTAATGATTTATTAGATCCAGGAAGTTTTGTCGAAACAGACAAGTTTGTAACCCATCGTTGCAGCGATTTCGAAATGGAGAAAAATAAAATAATGGGAGATGGAATTGTTACAGGATATGGTAAAATTGATGGTCGACTAATGTTTGTTTTTGCTCAGGATTTTACTGTTTTTGGTGGAACCATGAGCCGGGCAAATGCCGATAAAGTGGTGAAATTAATGGAAACTGCCATGAAAATGGGAGCTCCTGTAATTGGGCTTAACGATTCGGGGGGTGCTCGTATACAAGAAGGCGTTGAAAGCCTTGCAGGTTATGCCGATATCTTCTATTTAAACACCATGGCTTCAGGGGTTATTCCTCAAATTTCTGCTGTTTTGGGGGCTTGTGCTGGAGGCGCAGTTTATTCCCCTGCAATTACCGACTTTATTATGATGGTCAATAAAACAAGCAATATGTTTGTTACAGGTCCTGACGTAATTAAGGCGGTTACTCATGAAGATGTTACTAAAGAAGACCTTGGTGGTGCTATGACTCATAACTCTAAAAGTGGGGTTGCACATTTTCTGGCCGATAACGACGAACAATGTATGATGATGCTTCGCGAATTGATGAGTTATTTGCCTTTAAACAATATGGAAGATCCTCCTCACAAAACTTGTTTGGATGATATTTACCGTATTGATGAAAAATTGCAAACTGTTGTTCCCGATGATCCTAATAAATCTTACGACATAAAAGAAATCATTAACAGCGTAGTCGACAACAATAATTTCTTTGAAGTTATGCCTTATTATGCTCAAAATATTGTTATTGGCTTTGCCCGTTTGAATGGTTATCCCGTTGGTATTGTCGCAAATCAGCCTGAGTTTTTGGCAGGAGTGCTTGATATTAATTCTTCTGTTAAAGCGGCTCGTTTTGTTCGCTTCTGCGATTGCTTTAATATCCCAATTATTACCCTTGTTGATGTTCCGGGCTTCTTACCTGGAGCAACTCAGGAATTTGGGGGCATTATTAAGCATGGTGCTAAGTTACTTTATGCCTATTGCGAAGCTACAGTCCCTAAAATAACCCTCATTACCCGAAAAGCCTATGGTGGTGCTTATGATGTTATGTCGAGCAAGCATATCGGAGCCGATGTAAACTTTGCTTATCCCACTGCCGAGATTGCTGTAATGGGAGCAGAGGGTGCTGTAAACATCATTTATAAGAGTAATATCTCTGAAGAAGACCGAAAAGTGGCTGTTGATAATTACAAAAACACTTTTGCTAATCCTTATAAGGCTGCTGAATTGGGTTATATAGATGAAATTATTTACCCTAAAGAAACCCGTGCAAAACTTATTCAGGCTTTAGAAATGTGTCGTAATAAACGCAAGACTAATCCTCCTAAAAAGCACGGAAATATCCCTCTGTAGATAAGGGAAAGATGTAAGGACAAAGATTAACGATTTGTGATTTCTGATGATAGGTCTCATTATAAATCTAAAATCGTTAATCATTATCCCTATTTCGAAATTTGCCTTTATTCCTTATCCAATTCGTTCTGCTTTTATTCCGGGAATCCACCTTGGAACCTTTTCGGCATATTGCTGATAGATTTCTCCAAAATGACGAAGCAAGAAAGGCTCCTCATAACGGCAAATATAAATGTGCGAACATCTTGCCCAAATAATAAACCAACCAAAAGTGAAAGGCGAACTGAATGAAAGTGATTCGCCAATGAGAACAAGGAATAGTGCCCACATCATTGGATGTCTTACAAGTGCAAAAGGTCCTTTGGTTACCAATTGAGTAGGCTTAAAAAAGGGAACAACTGAGCCATATTTATTAAGAAAAAACATTACTCCACAAGTAAAGGCCAAAGCCCCTCCAAACCACATAAAAAATATCCCCAAATAATCAACATAATCGTTAGAAGGGAGGGTATACACGTTTGATTCTATTCCTCTGAAAAACAAAGGGATAATATATAGTATTGTGAAAGGCCCTATGAATAAATATATACAGCTATCAACGAATTTCAACAAATATTTCATCAGTAAATTGAATTTTAAAATGATATTTTCAGACTGTCAAATGTAGTGTAAATAATAAGATGCGCAAGTGAGTGACTTAAATTAAATTTCATCTCAATAAACACGGCTTTCAGAAAAAACTTATAATATTGCAAACTTAAAAACTAAGCCCACTGAACAAATGAAACACCTACTTTTATACATTTCTTTCGTTTTATTTTCTGCTTCCAGCCTTAGCAGTCAGAGCATTCAGCTAAATGGTATCTATAATGGAAAGAATCTGTTTCTTACCAACCCTTCCTTTGGAAATAGTGGCTTTTGTGTCGATTCGATTATCATAAACCATCAACATTCGAAAGATGAATTAAATTCAAATGCCATCGAAATCGACTTTTCGTTGATGAATATTAAAGCTCAAAGTACGGTTGAAGTAATTATTTATCACAAAAAGGCTTGCACTCCTCAAATTATGAACCCCGATGCCATTAAACAACAATTTAATTTTACTATCGATGGGGTAAAAGTGAATAAAAACCAAACCATAAGTTGGAAAATCAATGGGAAAGCCGATGTTGATAGTTTTTCAGTTCAACAATTTAAATGGAAGAAGTGGTTATTACTAGGAAAAGTGGAATATAAGCAGGGTGTTAGCGATTATTCTGCCCCAGTGCGGGTGCATTCGGGCTATAATATGTTTAGAATCTGCAAGTCGAATGGAAATGTGTGCTCGGCAAATGCAAAATTTACTTCAACTGCCAAAGCAGTAAGCATTTTAGATCCGACTCCTTCTTTACAAATAAATTTTTCGGCTGAGACTATATACGAACTTTACGACAATAAGGGGATTCTGATAGAAGCAGGCGAAGGAAAAGAAATTCCTTTAAAAGGCTTGCCTAAAGGGGAGTACTGGGTGAATTTCGATAATAAAACAGAGAAAATAACTAAAAGCAAATAGGAATTCTTGGGTAGATTTTTCCTGATTATTGAAAGCATTTAGCAATATTTAGTTTAGAATTGAATTTAAAAGGATGATGACCGAGTCACAAGCAAAACTTGGAAAGTAAGCTTAATTTTGGCATCAAAAACTTCATTGCCCACAACAAATTACCATTGAGTTTAAAGGTTGTAGCTTAGTGCGCGAAAATTTCCAATTATTTTCCACATCGAATAAGCAGAATACCCCACTGGGAAACTCTACTTCTCAGAATCTACCTTCTTCGTCAATTAAAAAGAAAGCGATTTTTTATTTCGTCTTTTGTTTTTCTTTCTATGAAAATCATATCGATTTCTAAAGTGTTTTAAGAGGAATACTTATTCTGAATTCTTCATAAATAACCTAGTTGCTAGGTATTTATAGTATATATTTATCATTAAATGCTGTCTCATTTTCAAGAATAGCAGACTCCTTGACAGGAATAGCAGATTCGTTGACAGGAGTAGCCATTTTTTGATGAAGAGGCACATACAGGCAGTGATATATTAAATGAAACTGCCAATAAATCAGGATGTAAGGCAACTTAATTCAGAAACGGTTATGATGCTTAGTCTTAAACGGATTAAGTTTTTGCGTGAACAAAATAATTAATTCACAGGAATAGGACAAGACTGAACCCAATCTTCAGGAGGATTATTACTGATAATGAAACTTCTACGGAAAATTAATCTTGAACACTAAGCTATGTTAGTAATTTCGGTTTTACAACCTGAAATGGGCTCCCCATCGAGCATCATATATAAATTTGTAAGGGTGGTCTAGCCTCTTATTAATAAGACTTCCTTATGAAGGTAAAAATAATAAGATAATTTTCAGAGATGCAATATGACTTTGCAGCCTAGAATATAATTATTTGAGCATAAATGCCTCCTTGTATTAAACCAATATAAATTTCAATTCGTTAATCTGTAAACCTTATGTATGATTTCGGTATTATAAAAAAAGCTGCCCGGTTAAGGCAGCTTTTTTTAGATTTAACTTTAATTACCAAATTACAGGACGTAGGTTTTCGGGTTTGTAGCCTTTGTCGCTTGCTTGAATATTGAAAGCTTTGTAAAAAGCAGGGATGTTATATACCTGTCCATTCACCCTTGCTTCCTTAGGTGAATGTACATCTTCTTTCAGGCGGCGCATAAGTTCTTTGTTGAGGGTATTTCCTCTCCATACCTGGGCATAAGCCAAAAAGAAACGCTGAGGGGAAGTAAAACCGTCGATTTTGAGATTCATATCTTTTTTCTGCATGGCTTTTTGTAAAGCAACATAGGCAACCGTAATGCCACCCATGTCGGCAATATTCTCGCCAATAGTTAATTTGCCGTCAACATGTAAAGTGTCGAGCATTTTATAATCGTTAAATTGGTCGATAAGCACCTGAGTTTGCTTGCTAAAGTTATCGGCATCTTCTTTTGTCCACCAATCACGGAGGTTTCCGTCTTTGTCATATAATCTTCCTTGATCATCAAAGCCGTGAGTCATTTCATGACCAATCACTACTCCAATAGCGCCGTAATTAACTGCGTCGTCACCGTTTAGGAAGAAGAAAGGTGGCTGAAGAATAGCTGCAGGGAAAACAATTTCATTCATGTTGGGACTGTAATATGCATTTACGGTCTGAGGAGTCATTCCCCATTCGGCTCTGTCTACAGGTTTGCCAATCTTATTGATGTCGCGAGTGAATTCAAAGCGCGAAGCAGCCATGATATTCTGGTAATAAGAATCCTTTGTTATGTTGAGAGTCGAATAATCAATCCATTTGTCAGGATAGCCTACTTTTATATTGATTTTAGCGAGTTTTGCAATAGCTTCTTTCTTAGTTTCGTCACCCATCCAAGTCAATTTCTCGATACGACTCTTTAATGCATCCTTAAGATTGAGAACGAGATCGACCATGCGTTTTTTTGCTTCAGGGGGAAAGAAATTTTCAACATATAGTTGCCCGAGAGCTTCACCTAAAGAGGCACTGGTAATATTGAGAACCCTTTTCCAACGAGGTTTCATTTCTTTTATACCCGAAAGTACTACACTGTAGAAGTCGAATTGTGTTTTCACAAAAGCAGAAGAAAGGAAAGGAGAGGCTTCATGCAAAACATGCCATTTGAAATACAATTTCCATTTTTCTATGGGAATAACATTAGACATTTCAGCCATACTTGCGAAGAACTTAGGCTGACCTATATTAATTTCATCGGTAGCTTTAAGGCCTAAAGCCGAAAAATATTGCGCCCATTTATATTGTGGAGCAGCTTTTATGAGTCCAGCCAAGTCAGTTTTGTTATAATTCTTAATCGGATCGCGCAGCTCTAAGCGGGTAGAAGAAGCCGTTGCAAGTTTAGTTTCAATTTCCATCACAATTTCAGCATTTCTGGCAGCATCATCTTTACTGTTACCCGAAAGTTCAAATGTTTTAGCTACATGCTTCACATATTCCTTGCGGATTTCTTTCGATCGATCGTCATCTGATAAATAATAGTCGCGATCAGGTAAAGCAAGTCCACCTTGATACAATTGTGCAATCACTTTTTCGCTGTTTTTATCATCCTGACCCGAACCAAAATAAAATAACTGGCTAATGCCTGATGTGTGAAAATAAGCAATCAACTTAATAAAGTCTTCTTGACTCTTTATAGCGTTAATTTTATCTAGTTCTGGTTGAATTGCTTTGATGCCGGTTTTTTCAATAGCGGCAGTGTCCATGCCTGAGCCATAAAAGTCAGCAATTTTTTGCTTGATAGAGCCAGCTTTGGCTGTTTTATTTTTAGCCGCTTCATCTAAAATAGAAAGCAGTTGTTTGTTGTTTTCTTCTTTGAGGGCTTCAAACGAGCCATAGATGCTGTATTCGGGGGGGATGGGGTTGTTCTTCATCCAACTCCCATTGGCATATCTAAAGAAGTCCTCACCCGCCCTAACAGAAGTGTCAAGATTTGCTTTGTTAATTGCCTTTTCTTCTTTTTTCATAGTTTCGTTTTTAAAGCTAACCATCATGCCTAATAAAATTAAGCATGAAAATATTAAGAAATTGATTTTTCTAAATTTGATTTTCATAAATATGTAATTGTAAATTGATTTAATTAAGTGTGCAAAAGTAGGCTTTAATAAAACAAAAGAATGGTTTTTTAACTTTCTTTAAATATCATTTATTGAAGTATATGTGTTTTTTGTATTAAAAGCGAAATAAGTGTCCCGATAAGAATACCTATAATGCTACCCACAAATACATCTGCAGGGTAATGAACCCCCAAATACACCCTACTATAAGCAACAAAGCTAGCCCAAATTATCAAACCGCTTACCACCCATTTGTGTTTTTTATATAATAGAGGAAAAAGGAAAGTCACTAAGGCAAAATGGTTGCATGCATGCGATGATATAAACCCATATTGACCACCGCAATAATTATTTATTAAATGCAACTTGCCTTCCCATTCAGGATTATGACAAGGACGCAAACGAAGAAAAACATCTTTAAATAAAACAACAGAAGTTCTATCTGAAAGTGCTATCAGTAGGGCTGAGAAGAGTAATAAATAAACAGTTTTCTTTAAGCCATAACTTTGAAAGAGAAGCCATAATATAATAAGGAAAAGGGGAGTCCATATCCATGTAGCAGAAAACACCATCATTACATTATCGAAGAAGGGGGAATGATGTCCGTTTATAAAAAGGAACAGCTGTTTATCCCAATCGATAAAAGTTTGCCACATTCGAAAAGATTATATTATTTTGGATTTAAGGCATTCCAAAGTTCATCTTTCATCTTCATCAGGCCTAAGCCACTATGAGACGAGACGAAAACCAGAGGAGTTTTCTTGAATTTGCGTTTCATTTGTTTAGAAAGGTCGGCTATCATCTCTGCATCTAGAATGTCGCACTTTGTAATGATTACAACCCTTGTTTTATCTAGCAACTCAGGATTATAATTCTTCAGCTCATTAACTAATATACTGTATTCTTTATATGGATCCTCGGCTTCTACAGAAATAACAAAAAGTAAAATAGCATTACGTTCGATATGGCGCAGAAATCTCAAACCTAGTCCTTTCCCTTCATGAGCTCCTTCAATAATTCCAGGAATGTCAGCCATTACGAAAGAACGACCATCACGATAATCAACGATTCCGAGATTAGGAACAAGCGTTGTAAAAGGATAATCGGCTATCTCTGGCTTTGCTGCACTAACCCTTGAAAGTAAAGTAGACTTGCCTGCATTTGGGAAACCTACCAAACCAACATCTGCGAGTATTTTCAACTCAAGAATCTTCCAGTTTTCAATACAATCTTCACCTGGTTGTGCAAATCGGGGAGCTTGTTGAGTTGCTGATTTAAAATGATCGTTTCCCAATCCGCCCCGTCCACCTTTCATCAGTATCTTTGTTTCGCCATCAGCAGTAATTTCCATTTCAAACTCACCGGTTTCGGCATCCTTCACAATGGTTCCCAAAGGAACTTCCACTATTACATCTTTCCCATCTGCACCAGTACTGGTTGAACGCCCTCCGCTTTCACCATCTTGAGCGTGCACATGTTTGGTGTACTTTAAATGTAATAGAGTCCACAATTGTTGATTGCCTTTCAGGATAATGTGACCTCCACGGCCTCCGTCGCCCCCATCAGGGCCACCACGGGGGTCCATCTTTGAACGAAGGAAATGCCTCGATCCGGGTCCACCTTTTCCTGAGCGGAAAAATATTTTTACATAATCAATAAAATTCGATTTTGTCATTAAGTTTTTAGGTTATCGATGATTGCGCATAAAGAGCTGAAAATTTCTTCAACAGATCCAATGCCCATTAGAGAAACATATTTTTGTTTTTTGATATAATAATCTTCCAGAGGGAAGGTTTGCTTGGCGTATACTTCAAGCCGATGTCTAATGATATCTGCTCCATCATCGGAACGGTTAAATTCTTGAGATCTTTTTAATAGTCGGTCGAGGAGTTCTTCTTCATCAACCTTAAGTGAAAGCACTCTTGTGATCTCAGAATGTTCACTAATCAATAATTCATCTAAAGCCTCAGCTTGAGCAACTGTTCTGGGAAAACCGTCCATTAAAATCCCATTCGAATTACGATGTTTTTCAAAGACATTCTTGATGATTTCGATAAGAATTGCATCTGGAACCAATTCCCCATCATCAATAATGCTTTTTATTTTTAAACCAAGAGGAGTTTGATTCTTGATTTCTTCTCTAAAAATATCTCCGGTTGAAATATGGATGAGTTGATAGTGTTTTGCTAATAAATTGGCTTGGGTTCCTTTTCCGGCACCCGGAGGTCCAAATAAAATAAGGTTTTTCATTGTTTAATTTAAATAATTCGATAAATATCGGGGTAATTTCTTGCATATCCGTTATAATCTAAACCATATCCAACAATAAAATCGTTGGGAATTTCTATGCCAGTATAATCTATTGAAAACTGCTTGATAAAGGCAGCAGGTTTATAAAGGCAAGTAGCAATACGGATGGACTCAGTTTCATGAGTTTTTAGTTGTTCGATGATGTGTTCTATGGTGATTCCTGTATCAATAATATCTTCAATGATTACTACATTGCGATTTTTTATTGACTCTGTAAGGCCAATAATTTGTTTCACTTCGGATGTGGTTTGGGTGCCACTATAAGAAGAAAGTTTTATAAAAGAGATTTCACATGGGACATTAATCAGCTTCAACAAGTCAGAAGCAAACATAAAAGAACCATTCAGAACAACCAGAAATAAAGGGTTTTTGCCTACTAAGTCACGGTTCATTTTCTGTGCAACACGGCTGACCGATTTTTGTATTTCCTCAGCATTAATATATAATGCAAACTCCTTGTCAAGTACTTTAATTTGAATCATGATGTTATAAAAAGAAAAAATTGTAATTATGCAAAATTAAGACATTATGTCTGAAAGTTGACAAATTAATCATTATATTTGTAAAAAATATCAATCAACCAAAAAACCATGCATCCAAAAGTCAGTATTATCATGGGCAGCACTAGTGATTTGCCTATTATGAAAGAAGCGGCAAACTTCCTTAACGAAATGAAAATTCCTTTCGAAATGAATGCACTTTCTGCTCACCGAACACCCGAAATGGTGATGGAACATGCACAAAATGCACATAGAAGAGGCATTAGAGTATTTATTGCAGGAGCGGGTGGGGCTGCTCATCTCCCAGGAGTAATTGCAGCTTTTACTTCTATCCCTGTTATAGGGGTTCCGATAAAATCTTCGAATTCCATTGATGGATGGGATTCAATTCTTTCAATTTTGCAAATGCCATCAGGTATCCCAGTTGCCACATTGGCGTTAAATGGTGCCAGAAACGCCGCAATTTTGGCTGTTCAAATATTAGCAACAGGTGATTTTGAGTTGTATGACAGGCTGGTTGAGTTTAAAAATGAAATGAAAAATAAAATTATTAAGGCAAATGATAATTTATCAGAAGTGAAATATCCATTTAAAGTATAGTCTATGATAAAAAATATGCTTTTCCTGCTTATCGGATTTTATTCTTTACAAAGTTTTGCCGGTAACGATAATGTTCCTTTCGGAGGAAGAGCATCTGGTATGGGCACCGCCTCGGTAATGTTGAGTGATTTTTGGTCGGCAAGTATCAATCAAGCTGCATTAGTACATTACAAGTATGCCGCCGCTGGTATTTATTATGAAAATCGCTTCCTGCTAAAAGAATTAAGCCTTAAAGGTGTAGCCGTAATATTGCCAACAAAGCGCGGAACCTTTGGAGTAAATTATTCTTACTTCGGCTACAGCCTTTTTAATCAGAATAAAGTGGGGCTTGCCTATTCAATGGCTTTTGGTAGAAACTTCTCTACTGGTATTCAGCTTGATTGGATGAATTTTCACCTTGGAGAAGACTATGGGACAAAAAACGCTTTTACATTTGAAGTGGGATTGCTTGGTAAAATCACAGAGCATATGCAAGCTGGAATTCATCTTTTTAACCCCATCAATACTAAGCTTTCTGATTACCAAAATGAACGAATCCCAACAGTTATAAATGCAGGCTTAGCCTATGACTTTTCAGGTAAAGTTCTCCTTTGTGTAGAAGCAGAGAAGAATATTTATGAGAAAATGAATATCAAAGCAGGGATTGAATATCATTTTATTTCTCTTTCTTACTTTAGGGCTGGCATTTCGACACAACCTTCGCTTGTTACTTTCGGGATGGGTTTAGAAATTAAGCACTTTATGATTGATATAGCAGGGTCAGTTCATCAGGAACTGGGTTTTTCGCCACAGTTGTCTATTGTTTATCAATTTAAATAAATTGCCTAACAATTTAAATGTTTCAGCTCATGGAATTAATCAAAAGCTTAATTGGGTGCATAATTTGGATGCTTTTTTTCTCCTTAACTGCTTTTTCGCAAGAAGTAGACAGCTTGCCTTCATATGATATCATAAAGCAGCAAATAGAAACCATTACTGAGAATAACGAAAATGAGAACGATTTCACGGAATTTGTAGAAGACATAAACTATTATCAAAACAATCCGATAAATATTAATTCCGGCAATCCTGAAGCATTAATGAAAATACCATTCATTACTGATAAGCAGGTGTATGGAATTATGAGTTATATAGCCACTTATGGAGAAATGTTTTCGATGTATGAACTCCAAGCGATTGAAGGGTTTAATATGGAAGAAATCATTAAGATACTTCCTTATATTACCATTAAAAACACTTCTCGAACCCCAAGTCCCAATATTAAAAATATCCTAAAGTATGGGAGAAACGAAGTTTGGATACGCTACCAAAGATGTCCTGATACTTCAGTGGGATATAGCACTGCTAATGATTCTGTTTTGAGTGCCAATCCCAATGCGCGTTATTTGGGCAGCCCTGATAAATACTATGTGAAGTACGGATTCAATTATTTCGATAAGATACGCTTTGGAATTACAGCCGAAAAAGATGCTGGGGAAGAGTTCTTCAAAGGTTCGCAGAAGAACGGCTTCGATTTCTATTCGGGTTTCATTTATCTGCAGGATGTTAAATTTATTCGAAAGATTATAGTGGGAGATTATCAACTCCAATTTGGTCAAGGGGTGACTTTTTGGTCGGGAATGGCTTTTGGGAAATCAACTGATGGAACTGGTCTTATGCGTAAAGCCCGAGGACTGAAACCATTTACTTCATCTGATGAAAATAACTTTCTGAGAGGCTTTGCAACAACTCTTCAATTTTATAACTTTGACCTTAGCTTATTTTATTCTTCTCATAAGGTAGATGCTAACATCGATCAATATGATAGTTTGAACAATGAAACCCTTGTCGTTTCTTCGCTGCAGGAAACTGGTTTTCATAGAACACTTGCTGAGCTAGCAGATAAGCATTCAATATTGAAAACCTTTTATGGAGGACATCTTACTTGTAAAAATGATTGGTTGAAAGCAGGATTAACCTATTATGAGAGCAAGTTGGGTGCGGAATTATCCCCCTCATTATCATTTTATAATCAGTTTGATTTCTCAGGAAAGTTTAACCGTAATTTGGGAATAGATTATATGTATATGAATAGTAAATATAACTTTTATGGTGAGGTGGGCTTAAGCAATAATGGCGCTATTGGTATGCTAAACGGCATATCGCTGCACTTTCATCCTTCTGTTCAGTTGACTATACTGCATAGATATTACGAAAAAAACTATCAATCTCTCATGGGGAATTCCTTTTCTGAAAATAGTAGCAATCAGAATGAAAATGGATGGCTCATTAATATTAAAACTCAATTGCATAAATATTGGACTCTTTCGGCCTATGCCGATTATTTCAATTTCCCATGGCTTAAGTATCGCAGTGATGCCCCTTCAAAAGGAAAGGAATATGCTTTTCAGCTCGGCTGCTCCCCTTCGATGAAAACTGAAGTTTATTTTCGTTATCGTTTCACGCAAAAGCAAATCAATCATCCTGACGATAATTCTTATCTAAATTATCTTGATAATACCCTTCGCCAGAATTATCGTTTACACATTTCGCATAGCATCAGTCCAAAGCTTATTTTGAAAACCCGCCTTGAATATTTGACTTTTCTTCAGCAAGATCAAAGTGAGAAAAGTGGCGTTTTAATCTATCAGGATATTGTGTATAGTTTTCAAAGGCCAAAAATCAGTTTGTCTTTCCGTTATGCCATTTTCGACACCGATTCTTATGATGAAAGATTGTATGCTTATGAAAGCAACGTATTATATGCTTATTCAGTTCCAGCCTACTACAACAAAGGCAGTCGATATTACCTTTTAGTCCAATATAAAATACATCGCAAGCTAGATTTTTGGATTCGTTTTGCCCAAACCAACTATAGCAACGTTAGCGTTATCAGTTCAGGCCTAGATCAGATTAATGGAAACAAAAAATCTGAAATCACTGCTCAGATGAGGATAAAGTTCTAAGCTGAATAAAAGAAAATGGATAATCTAAGGCTAATATTTAATCCGATAAAAGAAGCAAGTCGTAAGTTCAATTAGTAAATTCAACTTTTAAGAAAATTCAGAAAGCATTAAAATTAATTTTTTCAGGAAGAAACAGAGAAATAAATTCTCCGTTTCCTTCACTGAATGGGAAAATTTTCTTTTTTTGCCTCCTAAATCGCCAAAAATAAGTTGCAAATGAAA
>CAIXTV010000085.1 GCA_903922465.1 uncultured bacterium
ACCCATAATCGGTATAATGAACACCCATAATCGGTATAATGACTCCCCATAATTGATATAATGACTCCCCATAATTGGTTTAATGACTCCCCATAATTGGTTTAATGAACACCCATAATTGGTTTAATGACTCCCCATAATTGGTTTAATGACTCCCCATAATTGGTATAATGACTCCCCATAATTGGTATAATGACTCCCCATAATCGGTATAATGACTTCCCATAAATACAGCTGAATTAAATTATATTAAAGCTGCGGGAAATGATTAAAAAAAGCCCGACCAAGAGGGCGGGCTAAATTATTATTTTTAAGGTATCACCACTTTCATTCGTGCGCTGACTCCTGTGTCGACTTCTTTGGTAAGATTTATTTCCGGTTTGTCTGTTACTTGAATTTTTACATGGTAAACATCAGGGTCAATATTGCTAAAATCGGCTTCACCTTGTGCATTAGTGGTCGCATGCATGGCGATGCCGGTGGCACTTTGTATTGTAATTGAAGCATTTGCCACAGGCAAATTGCTTTCTTTTTCTTTTAGTTCTAAACCTAAATTGGCACTCCCCGGAGGACTTACTTGCTTTTTAACCTCCATAATCATAAACAGTTTCAACCTGGCAGCGTCATTACGGAACACCATGTGGGCATCATTTTGCAGGTTTTGCATATCGTCATACACAACATTGTTGGCAATCACCTTTGCGCTGGTGCCCACTCCCGTTCCTTTGGACAACTCAAAGGCATTATATTTCAGTGTAAATGCCGTTGCGTCTGCCGTGACTTTTGTTGCAAAAGCCGCGGGCATATATCCATTGGTGAGCTGGGTAGTATAAGTGGTGATAAAAGTTTCCATTTTACTATTAAGGTCATTTGTAGATACCCAACGGGAATTCCTGGCATTATCGTAATCGTGCAAACCCGCTTCCTTATATTTAACCCGCCATTCATTTTTTGGGAAACCATCACGTATATATCCCTTTAAATCCTGAAAGTTTTCGCAACAGTTAAAATTAAGCCCCTTAAGTTCTATCCTTAAGGTTTCGTGAATAGCACTTCTTTGCTCTTCATCGGGCAAACTCTTTGCCGTGGTTCTATTATTTCTCAACCCGAGAATATAGGCGGATGTATACTTTCCCGGTTTTTTTGCCTCAAAAGCGGCAAGAATATCAGGTATTTCAAGAGTATCGTACATCAAATTGCTGACTGCATACTCCTCTGTTTGTGTCCCGGGAAATCTGTTCGTTGGTAAATTTGGCATGGCTTTGTGGTGTTAATTGTTATTTCGTTATTGGCTATTGGGTTAATGGTTATTAATATAAATAGGTTGCAAAAATATTTAATTTTCTGAAATCTGCAAGAGGATGGTGAAAAAAAAATATTTTAAGGTAATCGACTAAGGGTAAGGGGATGAAGAAGGGGTAAAGGAGCGGAAATGAAAATTATTTAATCCCAACCCCGACGATAAATGTCGGGACTATAACAGTGAAACGCATGGAGATAGGTGTTTTTTCTGAATGGATAATTGGAAATTATCTTGTGTTTGGAGGAGAATTGGAATATCGGCTTAGTAAGCATTTACCGCTCAGGTTTGGCTAATACAAATAGGAAAATAAACTATTGCTTTACTCTTAGCTTGAGCTCAGGCAAAAAAGTAGCCGGGAAATTAGAATAGCACAGACTCACATTTTTTTGTAGGACTGTTATTGCAATAAGAGCCTTCATTAATATCATATCCACAATAACTACATGTGCCAGATTTGGGGACTATACATTTTCCGGTTGGACTATTATTACAATATGCCCCACCTCTAGAATCATAACCACAATAACTACAATGCTCCTCAAAAACAACAACACATTTATTATTGGGGCTATTACTACAATATGAGCCAGCTCTATCGTTATACCCACAGTAAATACAAAACCCATCTTTTATCACAACACATTTATTATTTGGACTTTTATTGCAATAAGTACCAGCTTTTGAAGTGTCGCCACAATAAATACATTTATTTTTCATAATTAGTTTTTTGTTTGTTTTAAAAGTATAAATCTAATCAATTAAGCTAGAATATCAGATTTGTTTAGCCCCATAATTGGGTGAGTTTTTCAATTGCCTTTTCGTTTTCCTCTCAGCATCACGGGCTTTTGATGCTAATTCATAATCTCCGTCTTTTATATATGTGTTTTTCTCATTTGAATATTTTTCAACTTCAGCTTCTTTCAGTTTGATTAATAATCTTTTGATTTCGGTGAACATTTTATTTTTTAGTCGTAATGCATTTTGAGATTTGGAAACCCAAAGCCTTCTACTGCCCAAAAACCTGCTTTCCTGTATTATAAAAGGAATTTCTTTATATCGAAAAATATTATTTTCATCCATTCGTGTGAAAGAACTAAACCCTACGTGATTAAAAAGAATAGTTTCAACAAATTTATTTGCCACAATAACTAAAGTAGGTTGGATTTCAGTAATAATATCAAGTGTAATTTGAACTTGCTCGGTAATAAAATTTCGATTTTTATTAAAAATACCCTCAATCTCCTTTTGATTTGAATTGCGAATATAATGCAAATCAATTGCTGTCCAGGGTTCGTTTAATATCTTTTCAATATCATGAAATTTATTATAAAATTGATTGGGTGAAATATCAGTGCAATCAATCAATCCAAATGGTGGGTGTACTTTATTTCCTCGTGTTGCAAGGTCTATGTCTTTTGGATAAAGAGATGGATTTAAGGTGAGAAAAGTGATCGCGTTTTTTCTGATCATTTTCTGATATACCGGTGAGATTTCATTGTGATTTTCTCCATAATGCTCAGCCCAAATCTTTTTTAAGTTTTCATCTAAGCCATAGCATTCGGCATACATATTATAATATATTGAAGGCTCATAAAATGTAAGTAAGCCAACTGATTTAGGGTCAATTATTACTCCCGGGTAATAAAATTTAAGTAGATTGAAAGCAACATCTAACTTATCGGAACCGTTATATTCTCCTATTTGTTTATCTTCAATTTGAAATATTTTGTGAATCTGAATGGCGCCATTTTGTTCGCCAGAGCCGTAGATTTTTACTTTGAACATGGGGGAAGTTTGATTCGAGATATAATCAATTTAGCAAAAAGCATATTTTAGACTAAATTCCCTAAAGAGAACTCAATAATAGTTTCTTTTGAATTATTTCTCTAACTTTATTTAAATTATCATTCATATTTCCACGATTAATGAACCATTCTTGGTATATGACAGGAACTTTGGTTCCTTTTATATTCCCAGACAATATATTGTAAGGCTTGTCCCCATGTTTTAATTCTACTTCATTGTTAATATTATCGCAAATAAAATTAAACAAAGAACATAAAGATTTACCATGAATAAATATTGCCTTTGGTTTAATAATGTCTAATAGATATATAGTGTTATCATTAAAGATATTGAATAATTCTGATGGCTTCGAATTATTTTCCTTTAATGTTGGGAATTTCTCTGAATAATAATAGCACCAATCTATATTCACAAGGTTTTTATGAAGTAGATTTTTTATACCTGTCTTTCTATCTTCTTCTGAAAAGAAAACCTTTGCTAAGTTTTTCCAAATTAGATGCAATTTTTTATCATCCTCATAACCACTAAATCCCTTTTCACTGCAATTGTTAATCCATATCTCAAAATCAGTACCTTGGTCTTTTATTTTAGCATCATCATATTTCGGATTTAGGCTAATTGTAACAAAGGGATTTTTCAATCCTAAATTTCCTGTAAAAAAACATGGGAATACATTTTTAAGAAGATGAATTTTCTCTTGAGAATTAAATTTGTCAATTAAATCTGTTGGAGGGTTTTGGTGTATATTTTTAAAGTACTGTAAAAGGTTTGCGTCCATGATTTTATTTTTTTTGGTTTTTAATTAATGCGTTTTCAAAGATACTACATATTTTGTCTTTTAAGCTTTTAGGGGAGATGATTGTCATTTCATCACCAAAAGAAAGAAGTTCTTTTAGGAAATCTTCGGTGATTTGGATTTTAAGTTTTACTCTGATTTCTTTTTCGCTTTCAAAAACAATTACTTGCGATTCGTGGAGAGGCAATGATTTAATATACTTGCCTTGAAAGGGAGTAAAGGAAAGAATAACTTCTTCGGGTTCTAATCCTTGTTTAGTAAGAATACCATAACAATCCTTGAAAATATCGTTTGGATTATTGTTAATGGATTTTGAATACTTTTTCTTTGTTATTTCAAGATCAGAAATACGGTCAAGTCCAAATGTTTTAATTTTATTATCCTTTAAGTCCTTAGCAAGCAAATACCATCTGTATCTTGATTCTTTCAACATATATGGCTCAACTGAGCGTTCAGAAACATCATCGTTCCAGTATTTTGTATAAGTAAAACGAATAATTAAGTTGTTCTGGATAGCATGAAGCAAATCATAGAAATGTTCAGTTCCGAGAGGTCTGCGTTTTTCGAAAACAATATATGGTTTGAGGTTATCAGACATACTTAAGGCGTTGAAAATATTAAAAGCTTCCATCATAGTATTGTTAATCTCGATTTGCTCGTCATCTTTAATGTAGTAGGCCTTTCGGCTTAAATTGAATTCAATTAGAATATTAAATACAGAAAGTATATCGCTTAAATCTCTATAGAACGTTCGCCTTGAAATGTTAAGGTCGTGGCCGGTGATTTCAGATTGAGTTTCGAGATGATACTGAATTTCCTCGAAAGTTGCTTCTTTTTTAGATCTCAGCAAGTTAATTATAAATCCGTATCGTAAAAAGAATCTTGATTTTTGCATAATTATAATATTTAAACAAATGTAAATAATATGATTGACTTAAGCGTATTTGAAACCAATCTTTTTTGCTTTACTATTTTCAAACTTCATGTCTTCAATATTATAAATATCAGATAATGTCATGGGTTTGTCAATGATAAGGTTCTTTTCGAGTTTATTAGCAAGGTGTTGAGCTTTATGAACTTCTAATTCTTTAAATTCGTACCGGGCAATCAAACGACCCTTTCGCAAAAGGGCATCATCAATTTTTTTAAGATGAGCATTGAACGAACAAATGATATTTAATGAAAGGGCATCGGAAAGAAGTCCATCGCCGAGATTCAACAAATTAGACAAGGCGGTTGCATTTTGATTGCCATCTTCACGATGCATTAGAATATCCTCGCAGTCTTCGAGAATAATCACTGAGTTTTGCTGTTTAGCCATGTAAGGAAGGAAACTTGGGTCGGTAATCCAGCCAATCATGTGATGTGGCAGATAAATAAATTTCTTTTCCATTGTGCTGATTAAATGCCTTATATAATATGTTTTCCCTGAACCATACATTCCATGTAACAATATTATCCCATTCTTTTTTTTATCAGAAAGGGATTCTTCGATAACTTCATGTATCGTTTTAAAATCGTCATTGTAATTATCTTCGATGCTAATATCATATTCTTTAACCTCAAAGTTTGTGAGTTCATAACTTTGATTAGAGTCTTCACGGGTTACCATAAAAAACTCTTTTTTCTTTTTTATAGGTTTTTTATATTGTTCCGTCATTTCAGCAATGGTGGTTGCCTCATCTCTTAATGTCCATTTGTTATACAATATTAAGACTCTATCCCAATCAATGCAAACGGCAAGACCGTTCCGGATAATTATAAAGGCTTTTTCTGAACCATCTTCATAACCAATTCCATTATTACTATCTGAGTTACTTACGATTTCAGCTTGTATAATATGATTTTGAGGTATTTTATATTTATCCTTTAACATTGAAATAAATCTTGGACTATCTAATTTGTTATTAGTAAGAATACTGAATGCGGAAAATATTTCTTCAAAATAATAGGTATATAAATTCCCCCAATGATAGCTAAATCGACCATTTATATCGAAAATAGTATTTGAAAGTTCTTTGGAAGTTACATACTCCTTGAATGTTGGGCAATTAATGTTTTGCTTCATGTTTGTAATGTTAAGAGGATTAATATTGAAAATGGTTTGCAGCAAAAGTATTATGTGACTGTGCCAAACGGTGACATTCCGAAAATTATTTTCAGAAGGATTTCATATCTATTCAAAAAGATTGTTCTATTATTATTCTATACTTCCTTCCCCATTTCAGCGACATATCTTATAATAAGTGATGCAGTTGAGCGGAATTACAAATTCCGCTCAGTCCACTTGCTGATTTGCATTTCACATTATGATTAAAATCGAAAAATATCCCCCCTCCGTGCTTATAGATAAGTCGAGGTGCTTTATATTAACATTTATATCGAACCTACGGCACTCAAAAAACTTAATATTTTTAATTGCTACCAATATATCATCCCTAACGGGATTGATACCATTCTAATAGTATATCAACACATCATCAAATCCCCAAATCGCCAATTCACCAAATTATAATTCCCTTCTTCCTAATAGCCTAAACCCCTAAGCCCCTATTATCCTTCTCATACCTTAACATCTTTTAACGAAACCCTTAACATCTTTTAACGGGGTGGATATTGGTGGTTTGTGAGAGTGTAGTACTTTTGTGTCGTTAAATAAAATCAAAAAATTATGGTTGATATTAGAGAATTAAACGAAAAAATTCAACGTGAAAGTGCATTTGTAGACATATTGAATATGGAAATGCACAAGGTAATTGTAGGTCAGAAACAAATTGTGGAACGTCTGTTGATAGGTTTATTGTCGAACGGACATATACTATTAGAAGGTGTTCCCGGTCTTGCTAAAACCTTAGCTATTAAGTCGCTTGCCAATACGGTTCAGGCAAAATTTTCGCGCATTCAGTTCACCCCCGATTTGCTTCCTGCCGACTTGGTAGGGACCATGATTTTTAGTCAGAAATCGGAGGAGTTTCAGGTTCGTAAGGGACCTTTGTTTGCCAATTTTATTCTGGCAGACGAAATTAATCGTGCACCGGCAAAAGTGCAAAGTGCTTTGCTGGAAGCCATGCAGGAACGTCAGGTTACTATTGGGCAGCATACCTATCCTTTGGCAGAACCTTTCTTAGTGATGGCAACACAAAACCCCATTGAGCAAGAAGGGACTTATCCTTTGCCTGAAGCTCAAGTGGATCGTTTTATGCTTAAAGTGGTAATAGGCTATCCAAACAAAGAAGAGGAAAAGTCGATTATCCGTATGAATGTAACAGGTGAGTTTCCGCATACTTCTCCTGTGCTGAAAACCGAGGACATCATTAAAGCCCGTGAAATTGTAAGGGAAGTGTATGTTGATGAAAAGATAGAAAATTATATCACAGACATCGTTTTCGCAACCCGCAATCCAAAAGATTATAAACTGGATAAATTTGCCGGTTTGATTAGCTATGGTGGTTCTCCACGTGCAAGTATAAATCTTGCTTTGGCAGCCAAAGCTTATGCTTTCCTCAAACGCCGAGGTTATGTGATTCCTGAAGATATTCGTGCTATTTGTAATGATGTTTTGCGTCATCGTATTGGTTTAACTTACGAAGCGGAAGCCGAAAATATTACAACGGATGATATCATCAACGAAATCATCAACACTATTGAAGTTCCCTAAACAAAGCTGAAACAGTGGAAACATCAGAACTTTTAAAGAAAGTAAGAAAGATTGAGATTAAGTCGCGTGGCTTGACCCGTCATATATTTGCGGGGCAATACCATAGTGCATTTAAAGGAAAGGGAATAGCCTTTTCGGAAGTGCGCGAATATCAGTATGGCGACGATATACGCTCAATCGACTGGAATGTTACTGCGCGTTTACGGCATCCTTTTATAAAAGTTTTCGACGAAGAACGCGAACTTACTGTAATGCTGCTGATAGATGTGAGTGCATCAAATCAATTTGGGACTCAAGTGCAATTCAAACAGGAATTGATTACGGAAATTGCTGCAGTGCTTGCGTTTTCGGCTATCAACAATAACGATAAAGTAGGAGTGGTGTTTTTTAGTGATAAGATAGAGAAATTTATACCACCTAAAAAAGGCTCATCTCATATTTTACGTATAGTGAGTGAACTGTTGAACTTTAAACCTCAAAATAAAGGGACTAATATTAGCGAAGTACTACGTTTTATAACCAATGCTATTAAAAAGAGGAGTACTGTTTTTCTGTTATCCGATTTTATGACCCATCAGTTTAATGATGCAATGAAAATTGCAAATAGTAAACATGATATGGTGGCGATGAGAATATTTGATCCATGCGAAACTGAATTGCCCAATGTGGGTTTGATGAAAGTGGTGGATGCCGAAAGTGGAAAACAGCAATGGATGGATACTTCTAATACGAATTTGCGCAATATGTATGTTCAGAAATGGAAACAACATGAGGCGTATTTGAAAGATGTTTTGGCTAAAAGTGGGGTGGATATGGTGCATATCACCAATGGTGAAGATTATGTGAAACCTTTACTTAAATTCTTTAAAATGAGAGGGGCAAGGCATTAATTTATGAAAACGAATTTATTTATATCTAAGGATAGGAGTACCGTCATTGCAAGGAGGAACGACGAAGCAATCTCACCAAGCACCGATTGCTTCGCTTCGCTCGCAATGACGAAAACTTATCTCGCAATGACGAACTCCGGAATTTTGAGGTTTGCCTTTATAATATTATTGAGTTACTTTAGTTTGCTAAAAGTTGAAGCACAAAACCCAACAGTTCGTGCTCAATTCGATTCACTTAATAGTATAGTGGTGGGCGATCAGGTGAAACTTCATTTTAGTCTGAGCAGCCCTTCAAATTATAATATTATTTGGCATGGCCTTAAAGATTCAGTTGCTTCTAAGGTTGAAATTGTGAATTTGGGAAAAATAGATACTGTGTATTCTGCTGATAAAAAGATGGCAACTTACAATCAATTGCTTACAATTACCAGCTTCGATTCAGGGTCTTATGAAATACCCGCTATTCAGTTTCAATATATGAAGTCGGGAGATACTTCTCGCTTTGATATTTTCACTCAGCCATTGGTTTTAACTGTGCAAACAGTAGCTGTTGACACTTCAAAGGCAATAAAGGATATTAAAGATATAGTAGGCGCCCCCCTTTCTTTTTGGGAAATCATGCAATGGGTATTATTGGCGATTGCTGCTGCTTTAATTGTTATTGCTGCCATTTATGTTGGGAGAAGAATCAAAAATAAACAACCTATCATTAAACTTCCTTCAAAACCAAGACGACCTGCTCATGAAATAGCACTTGAAGATCTTGAAAAGCTTAGATTGAAAAAACTTTGGCAAAATGGGAAAATTAAAGAATATCAATCAGAACTAACAGATATATTGAGGACTTATTTACATTATCGTTTTGATTTTAATGCAATGGAGATGGTTTCGGATGAGATTATGCAAAGTCTGCGTTTGAAAACTAATGATAATAATTTGATTTCAAAACTACAGCAAATATTGAATATTGCTGATATGGTTAAGTTTGCGAAAGCTGATCCTCTACCATCTGAACATGATACAGGTATGACTTATGCTGTTGAAATTGTAAAAAGCACTATCATCACAAATGATAATGCGAATGGAACTTCCGAAAAACAAAACCTTAAATCTGAATAAAATGTTTTCCGGAATCGAATTTGCAAACCCTTGGATGTTATTGTTGCTTATATTGCTGCCTTCAATTGGGATTTGGTATTATGTCAAACGGAACCAACAACATCCTGTATTTAACTTGTCGTCGACCCATCCTTTACATTCTTTCCCGAAAAGTATCCGTCAGCGTTTGATTATATTATTACCTGTACTTCGCATGCTTTGCATAGGTTTTATCATAATTGCATTGGCAAGGCCTCAAACCAAGAGCAGCAGTCAAGATGTTTCTGTTGAAGGTATTGACATTGCAATGGCTTTGGATATTTCAGGGAGTATGCTAGCAGAAGATTTTAAACCCAACCGTTTGGAAGCTGCTAAGAAACTAACTCAAAAGTTTATTGAAAGCCGACCTAATGACAGAATGGGTTTAGTGGTGTTTAGTGGTGAAGCTTTTACTCAATGTCCTTTAACTACAGACCATGCTGTATTGCTCAATTTATTCCAATCAATTAAAATGGGAATGATAGATGATGGTACTGCTTTGGGAGATGGATTGGCTACTGCTGTAAACCGATTGCGCTATTCAATTGCTAAAAGTAAGGTGATTATTCTGCTTACTGATGGTATTAATAATGCAGGATCCATTGACCCACGAACTGCTGCTGAAATAGCCAATATGTATAAAATCAGGATATATACCATTGGTGTAGGAACTCTTGGGAAAGCTCCTTATCCTTTTCAAACTCCTTTTGGGACTCAATATCAAACTATTGATGTGCAAATTGATGAAGGTTTGCTTAAAGGTATTGCCAATTCAACTGGAGGAGAATATTATCGCGCTACCAATAATAAAGCTTTGGAAGAAATCTTTAATAAAATCGATAAACTCGAGAAAAGTAAAATAACCGTATCAGAATACAGCAGAAAATCGGAGAAATACTTTTTATTATTGTTGATTGCTTTATCTTTATTTACATTAGAGTTGTTATTACGTGAAACCTGGTTAAACCCCTTACCATAATTAAATGATACGATTTGCTCACTTATATTTATTATACGCACTTTTACTGATTCCTGTATTTGTAGGCTTATATATGTGGATGATTTATCAGAAAAAAAGTGCCATCAGGAAATTAGGAAATCCTGAACTGATTGAAAGATTGATGCCCTCACGGTCGAAAGGTGTCAGCAATTTGAAGTTTGTCTTCAGAATGATTGCTTTTGTTTTTTTAACCTTGGCTCTTTCCGGACCTCAAATTGGTTCGAAGGTGGAAAATGTTAAAAGAAAAGGGGTTGATTTGGTGATTGCCTTAGATATATCAAACTCTATGCTGGCTCAAGACATCAAACCCAATCGGATTGATCGTGCCAAACAAGCCATATTTAAACTTATAGATAAGCTAGAAAGTGACCGTATAGGCTTAGTTGTATTTGCCGGCAAAGCATTTATACAGTTGCCAATAACCTTTGATTACGGTGCAGCTAAAATGTTTTTATCAAAAGTTAGAACTGAGTTGATAGCAGAACAAGGCACTGCTATAGGTGCTGCCATTGAAAAAGCGGCCTCTTCTTTTAAAAATGATAAACTAAAAAACAATAAAGCCATTATTGTAATTTCGGATGGAGAAAATCATGAAGACGATGCAGTAGAACAGGCCCGAATCGCCAAAGAAAGTGGAATTATTGTCAATACTATTGGAATGGGAACTCTTGACAAAACTCCTGTCCCAATAATGCAAAACGATTTTGTTATTGGATATAAAAAGGATATCGATGGTAATACTGTTTTAACTCAACTAAATGAAGTGATGTTGCAACAAATTGCCTCTGCCGGTAGTGGGATTTATGTAAGAGCTACTACCACTGATGCAGGAATTGATAAAATTGTTGATCAGATTGATAAAATGGAAAAACATGATATGGAAAGTACTATATACTCAGAGTATGAAGAAAAATATTTCTATTTTTTAGTTTTTGCACTCTTGTTTTTATTGATAGATGTATTTATTTTTGAACGGAAACATAAATGGGTTAATTACTTAATCCCTAAATGGAATAAAAATTTAAACAAATGAAAAACCTGGTGATATTGATAATGGTGTTCTCCTTTCAATTATCAGGCTTTGCTCAAAAAGACCTGAAATTAATTCGAAAGGGAAATTCGGACTATAATAAAAAGAATTATAAAGAAGCCGAAATTAATTACCGTAAATCGCTTGAAGCGGATAATAATTCCTATAAGGCACTTTATAATCTTGGTAATTCATTATATAAACAAAGGAATTATCAGGAAGCTTTAAAGAATTATAAATCAGTAGCTGAAAATCCTGATTTCAACAAGGATATTCGTTCTAATGCTTGGCATAATATTGGAAATACACTCCTGCAATCTTCAATGGGAACTGATAGTGCTTCTTTGGCGAATAAACAAGAAAACCTTAAGAATAGCATTGATGCTTACAAGAACTCTTTGCGCTTGAAACCTAAGGATAACGATACTAAATATAATATGGAATATGCTAAGAAGATGCTTGCTCAGGCTCAACAAGAGCAACAACAAAAGCAGGATAAAAACCAACAGAATAAGGATCAGCAGAACAAAGACCAACAACAGCAAAGTAAGCAGGATAAGCAAGATAAAAAGGATCAACAACAGAATAAACAAGATGCTCAAAATAAAATGTCGAAGCAGGAAGCAGACAGGATTTTGGAAGCATTAAATAACAATGAAAAGAATACGCGCGATAAATTAAAACAAGCTTTTTCAGGTAAAACCAAGATTGAGAAAGACTGGTAAAAATATTTTATTTAATTTCGACGGAAATTTATGAGAAATATATTAAGCAAAGACATGAAACTAATTACAAAACATATTGTTCTATGGGGCTTGGTTTTGCTGAACTCGATATCATTTGCGCAAAGCCCGAAACTCACTGCCTCGGCCCCTTCGGCAGTTGCAAATGGTCAGCAATTCAGAGTTAATTACTCTTTTAATCAACAAGGAAATAACTTTAAGGGCCCCTCTTTTAAGGAGTTTAATTATTTAACTGGACCGAATCAATCTTCAAACACAAGTATGCAGGTTATTAATGGTAATGTGACACAAAATGTGTCCTATACCTATTCATACATACTTCAGGCAGCTAAAGAAGGTACATTTGAAATTCCTGCCGCTTCGATTGAATATAATGGCACTACCTATAAGTCAAATTCATTAAGCATTAATGTGGTTAAAGGAAATGCCCCATCTACACAGCAATACAATCAACCCCAGCCGAATAATAAACAACAATCTACTACTTCAGAAGAAGTAAATTCAAAGGATATCTACATCCGAGCCATACCAGATAAAACAAATCCTTATCAGGGGGAGCAAATTATCATAACCTATAAACTTTATACAAGTATTGCAGTTGCTCAGTACGGAATTAATAAATTGCCTTCATTTAATGGTTTTTGGAATGTAGATCTTCTTAAAGATGCTGCTGCTAAGGCAAAGCAATACAAAGAAACCATTGACGGGAAACAATACGCCGTTGTTGAAATTAGGAAAATAGCTCTGTTTCCTCAAAAATCGGGTAATTTAACTATTGATCCTTTGGAAGTAGAAGCGGTTGTTCAGGTTCAGACTAAAAGAAAAAGCAGCGGAGATTTCTTTGATGATTTCTTCAATAATTCTTTTTTTGGTTCGGTTCAAAATGTGAAAAAGACATTGAAGTCGAATATGGTAAGTTTGAGCGTGAAGCCATTTTCTGTTAATAAGCCCGTTGATTTTAATGGATTTACAGGCTTGCTGAATTTTAAAACGACTTTAGATAAAACGGATGTTAAGGCAAATGAAGCACTGAACTTGAAACTTACTGTTTCAGGAAATGGAAACTTGAAGCTAATTGATAAAATCGATATTGAATTTCCTCCTGATTTTGAAACTTACGACCCTAAGTTGGTTGATAATATTAGTACGTCGGCTTCTGGTGTTTCGGGAAGCAGAACATTTGAATATTTGATAATTCCCCGCAAAGAAGGTGTTTTTAAGATTAAACCTATAACTTTTTCCTATTTCAATCTTGCATCAAAATCTTTTGTAACTCTATCGAGTCCTGAGTATAGTATTAAAGTTGCAAAAGGTGCTCCGGGGCAAGGAAGTGCAACAACCCTGACAACGAGTAAGGAAGATATTAAGTATATTGGGAGTGATATCCGATTTATCAAAACAAATTCATTTGATTTAAAACAAGATGGAAGTATTTTCTTTGGATCAAGCCTATATTTCGTAATGATGTTTTTGCCTTTGTTGTTTTTTGTTGCCTTTGTTGTTTTGTATAGAAACATGCTAAAACAAAGGCGTAATGTTGCTTTAATGAAAAACAAAAAAGCCAATAAGGTGGCCCGTAAACGCTTGGTTCTTGCCAGTCGTTATCTTGCTGAGAACAAACGCGAAATGTTTTTTGAAGAACTTTCGAAAGCTATTTGGGGGTATATTAGCGATAAGTTTACCATATCACTCTCGCAACTTTCGATGGGAAATGTACAAGAAGTTCTTCAACAGCATAATGTGAATGAACAAATGGTTTTCCAATTGATAGAATTATTAAACAGCTGTGAGTATTCACGTTTTGCTCCTGATGCTTCTTCTATATCTTTGGAGAATTCTTATAATGAGGCATTAAATTTAATCAGAAACCTTGAGAGTCAAATTTAAAGTAACGAATAATATGAAAAAATTCATCATTCTAATCTTGCTTATTCTCAATACTTTATTGACATACTCTGCTACTTTTCCACAGGAAACAATTGTTGAAGGGAATATGCTGTATGGGAAAAATCAATATGATAAAGCTATTGAAAAATATATGTCTGTGTTAAATCAGGGCTATGTAGCTCCTGAATTATACTACAATTTAGGCAATGCGTATTTTAAAACAGAGGACTATACACAAGCTATTTATTACTTTGAAAAGTCATTGAAACTAAATCCATCAGATGAGAATGCTAGTTTCAATTTGAAGGTATGCAATACTAAGATTGCTGATAAACTAGAGGAGGTTCCGCAGTTATTTTTCAAGAAATGGTGGACTTCTCTCTCTCATTTAATGAGCCTGCAAGCATTTACAATTTTAGGAATTGTGATGTGTTTTCTCTTTTTTATATCACTAGCCCTGTATTTATTGTCAAGAACCATATTGTTAAGAAAAGTTTTCTTTTATGCTTCAATCATATTTGTATTTATAAGCGCTGTATCTACATTGTTCGCTTATAACCAATATAATGATGTCAACAGAAGTGATAATGCCATCGTCTTTGAGCCTACACTAAGTGTGAAAAGTTCTCCTGATGACAAAGGGAACGATATATTCGTAATTCATCAAGGGCTGAAAGTTAATATTACCGACCAGATTGGTGAATGGAGTGAAATCCGTTTGAGTAATGGCAGCAAAGGATGGGTGAAAACTTCAACCTGTAAAGCTATATGACGCGCATCGGATTATTATCCGATACACATGGTTTTGTAAACTCTGCTCTATTTAATTTTTTTAAAGATTGTAATGCTATTTGGCATACAGGTGACATAGGCAGCACGGATGTGGTTGATGAGCTCAATCTGATTGCCCCTGTTACTGCAGTTTATGGTAATATTGATGACTGGCAAATCAGTAGTAGATTTCCTGAGTTTAATATTTTCGAATGCGAAAAGGTGAAAGTGATGCTAACACATATTGGGGGTTATCCTCCTCGATATTACCCCAATATCATAAAAAAACTTGAAGATGAAAGGCCTAATTTGTTTGCTTGTGGACATTCCCATATTTTAAAAGTGATGTACGACGAAAAACATGCTTTGCTTCATATCAATCCAGGTGCAGCCGGGAGACAGGGCATGCATCAAGTGAGCACAGCCATTCGGTTTGTTATAGATGGGAAGGATATTAAAGAGTTGGAGATTCTGGAGATGAAAAAGGGAGTGTGAGATTGTGATGTGTTTGATTTATACATCAAAATCTATTTTCTGCCTAATTGTTTTAATGCCTTTATTGTCAAATATAAACAATATGAATTCTATTGTTTCTTGAAGCTATTATTCGAAGGACTCACATCTCCCATTTGCGCTCTAATGTGATTATGGACCACATCGAAAATTTAAGAAGGATCTTGATAAAGCAGTTAAAAATGCAATTAGTATTATCCTGTTTTCAATAAATGTGTACTTTTGAATAAAATATTTAAAATGAAAAAAACACTTAAAATACTGCTGCTGATTTTAGTATTAGCGGTTAACGTGCAATATACAACTTCTCAAACTGTACATGTAGGAGATACATTGTCCTTTTGGTCGGTGTCGTATATCGATTGGCCACCACTTTGGGGTGTTCCACAACGTATTGTAAATGCAGTTTGTAAAAGCGCAGGCAATCATTGTTGTGTTTTTGTTGAAAATGCAACAACTCAACCCTTACAGGCAGATATAGACTCCTTGGTTAATATGTTCGACAACCATTTTTATCCCGAATTAACCGTTAAATACGGACCTGTGCCTGATGTTTTTGATAACGACCCGAGAGTTTTCATCTTAGTTCAAGAAGAAAGCAACTGGGGAGGATATTTCGATCCGGGCCAACAAATGCCAGATAATATGTTGCAGTTGCATTGGAACATGCATAGCAATCAGCGGGAGTTAATTTATATTAGTTTAGCCTCTTTTGCTTATGCTCCCGAAATGGTTTCACACGAATTTGGACATCTCTTGCATTGGCAGCAAGACCATTCGCCTGAACCTCCCCTTAACCCTATAAAATGGTGGGAAGAAGCTTGGGTTGATGAAGGTTTTTCTACTTTTGCTGCTATCTATCTTACTGAAAACATATTTCAGCACAATGTGTTGGATAATTCAGCATATTTCGCTTCGAACCCAGATAAGCCATTGATCTATTTTTCTGATTACAATCAGGTGAAACTCTTCATGCTTTTTATGTTTGAACATTATGGCAATTGGAATTACATAACTTCTCTAATAACAAACCAATTAAATGGAATTGATGGCGTCAACTCTACGCTAGGTCTGCTTGGAAATGTTCAGAGTTTTGATGATGCCTTTGAGCAGTTTGCAATTGCTAATTTTATTGATGACACCATTTATGCCGGAGGGAAATATTCTTATTCACATTACAATTTCCCGTCCTGTCATTTGTCCAATTCTCTAGCAGCATTTCCTACTGGCACTAAAGCAGGAAATGTTTCAGCCTATGGAGTAGATTATATTTCCTTTAATAAGAGTGTTTTCAATCCAGTATTTATTTCATTTGATGGGGAGCAAGGCAAGAAGTTCAGGGTTGATTTTATTAAAATGGATAATGTTACAGCGAAGGTGAAAGAAGTAATTAGTATGATTCCTGATAATAATAATCATCTGGCTTATTATGTAGATAGTTTGGGAAGTGCCTATAATAAAGTGGTGATGGTCGTAATGTGTGTTGATTCTACTCTTCATGAAACTTTCACCGCATCATACACCTATTCAGCAACTCCTTCTGGGTTAAACACCAACGACTTGACATCAGAAGACTCCGTAGAGATTTTCCCAAATCCGGCAAGCAAATCTGTAAGTATACGCACGAAAGTAAATCCCGATGAAGTTAGAAAGATTGAGGTTTTTTCTAATCAAGGGAAATTGATAAGCAGCATTAAAAAAGCTCCTCTTGACTACGAGTTAGACATTAGTAATTATCCAAAGGGGGTTTATTTTGTCGTAGTGAAAAGTGGTAAAAATGAATTCAGAGCCCGTTTTGTAAAGCAATAAGATATTAAAGCTATAATAGCAATTTAAGTCCAATCAACATTTGTTTGATTGGACTTTTTCCATTTCTACACTATCGTAATGAACAGAAATCATGGCTTTCTTACCGTTTATTAAATATAAGCTACCGTTGGCTTAATCTCTCTTGCGTTAGTGTCTGTATACATCTAATTTAGTCGAAAGTTAAGAAGCAAGTTCTTTGACGTCGTAAACTAAAATATAAACCAAAAAAAAACAACCAAGATGAAAACAAATTCGCACATTAAATTAATCCAAACAATAATGATTTGGATGTTGTTCGGTTTTGAAGCAATCGCTCAAAGCGGAACTCTAAAAGGAACAGTAACTGAAGAAAAAACCAATCAGCCCATACCATTTGCTAACATAATAGTCGAATCGGGCGGGAAAAGCTATGGTGCTGCTTCTACTGATTTTGATGGAAGCTATAGCATTAAGCCCATCCCGGCAGGGAAATATGACGTTAAAGCTCAGATATTGGGCTATAAGCCTGTTGTTATTAAAGATGTTGTAATGAACGCCGATAAAATTACTTTTCTTAATATTAAAATGACACCCACCAGCGTAATGCTCAATGTTATGGAGGTGAGAGACTATAAGGTTCCCTTGATTTATAAAGACCAAACAACTTCGGGGGAGACTGTCTCTTCTCAGGACATTAGCAAAATGCCAGGGCGCTCATCACATGCCGCTGCCGTTTCAATGGGTGGTATCTATTCGCAAAGCGGCAGCATGGGAAGTGTCCGGGGAAATTCAAATAATGGAACAATAACATATATTGACGGTGTTAGAGTAAGAGGTAGTTCGACTCTGCCGAATATTGCCATTGAGGAGTTGACCATTTATTTGGGAGGATTACCGGCAGCGTATGAGAGCACCAATAAGTATTCGCAAGGCCCTTATTCATACTTTCCGCAATGCAGATATTATTCTTATTTCTCTTCAAACAATTATAGCGATTATAATACTGAGGCTTATGATAAGATAGTTGAAAATGAATTTGATAAAGTTTCAGAAACTCCTTTGTCAACTTTTTCAATAGATGTGGATGTTGCTTCTTATGGTAATATGCGAAGGTATATTAGTCAGGGAGTTAAGCCTCCTGCTGATGCCATTAGGGCAGAGGAGTTGATTAATTATTTCGATTATAATTATCCTGCTCCAACAAACGATGAAGCTTTTGCTATATATACAGAAGTGGCCAGTTGCCCTTGGAATCGTAAGCATCAATTAGTGCATATTGGAATTCAGGGAAAGAAAATGAACATGGACCATCTGCCCCAAAGCAATCTTGTTTTTCTTATTGATGTATCGGGTTCGATGGATGAAGAAAACAAACTACCTCTTGTTAAAAAGTCGATGCGCCTTTTGGTTAATCAACTGCAAGCTGAGGATAAAATTGCGTTGGTGGTGTACGCTTCTTCGAGTGGTCTTGTTCTTAATTCAACATCATGCAAAAGAAAAGATATCATTTTGGATGCGCTCGATAATTTGCAGGCAGGAGGGAGCACTGCAGGAGGAGAAGGTTTGCAGCTTGCCTTTCAAATTGCCAAAGAAAACTATATTGAAAATGGAAACAACCGGGTGATAATAGCAACTGACGGTGATTTCAATGTTGGTCCTTCAAGCGATGCTGACATCGAAAATCTTATCATCGAGAAAAGAAAAGACGGAATATTCCTTTCGGTTCTAGGTTATGGAATGGGGAACTACAAGGATTCGAAAATGGAAAAACTTGCCGATAAAGGCAATGGGAATTATGCCTATATTGATAACATCTTGGAAGCAAAGAAAGTGTTGGTTAAAGAAATGGGAGCCACTCTTTACACCATTGCAAAGGATGTCAAAATACAGATTGAATTTAATCCCCGTAACGTAAAAGCTTATCGCCTTATTGGTTACGAAGACCGCATTCTGGCGGATAAAGATTTCAGCGACGATAGCAAGGATGCTGGTGAGCTTGGTGCTGGCAGCACAGTTACAGCATTATACGAAATCATTACTTCGGAAAAGGAACTGAAGGCAATACCTGCTGTCGATTCCTTAAAGTATCAGAAAAACACTATGCTAGACAACCCCGCTACTTTGAAAGAGCTGTTGACAGTTAAAGTACGTTATAAGAAACCTAAAGAAGCTAAGAGCCAATTGTGTCAGGAGGTGGTGAATAGCAGTGTGCTTGATTACGCATTAGCATCGGACAACTTCAAGTTTTCGGCGGCTGTGGCATCTTTTAGTATGTTGCTGAGAGATTCGAAATACATCGGTAAAACTTCCTATTCCGATATCATCAGGCTTTCAAAGCAAGGCAAAGGTTCTGATGATGAAGGTTATCGCAGCGAGTTTATTAAGTTAGTTGAGATGGCAGAGCTCATCAAATAGCAAGAGGTGGCATTGGCTTTGGGTGAAGTTTCTCGAGTAAAAGCAAAAGACCTAACCGTTTGCACTCAACTGTTAGGTCTTTCCGTTCGTAAGCCTATAGTGAACTCACGATAGTTATTTCTTTGTCTTGAGGTGGCTTAGTAATAGCTTCCGTCTGCCAGATAAGTCTTTACGTAATCGTCGATACCGTTTTCGAGCGAGAAGAAAGGTTGGTCGTAGCCGGCATCCAGTAGTTTTTGAATGTTGGCTTGGGTGAAGTATTGGTATTTATCTCTTATGTCTTCGGGAGTGTCGATAAACTCTATGTCTATTGCCTGTTCCATTGAGGTAAAGGTTTGGGTGGCCAGATCCAGGAAGGAGCGGGCTTCGCCGGTTCCGAGATTATAAATCCCCGCATCCACAACATGGGTCATGAAAAAGTGGCAGACATTTACAACATCCTTAACGTAAACAAAATCGCGCAGTTGTTTTCCATCTTCAAACTCGGGGTTGTGTGAGCGAAATAGGTTGACTTTCCCGCTTGCCTTCACTTGGTTAAATGTGTGGAAAATAACTGATGCCATTCGGCCTTTATGATATTCGTTTGGCCCATAGACATTGAAGAACTTCAAACCAAACCAGCGTGGAGGCTGAGTAGTTTGTTGGAGAACCCATTTGTCGAAGTCGTTCTTCGATTGGGCGTATGCATTGAGCGGTTTCAGTTTTTCGATTAGCTCATGGTTGTCGGAGTAACCTAATTCGCCCATGCCGTAAGTGGCAGCGGAGGATGCGTAAAGCATAGGGATGTTGTAGCGGCAGCATCTTTCCCACATGGTTTTCGAATAGTTTAGGTTGAGTTCGTCAAAAATGGCGGTTTTTTGCTCTGTGGTATCGGTGCGTGCTCCTATGTGAAACACAAAATCCACCTCGGGAGCGTGAGCATCGAGCCATTCGAAGAATGCTTTGCGTTCGACGCGTTGGGTTATGGCTTTGCTCTTCAGATTGAGCGTCTTTTCTTTTCGAGTGAAGTTATCCACTGCAATAATATCGCAAAACCCTTTGTTGTTAAGCTTATTTATTAAACAACTGCCTATAAATCCGGCAGCTCCTGTTACTACTATCTTCATATTGAACTGAGTATTATTCTGCGAATACAAATGTATGACATTTATTTGAGACTAACGTTAATAAGCATAAAAAAAAATATCGACAGTATAGGCAAAGCCTTACATAGTATGGGAATTCTTATTTATAAGATGGCGTAGAAATGCTTTCGGATGATGAAGTTTTTGTTAAAAATAGTCAGGATTTTTGGGATTATGTTAAGACAGTGGTTCGAGATTCAGTGCTTCTTGCAAAAAAACTTCAATTGCTTGTTCGGCTTTGGTTGAACGCACGAGCGAATTGTCATTGACATACAACTCGATGTGTTGTTTCATCACGCTCTCGTCGAGTTCCTGAGCAAATTGGCGAACATATTCCATTACTTTGGGAGTGTTTTGTCGAGCGAATTCAATGCTTTGTTTTATAAGCAAATCGATAGTTTCGATATGTTCGGGGGCGATGTTCTTTTTGGCCGTGATGGCACCCAGAGGCACTGGCAGATGGAATTTATCTTCCCAGAGTGTGCCCACATCGGCAAGTTTCAGCAGCCCTTTTTGTTGGTAAGTGAATCTGTTTTCATGGATGATGAGTCCTGCGTCTACTTCATTGTTGAGAAGTGCATTTTCGATTTCGGAGAAGAGCATCTCTTTCAGTGCTTTGGGTTGGGGGGCGAAGATGCGATAGAAGACATAGGCCGAAGTCATTTTGCCTGGTATAGCCAAGCGCATTTGGCTGAGCTGTTGCAGATTGGCAGGGTTTCTGCTGATGATGAGTGGCCCGCATGAGTTTCCGATGGCGGCACCGCTTTTAAGAATTTGATAAGAATGCAACACATGTGGCAGCACTCCGAAACTCAGTTTAGTGATGTCGAGTTCGGCTTTAAGGGCATGCTGGTTGAGGTGTTCGACATCGGCCATGACTACGGTGAAGCTTAGTCCGCGAGTGTCGATCCAGCCATTGACAAGGGCTGCGAAGATATAGGTGTCGTTGGGGCAGGGTGAAAAGCCCAGGGTGAAGTGACGTTTATTCATTAAAATAGGAGATGAGGAATTGGTTGAGGGTTTCGATGGCTTTAGAAATTTCCCATTTGGCGGTGTCGCGCGACTCGACGTAATTGGAGATGCTGCGCAACTCGATGCAGGCCATGTTTTCGAGCATGCAGGCATACATAAAAGCAGCCCCTTCCATGGTTTCGACATCGGCGTCGAATAGCCTCTGTAACATAGCAATATGTTCTTCGTTTCCGTGTATGGTGTTGGCCGTAAGTCCTTTGACTTTGGGTAAGTTCAGCAATAGGGGGCTGTCGAATTCGGTACGATTCTGTAGAACTCCCTCGTTGAAGGGTAGGCGGTTAAACTCATTCAGACCGATGGTGTGGGGAAGCAGGAAGTCATTATTGCTTTCGGCTCCAATTTCTGAAAAAGTCTCTTGATGAACGTTGACAAGGCTTCCGATGGGGATGCCTCTGTTGTAGCTGCCTGCTATTCCGGCATTTATAGCTAAATCGTAGTGCATCTTTCCGAACACTTGCCCTAAGCGATAGGCCGTAGCCACCATGCCCACTCCGGTGATGATAACGTCGACAATGTGATTCTGAAAAATAACGTTCTCGATTCTTCTCTCAGGAGAACTGATTTTAAACTCTTTAAGGAAAGGAGCTATTTCGGCGCGGGTTGCTGATATAAGAGCTATTTGCATGTCTGTGTTTTTGCTGTAAAATTACAGAAAAAGATTGCATGTCTGTGTTTTTACCGACTGAAAATTTCAGCTTATCATAAAAACCCTTTCATTTTTTACGCAAAATTGGGCATTAGCTTACAGCATTTGGCCAATGAGGCTTGCAAATCTAGCGGAAACATTCATGATATAAAAATAAAATTTATTTCTAGTAAAAACCCTATATGATATGTCAGAATTAATCATTATTTTTGTATCGTTAATTTTAATTGAATAATAACCACTGCAGTCAAACGCTTAAACAGATGTATATTACTGAAGAGAATCATAGGAAACCGTACAATCTACGGCTGCTCTCAGCAAGTGGGGGCAGGGTTTTTGTAAGCCACTACACGAGTTCTGAAAATGAATTCGGGATGCCGCTAAGCCTGAATAATGCTCCTGAAAATATATTCAACACCTCAGTAAGCATTGCAAACAAATCAGAAAACGTAAGCCTGGTTTCGTATAAGTTGCTCACAATTTCTAGGAGCTTTCGCAGAAGTTCCGAAAATACGGGCAGGATGCTGTATAAGTTGCATACAATTTCAAAAAATCGATTCGCAATTTCGTATAATTCGCTCACAGCCTCTAAGAGTTGGGGCAGAGCTTTGATAAGTTTAGGCAGGATGTCTGATGAGATGAAAACAATATCAGAAAACCTCTATTCAGTTTCTGATAATTTATGCAGAATTTCTGAACATAGATTTACATATAATGTAAACGTGTTTACAGCTCACGAAAACATGTTTACACCAATCGAAAACATGTTTTTGATGAATGACAACACGTTTACAACTTATGAAAACATGTTTACAGAATTTGACAACATGTTTATAAAAACCGACAACTTGTTTACATCTCATGGCAACTTGTTCACAAATCACAACGACATGTTTTCACTAAGCGAAAACATGTTTACGGCAAACGAAAACATGTTTTTATTTTACAAATATATCTTTTAAAACCTTTAAATCAACTTATTATGGCCAACAGAGTTCCACGCATCATGCGTACAATCAAAGGGTTCAACGTTGACATTAGCGTCACAAACCATTATCTTCATCAACCAAGCCCTCCGCCTTTTGGCATCAACGGGCTGCGTATTGGATGGTTGCAGTCAGAAATCGACCAATGGCAGGCCTACTTAAACCAGTGGCTACCGCTTTATCTCAAGTATTCAAACAAAAGGACACAGCGCACAACCGGTGTCATCGATGAGCTAAAGTGGATCATCGCAAGCACTGTAGATTTCGAACGGAAAAATTCGCTTTACGACCGAATCGCAACCTGTCCAAACTCAATCATAATGGATTTCGAGGTGTTCCGTGTGGTGAGGGGCACAGTCCTTGCCAGCAAGACACACACCCGTGCGCCTGCTCCCGGAAGCAAAGTAATGGTTGTTGTAATCAAGAAAGTGGGGCATCTGTTTCATCAGTTGCTTGTCACTTCGCCTGACCACGAAGGGCGGAAAAAGGAAGATGGGGTGAAAGACATTATGATGTTTAGGGCTGTGGTTGGAGCCGATGAAATGGACCCACCGCTCGAAAAATATCAGTATATAGGAGATGTATCACGCGGACTCATCACTTCAAAACATTCTGACAAAGATGAAGGAAAACGTGCGTGGTATATCGCTTTCGTGAAAAACAGCCGCGGCGAAATAGGGCCACCAAGTCAACCCATTTGCTGTCTGATTATTTGACGAGCGCCTGCGCTACCCCAGTGGGGCAATGCTGCTTAAAAGCCTCTCTAAGGCTGATGTTAAGCCAAGCTAATCAAGAGCATAGCACGTAAATGTCATTCCTTTGGTTGAGGCACAACACCGGAACTTGCTCAGGATTTTGAATTAGGCGCAGTTCGGGAGGCCCCCATATCAGATCGTCAATATTGTAGTCGAGAGTGGTCATAATGACCACCAATCCAGCAGAATTTGCTGCCGCATACTCAATGGCAGCACGGTCTAACTTATGATTAGCCCCCGCAATTTCCACTTTTTCGTACTCAACTTCCAAATTATTATACATTCGCTCAATGAATTTCAGATTGTTTTTCGAATGTTGCCGATAAAACTCATCTTTGTATGGCGTGCTGATTGCGTGAATGATGCTTCCGTAATAGCGGCTGAAATAGCTCGCCCACAAAGCCTTCTCCTTGGTCTGCTGCAGGAAATCGACTGGCAGCACTATCTTCTTTAGCTGAGTCAGGTCGGTGGCCCTGCTCTGAACCACCAGAAAAGGGATACGCGATTTACGCACCAGCTTCAAAACCCTGCGGGCAGCGTTGAGCTTAGGCTTGGCCTTGTCAACGGCAATAATCCCCATGATAGCGTTGTTCTCTTCCGCTATGGCGAAAACCGAAAGCAGCTCAGCGCGATGTATGTGATGATGATGCAACCTAAAGCCTTTTTCTTCTGTGATAGAGGTCGGCGGTAAGGCTTTCTCGCCCGAAAAATGCACATGCACCCTAACTATATTCGCCATGAAGAGCTCGGCCATGATGAAGCCAGCCGAAACCACCGATTCCGTGACATTTTCATGTTCGCTAATCAAAAGCACATAGTGGTTCTTAGGTTCGGGTTTCATTTGCAAGAATATTGGGCAAAATTACGAAATAGTGACAGCAAATGAAGCAACAAACGAATTCAAATTTACGATAAGCTTAAAATCACAGCCGGCCAATAGGGAAATCTGTTGCTAAATGGCTGATAGGCTGAAAGTAAATAGTCGCACCCTATTATCAGGCTAAAATAATTCCTTAACGGGAAATCCTCTTATGGGGCTAAGCGCACAATTTCCCAGCGGTCTTTTTTGCGATAGTACGCCAAACGGTCGTGCAGGCGATTCGGGCGCCCCTGCCAAAATTCAACAATCTCAGGTTTAACCAAATAGCCACCCCAACCATCAGGCCTCTGTATGGGTTTTGTGCCATTCTTCTTCTTGAAGGATGAAAAGAGCTCATTTAACAGCTGCCGCGAAGCGATAATGCTGCTCTGAGGCGACACTACGGCCCCTATCTGGCTGTCAACTGGTCGCGAAGCAAAGTAATCGTCCGACTTCTGTATGTCAATCATGCTTGCCTTCCCCTCAATCCTCACCTGGCGCTCAAGTTCTTTCCAGAAGAAGGTGAGCGCAACGCTGCTGTTATGCTCAATTTGATTCCCTTTTTTGCTGAGGTAATTCGTGTAGAAGATAAAACCTTCCTCACTCACTTCGCGCAACAGCACAATGCGAGCCGATGGCGACCCACTCTTGCTTACGGTGGAAAGGGTCATGGCGTTGGGCTCGTCGATACCCGATTCAAGCACTTCTTTCATCCACTTATTGAACTGCTGAAGCGGTTCGGGCTTCACCTGGTTTTTGCCTAAACGCTTTAGCTGGTAATCGTTACGAAGGCTCAAAATATCTTTTTCTTGCTTTGACATAAATTTACGTATTTTGCATCACAATAATAACAAATTTCAACAGATATGGTTGCAACTCTCCCCCTAAAAAGAATACTGATGCTTTGCTTTATGTTTATTACCTCACAGCTCATGTCGCAGACCGCAAACGAAATGTACGATCAGGGAGCCAAATACCTTAGCGATAAAAAGTATAAAGAAGCTATCGAAATGTATACCAAAGTCATCAATAAGAGTCCCTATTTCTACGAAGCCTATTACGATAGGGCGAAATGCTATGCAGCAACAGCGCGGCAAACCGAAGCTTTCGCCGATATCGAAACGGCACTCAAGAAGAATCCTAAGTATCATCAGGCTTTTCTTTACTTAGGCGAATTATATCTTGAGAAAGCAGATAAAAAGAATGCCCTGCTGAACTTCTCAAAAGCCATAGAGATAAAACCCAACTACACCGATGCCTATGTGGCAAGAGCGGCTTTCTACGAAACACAAAACAAGCCCGAACTCTCTCTGCTCGATTACAATAAGGCCATAGAAATCAATTCTAAACGTGATGATGTCTATTATTTGAGAGCCAACATTCACCGGAAATTAGGCAACGAGAAACAAGCCCTGTCCGATTATCAGAAAGTCATTGAGCTAAATCCCAAGAACAGTAAGGTCTTTTTCGACAGGGGATTGCTTTATCAAAATCATGCACAATATGCCAATGCAATTAAGGACTTCACTGCTAATATTCAGCTGGAAAGCACCAACAAGGAGGCCTATAGGCACAGAGCCGATTGCTTTTTAAAGCTTAAGAAGCACGTCGATGCAATAAGCGATTACTCATGGCTGATACTCAATAAAAAAGATGTTGAAACCGATGTGTTTTTCAATAGAGCCGTATGCTACAACAACGTTTCCGACTTTGTGGCTGCCATAAAAGATTTCACTAAGGTCATCATGAAAGAGCATAGCAACTATGCCGCTTTAAATGGGAGGGCTTATGCTTACATTCGCAATGCAAAAGCCCAGCAAGCTATTCCCGATATCAACAAAGCCATACAGTTGCAGCCCAATCAGGCCGATGCCTATCTAACAAGGGGAATAATGAATCTGGAAATGAAGAAATTCGATTTGGCTTTAGAAGATTTGACAAAGTCGATAAAGATAAGCCCTAGCGGAGAGGCTTATTTTTATAGAGGTGCTGTCAAAGACCTTATGAAAGATAAAAATGGCGCTTGCCAAGACCTTACAAAAGCTCGCGACATGGGGAATGAAGAAGCAGTGGAAAAGTTAAGAAGACTCTGTGGGAAGATAGATTAAGGAAGATCGGCCGGCTTGCTAAAGCTGGCGTTATTAATGAAATCCTCATCACTCAAAGAGTGCAAAAAAGCGATTAAATCGCTTTTTTGCTGCGGACTTAGATGTGCGCCTCCGTTAGGTATTTTGTGCATAAAGGTGCTAGTATAAGGAGAAGCAACTAATCCTTCACTATAAAAGTTAACAACTTCGTCGAGTGTTTTAAACCTGCCATCATGCATATAAGGGGCCGTATATGCTATGTTGCGAAGGGTAGGAGCGCGGTAAGCTCCAATGTCCTGAGTGTTGAAAGTTACATGAAACCTATCTCCTACATCGTTGAAAACGCTATCCTTTGCGTTGTTATAGAACAAATTTGTTGTAAACAACACATTCCCTCCTCCGCCATGACAATGAAAACAATCGGCCCCTTGCTCAGTTGTGAAAAGGACCAATCCATTAAGTTCCTGAGTTGAAAGCTGAACTTCTCCTCTCATATACTTGTCGAACTTCGAATTAGAAGAGATTAAGGTTCTTATGAATTGAGCAATGGCTTTACAAATTCTATCTATATTTACCTCCGGACTCCCAAAAGCAGCTTCAAACATGGGTGGGTAAATTGGAATAGAAGCAATGGTTTCAACTGTTTTCTGAGCGCTTCCGTTGATTTCGCTTGGCAATTGAATCACAATTAAAACAATATCTTCCAGGGTTCTATTATTTGTTGTTGGATTGCCATTGTAAACAGCCCCATTCCATGTGTAACCCGAATTGTTCCAAACAAGATTAATCAAAGGCAGCATGCTATGTTGGGTAGGAATTCCGCTTAATCCAAAAGGATGCCCGTTATCGAAATTATTCACCCCACATTCAAACGAATTTGATTGAAGATGACACGTAGAACATGACATCAAAGAGTCGCTTTCTGTTCTCCCCGAAAGCCTTCCATCGTAAAATAAATATCTGCCTAATTTTATTCCTTCAACAGTTAAAGGGTTATCGGCAGGAATATTCATTTGGGTAGGGAAAAACTGAGGGACAGTAATATTATAAGGGTTAGGGTGCTGAGTTGCTACTACAACTACTTCTTCTTTTCTGTTAGTACAACTTAACAAGGCAGACAGAGATAAGCCGAGTAGGGTGAAGTGAAGTAATATAGGATAGATTTTGTGTTTCATTTAATACGCCGCTATGGAATGTAAAATTACAAATAAAAGAAATCAATTTTCGAATAATTCAATTTAAAGTTTCGAAAAGCCGGTTTTGTGAGAGTAAAAGCATGTTCTTTTATGCCATGATTCGATTTTCATTTTATTCATCCTTGCATAAATAGCGAGTATGTTTCAGTTGCAACCCCTCCTTGAAGATTAGGTAAAGGATTAAAGAAAATTGCATAATAAACCACTCAGTTAATAGCTTGTTTTCCCCACTTAAATTGCTCAATGGGGCTAAGTGCTGCTATTCTTAAGAGATTAGTGTTGATAGCAGCGGCCATTATAGTTTTTGGTCATTCTTTTACATCTTTGACCAGATTTGGTTATGCCAGAGCATTGCACTGATGATGAACTGCTTTTTGTTGAAGCGTTCGGTGCAATTGTGCCATTGTCGTTGGCTTGCCCTTCATGAAAATGACAATACCCACTGGGGCTTAATGTTTTGTTTTTGCAGTTTTCGCCCTTTTTAGTCGTCCCTTTGCATTGAACTGATAAAGCGCCTTTGTTTTTCTTGGCAGTAACTTTAGCGCTTTTCCATGACCAACAATTTAAGCATAAAGTTTTTTCAATTAATTTCTCCTGATCATCAGGCAAGGAAGGAAAGAAATCAATTTTACTAAACTTCTCAACGCTATCGATGCTTACGGCATAATTTTGCAAGGGACTGCTCGAGGCAGCATTGGGCAAGATGAAACCTATTCCTTTAATCCCAGGTTCAGTGTAATCTAAAATCACCTTATAGTAGTATCGTGGAACCGAAACTTTGTTTGCCCCAATTGTTTGTAGCCCACTTGTAAGAATAGGTCCGGTTACGACATAAATTTTATCGTTTTCAACAGCCCAGGTTCGAACCAATTCTTCCAGTTTTTTCCATATTCCTCGGTTAAAACTTGCTTCTTGCGGACTCATATTGCTATAATAAAACGATTCCTTCATGCTGATTTCCGAAAATCCCATATCTGAGGCAGGGGCTAAATGACCTCTGTCGTAGCCTGAACCTTTATAGTCGTTATTGTTAGCTGAGCCTGTAAGCACTTTTGGGTCAATCACGAATTTATTTGATCGTTCGTATTGCTTCACCGTTTCTTCTTTAGTAAGCTCGTAGGCAACCCAATTTGCTTGCTCGTGAGCTTCGTTGTATAAAAGCGAATAGGCTGTATGGCTTATAATGTAGTCTTTCGGATTGGGTTTGGGGATTTCCAATTTATATAAAGCCACTGTCTTTAAGTGATAAAGCTTAGCGCTATCAGACGAAAATCCGTAATCCTTACTATTCGATAAAACAGCTTTCCCTTTCCCGGAGTTTTCTAACGACTGTGGAAAAGAGAAATTTAGATTAAGATAAAGCAGTAAAAATGAAAGCGCAAGTTTTTGCATTAAGGGAGTATTGTTTTAACTGGAAATAATAGCTTGAAAAATAACATGCTTAGATTTTTGAGATTGGCAGGCAAGGTTACTATGTATATCCTTAATTAGCAAAGCCCACCCATAGTAAGTTTTATTCTTAAGTGCAAATGTACAAGTATTTTAACAGATATCACCTTGGGTGGGAAAAATAATTTCCAAAGGGAAAAGTCTATTAAGAGCTAACTAGTCCTTGCTGATGTAAACGAAAATTTGCTCCACATCTTAATGAACCTTCTCGACGCCTGTTGTTTGGATGGTGTGAGAGGCGCACTCCGTCAGCTAACTACTGGCGGAGCCGTCTACTCAATTAGCAGTTTGTTATCTTATAATAATATTATTCTGATTGAGGCTCTGAACCGTCAAATAAACGCCATTTCCAGACATTTTTTTTCTTTACTAAAATAGCAGTGAACCGATAAGGTTTTTTTATAGTTTCTCCTTTATGAATACTTACAACCATTGTCCCTTCAATGAATACCCAGGCAGTTTTATCACTATAATCTATGTCAATACGATTCATTTCCCATGAAAAACCTGCAAATCCAAAAAGATCACCGAGCCATTTCCTAATTTCATCTTTACCTTTACTTACTTCTCCATTTGCTGAGCCTATAACCATAATGTTTTCAGAATTGTCAAACATTGACATCACTTGCTCTAAGTCAACATTTTTACAAGCCGTGTTCCATAGGTTCAAAGCTTCTGTAATTTCACTTTTTATCTTATCATTGGTTGTTTGTGCTGATAAATGAGCATGTAATACAAGAAGTAATACAAAAAATACAAATTGAATTAAAAAGTTCTTTTTCATAATCTTTTTTTATTGGTTTTTAATATTAAAAAATGGACAAACTTCAAACTCTTTGATGTTTTTACCTTTAATTTCAATAATTCGTAGTTTCAATTAAATTTCATCGATTCATTCGATTAAGAATTTAACAGAAATTTTCCTTTTGTCAAATAACTGCTAACGTACAGAATATTGCCGAAGTTTTTTTTTGCGGGAGTTAATGGCACTGCCCTTTCTGCCTGCACTTAAACCCGCAAAAAAAAATTGTCGGCAATATTTTCGTGTGTGCCCTGCATGAGCAGAGCCCACCCACCGAAAGCTCTGTTTTTAAATGCAAATGTACAAGTATTTTAACAGATATCACCGTGGGTGGAAAATAATTTTCCCAGAGGGTGCAAGTCCCTTATGCGCGGGGTCGTGTC
>CAIXTV010000086.1 GCA_903922465.1 uncultured bacterium
ATGAGTCTGGCTTTTTATGGTTTATAGAATGCAATCCAAAACTAATAAATTTCCAGACTTGTGCTAAATTTTGCAAACATAGGGCCTCAAATTTTCACATGCTCACATCCTCAAATTAACCCATCCTCTAATTTTCAAATTACCTCATTTTCAAATTTTCAAATTCCCACATTTTCAAATTACCTAACAGCCTAAAAGTCTAACAGCCTAATTTCCAGAATAACGCATTAGCTCATTACCACATTAACCAATTTCCACATCCTCAAATCTCCACATTTTCAAATTATCTCATTTTCAAATTATAAATGCTTCAACTCAAAATATTTTTATGGTTATAACCACAAATATCTTAATGAAATTCATTGTATTTATGGGTATAACCTATTAACTGACTGGAATGATTGCAAGGGATATATATTTACGCCAGCTTCGCGACTTTATCGATAAGCCATTCATCAAGGTTATAACTGGACTAAGACGAAGTGGTAAATCTTCTATTCTCAAATTGTTGAGTGACGAATTCATAGCTAAGGGGATCGAAGAGAGTAATATTATTTATATCAATTTTGAGAGTTTTGAATTTTCGGAAGTTGATAAGGCTGAGAAGCTATACAAATACATACACTCAAAGATTGCAAATAATCAACGCTACTATATACTGCTCGATGAGATACAAGAAGTTGCGGGCTGGGAAAAAGCCGTAAATTCTTTTTTAGTCGATTTTAATGCTGATATCTATATCACAGGTTCCAATTCCAGGTTATTGTCGTCGGAATTGGCAACATACCTGGCCGGGCGATATATTGAGCTGCATATTAATACACTGTCATTTGCCGAATACCTGCTATTCAAACACGAACGCACCCATGAAGATGTTAAAAACCGCTACCATGAGTTCGACTATTTCCTGCGAATGGGAGGATTTCCGGTTCTGCATACAGGGGAATATACCTTTGAGACTGCCTATAAAGTAGTTTACGATATTTACTCCTCGGCTATTCTGCGCGATACCGTTCAACGCTTTAATATCCGTGATGTCGAACTACTGGAACGTGTTGTTAAATATGTTTTTGATAACATCGGAAATAAATTTTCAGCCAAAAATGTGGCTGATTATTTCAAAAATCAATTTCGCAAAATCGATCTGAATACGGTATATAATTATCTGAATGCACTTGAGAGTGCCTTTATCATATATAGGATTCCCCGTTACGATATTAAAGGGAAAGAAATCCTTAAAACAAATGAAAAATATTTCGTTGGCGATCAATCCTTACTGTATGCCGTAATGGGATTTAAAGACAGGCTTATTTCGGGTGTTTTGGAAAATATCGTGATGCTGGAACTTAAACGAAGAGGATACGGGGTTTTTGTAGGGAAATCAGGTGATAATGAAATTGATTTTATCGCCGAGCGAAACGAGTTCAAAATATATGTGCAGGTAGCGTACAAAATGACGGAGCAAACAACCATCGACAGGGAGTTCAAGCCCCTGCTCGAAATTAGAGATCATCATCCCAAATACGTTGTAACAATGGATGAGGTATGGACTGATAATATGGAAGGCATACGGCATAAGCATATTGCTGATTTTTTGTTATTGGATAATTTCTAAAATCCATATCATACATTCTGAAATCATCATAAATGCATAAATTGGCATTCTGAACACATAAATATTGAAATACTTAATGCCTAAGTTGCAATACTTAATGCGTAAGATGCAATACTGAACATCTAAGTCGCTATTCTAAACACATAATTTGGCATACTGAACTCATAAATTGAAATACTGAATACATAATTTGACATACTGAACTCATAAATTGGCATACTGAACATATATATTGTAATTCTGAACACTCTCAATAAATTCATTTTGAAATTACCGCATTATCACATTACCGTATTATCACATTATCACATTAACCCATTTTCAAATTATCACATTACCACATTATCGCATTAGCACATTATCGCATTACCGCATTAACACATTACCGCAATACCACATAATCAAATTATCAAATTATCGCATTATCAAATTAACCCATTTTCAAATTCCTTGATTACCTAACAGTCTAAAAGTCTAAAAAACTAATAGCCTAATTATCACATTAACCCATTTTCAAATTACCACATTATCAAATTACCACATTATCAAATTAACACATTATCTCATTCATTTCTTCGAACGATAAAAACTGCTCCTCTATGATCGACATCCATATATTACCACAAAAAGCCCAGAACGAATTGATTGATTTCTATCAGTTCCTGGTGCAACGTTACACCTCAGGAAAAACAAAAAAGCATACACCTAAACATACCAATGCGAAGAAAGCCGGCAGTTTCTTTGATCAATATAATATTGATTTAACCGGGTTCAAATTTGATCGCAACGAATTGTATGAACGATAAACCTACTCTGGATACTAATATCCTGATCTACGCTTTTGGCAAACAGGATGATGCCAGAAAGCAGGTTGCCATTCAAATTACTACAAAGTGTAACATCATTAGTTTGCAGGTTGTTAACGAGACAATTTATGTGCTACATCGCAAATTTAAGTTTCCAAATCATGAACTCGAAAAAGTGGCAGATTTTATAAAACAAAATTTTGTCATCAGCGATCTGAATATAAGCACTTTGAATCAAACATTAAAAATCGTTGAAAAATATGGGTTTTCATTTTGGGACAGCATGATGGTGGCCGCTGCACTAAACAATCATTGCTCAGTTTTATACTCCGAAGATTTACATCACAATCAATCTATCGAAGGAAGACTCCAGATCATCAATCCTTTTTCCAACTTGAAATAGTCTTTGACTCTGGATAAAAATAGCAATCAATTCTGGCAATAACTCATTCCCAAATTTTCAAATTTTCAAATTACCTCATTTTCAAATTTTCAAATTATCGCATTAACAAATTATCGCATTAGCACATTACCGCATTAGCACATTAACCCATTTTCAAATTATCAACTTAATACATTATCGCAATAATTTTTTCACCACAATAGGCACATAGGACACATTAGCAAATTAACTCTACCGGTTTAACACATTATCGCATTACCGCATTAGCACATTACCGCATTAGCACATTATCACATTAAATCATTAATACATTAACTCACCCCTTCATTTTTCATGTTTATAAAACCCTACTTTTGCACCCCGAACCAACAAACCACGTTAAAAACTGTTTGTTCCACTAGCAATTTGGTCATCCCTTCGGGACTGACGAGGCGAAGCCTTTAAAAGTGAAAAGTGAACAACGAATAGTGAATAGTGGCGTTAGATGGGTCAATTAGAGTACAAAAAGCAATTCAAGATGAAAGAAAGCATTATAAAGCAGAAAACTTACGCTTTTGCGATGAAGGTTATTAAAGTTTACAAACAGATCATTTCAGAACACAAAGAATACGTCCTAAGCAAACAATTTTTAAAAGCAGGCACAGCACCCGGTGCCCTTATACGTGAAGCCGAATACGGACAATCCAAGCCTGACTTTATCTCAAAAATGAGCATAGCCTTAAAAGAAGCAAACGAAAGTGAATACTGGACCTGCCTCCTCCGCGACTCTAATTTTATATCACAAACTACAGCCCTCGACTTACTGACCGACAACATAGAAATAATCAAAATGCTAACTGCCAGTATCAATACAGCAAAAAGCAATCTCCATTAGCACACCACTATTCACTGTTCACTATTCGTTATTAACTAACTACACTTTTCACTCTTCACTTAAAAAATGCTCTTCAACTCCCTCCACATCGCCCTCTTTTTCGTAGTGGTTACAACCC
>CAIXTV010000087.1 GCA_903922465.1 uncultured bacterium
AGTAACAGTTAAATAATAGGTTGTGGTTTGAAGGGGTGTAACCGTTATCGTTTGTGTTGTATCGCCTGTTGACCAATGATAATGTGGGCTTGATGTAATATTTAGGAGTTTTACTTTTACATTATCTATTGACCAACTTTCATTGCAAATGTCTTCTGCAGGTTTGCCTTCAAATTTAATTTGTAAAGTATTGCTATTGTTGAAGATTTTTCGGATTATTTTATAGAGCGAAGTTCCTGCACCGGCAGAAAGGCATCGAACTGGTAAGTTGATTATAAAAGCATCTGAAAGTGATGGGTTTATGGTGAGATAATTCTGAGGGTATGATTGTGTTTGAAAATTAAAGTTACTAAAAGTGGTATTAATAATGGTGTCATTATTGATTCTTAAACTCCAAAAATCAGGTCCCAAGGTATTTCCGTCCCAAGTATCATACATATACAGATCAAATGAAATTTCTATACTGTCATGAGTCGGCAGATTAATTAAATTTAAATTCACTATTTGACTTCCAAAAGGGCCAGATACTTTTGAATTATTATAGGTAATTCTATTTGTATCACTCCATTCATTGCCAACCGTATTTTCAAAATTCTGAAGATATTCCCATGTTGAAGGGACATTCACATTTGCAGTAAAAGTGACACTTTCACCACTGCAAATGATAGTATCAACCATTGGAGTTGAAGAAGGAATAATATCAAAATTAACATGAATTGTATCATTCCCAAAACATCCACTAATATTAGTCACTTTAACCCAATAAGTTCCACTTGTATTAATATTTATGGTTTGTGTGGTGGCACCAGTACACCATAAATAAGTTGAACCGGCATTGCTGGCATTAAGTTGCAAAGTGCTTCCTTGGGCTAGTGTAGTATCGTTGCCTAAGTTAACTATTGGTGTTTGAAGTAAAGTAATTTGAATATCATCCAAGAAATTTCCTACAGTTTGAATGCCACCTGTAGCATATATTGAATTAAATCTCACACTATAGCTACCCTGATTTGGCAATAAGTAGTTTATTGAATAATAGTTCCAATTAGTTCCATCTCCAAAAGCACCTAATATAGTATATGGACCCCCTATTGGTCCAATAGATACACTCATAGAATCTATTCCCTGTCTTCCTCTGTGAGCGAACCCTATTGAAATATTTGTACTCGTTCCAGCATAAAAATCCTGATATAGTGTGCTTACAAAGTTCGCGTTTAATTCAATAAACTGACTTCCTGAGTATGAATTTACACCATAAGCTCCATTTCCCCATATTTCAATTTTGCCATCACTGGCAGTAGTATTCCAACAAGGGATTTGTGCCTGAGGCAACAAAATAACCTGACCAGGATTTACCACTTGCGATTCTTCGAAATCTTTGTTACATAACAAACTACAAGGGAGAATAAAATGTATGTTAATTGTATCATTCACAAAACATCCACTACTATTAGTCACTTTAACCCAATAAGTTCCACTTGTATTTATATATATGGTTTGTGTGGTGGCTCCTGTGCTCCATAAATAAGTTGAACCGGCATTGCTGGCATTAAGTTGCAAAGTGCTTCCTTGAGCTAGTGTAGTATCGTTGCCTAAGTTGACGGTGGGATTTGACTGAATAATTCCCGTATATAACTGTGTAACCTCACAGGGTGTTAAAGCGCGACTCCAAATACCAACATCATCAATAATGCCATTAAACCATAAAGGAGACCATAAAGGAGAGCAAGAACCATCTGCTCCTCCACCAATTCTGAGAGGTTGTGTAGTTTGCCACAAATTTGCTAATCCAATACATATAGGACTTCCTTCATATTGACCGTTTACATATAGTTTAAGTGTGTTGCCATCATAGGTTTCAACAACATGATACCACAAATCATATATTGGTGTAGTTAAACCATCATAAGCGCAAAAAATTGAACCATTACCTGCATGCGCTCTAAATTTTTCAAGACTGCTTCTTGTTACTTCATATTGTCTATCATTACATTCACCATCTTTACTTACTATATCCATATCTATTGAGGTTGGAGCATTATTAGCTATTTTAACCCATACAGAAATAGATAAATTTACTGGATTTAAAGAAGGATGATTGGGAGCAACGATATTATTTCCCGATCCATTAAAATTATAAGCACTATTAAGGTTCCCAAATCTATCCGTTGTAAGTGTTGCCCCATTCACAGTTCCATTGTTCCCATTGCCACTTTCGTCGTTGGCATTTCCATTGAATGGGTAAAATGCTTTTAATCCATTTAAAGGAACATAATTTGGGATTTGTGCAAAGGCTGAATTATTCAATAATATAACGAGAAACAGAAATATAAGCTTTTTTATATTCAATAATTTTCGGGATAAATTCATTTTGTTAATTTAGAAGTAAATATTTTGAGGTGATGTGAGCTGCAAGGTTTTCGCTATTCATAAGTCTTTTTGGGGTTTGTTTTTGTTTTTTTAATCTGCTTTTTCAAATTTTGATTTTGCTGACCATTGTTGGTTTCTTTTGAATATCGGTGTAGTATAAGATATGCTTTCGCCCTGTTTCGATTGCTTATTCTACTTTAAATTAAGTGAATGAACTAAATAAATTGAAATTATTAAATGATATTTTTGCTTTACTGGATAAAAAATATTCAGAAATCGACAAATTTACTAATAAGCCAAAAGGTGGTTTGTAGGGAAAGGATTAAATAAATGTAGGGATTTCCTGATTTTTTAATAGGATAATCCCTACATCTGTTTATTGATTTCTTTAAATTTAAATTATGACTAATTTGGCAATTATGCTAGTAGTAGCAACTGGTTTGCCAGTGGCTTTGCTAGTATAAACTGCTATATAAAATGCAGTTTTACCTGCATCATCTAGTGCGAAATTGTGAGAAATCTTACCTCTTTTAGTAGCTCCAAGATACCTCATCTTACTAATATCACTTGGTTCACTTGTCCCAATGAAAATAAAAATGGCCAATTCCTTTGCTCCTTTTGGCAATCCAACCTTTTTTGTAATGTTGTTAATAGCTTCCAACTCTTGCTGTAGATGACTGGAGCTCTTAATGTTAATAATACTAGGAATACTGTTTTCGATAGTTACTTCAGGTTCTGATTCTCCATCATCAAGCCCTTTCACTCCAAATCCGAAAAGTTTAACAAAATTGACATCTCCATTGGCGGCTTTTTGAACTTGAGGCCCCCAATTATCGTTCATGATATTAGTTACTTCAGTTATTCCATCATTGATTTCACCGGTTAAATCTTTTTTCTTTTGCTCTATTGCTTTCCGTTCGGCAACTTTATCATCAATTCCTTGAATTTTTCCTTTCACCACACTCGCAATGGGATCGAGGCCTGTAACCACTCCGGGATTATCTTCCTGGGCTTGCACCATGCCTTTTGTTTTTGATCGAAACTTGCCATACGACAGGCCTTTTATATTTGTGGTTACAATTAATTTTTTGTTTAATTTGCTCATATTGTTTGTTTTTTGATTTAAGAATTTTCGATGTTTTATTTAATTTAATATAATCCATTTAGGGCACTAATTAAGATAGGAATTCCTTTAAATGGGGTGCTTTTACCAAGGTTAGTGCAACTTTCAATTTGAGAAAAGTCAATTTAACTTTAGGTAAAACACTTTCTCTAAGGGGGCATATTGTTTTCTTTAAAGTTAATACGACTTTTCCCTTGGTGAAAATGACTTTTCATAAAAGGGAACATACTTTTACTAAAGGAATATTTGATTCCCCCCTTAGTAAATCCAACATATATTTTGAGAAAACCGACTTTTACCTTGGGAAAAATGACTTTGCCCGAAGGAAAAACAATTTTCCCCAAATTAAAATTGATTGTAATATCTTGATTTAATTGCATATAAGATAAATAAGTCTCTTTTATGCTATTTTGATGAATACAATAGCTGAAGGCTAAAAATTGACTTGATAAACACATGCTTTCAGTCCCCAAATTTGGAGAATTCCTTTCAAGGTGAATAGGGAAATCATTATGTAAAATAAGTCTTCTCATCAAATTATTTATTTTTATTTTTTTTGATGGGCTAAATTACGAACAATGGTTTTATTGACGTTCAGCTTTACAAACAAAAATGTGTAAATGTTTGTTAAAAGATTTTCCTTCGTTTTAACATCATGTGCATCAGCTTAATAGAGATGTTTGATTAGAGCATTCATCATTTAAAGATGGATAATTGCTTCGTTTTTTATTCTATTTTGATGAATTGCTGTAAAATAAACTACAAGTCTAATGTAGTAGTATTTGCAAGAAAAATCTAAAATCGAAGTAAACCTAAAAACTTAATAGACAAATTCCCTAAACTTGGTTTTGTCTAATTCATTTTACTACTTTTGTATACTCTTCAATTTTGAAAAGTTTCAACTTATACAACAAGTATTTAGTATGAAAAATAGAAATAGGAGAGCTGAACAAAATATTTAATTAGACTTATAAAAATTTACGACTTACTATAATCAATTAGAATCGACCCAACTTAAAAACTTTAATATCATGAAAATTAAACTACTAAGCCTTATTATTCTTGTAATCAATACAAACTTATGGGCAGTGCCCAATGTTCCAAAAAGCCTAATCGCTGATTCTGTATTCGCAGGCATATCAGTTGCTCAAGCCTTAGATACCGTTGCAGCCTATTCCAACAATCCTTGGTTTGTAATTCTTGATGTGAGAACCCCTGCCGAATATGCTAGCATGCACATCGCCAAAGGGGTAAATATTGACTTTTACGCCACTGATTTTTCCACTACTCTTGCTACCTTAAACAAAAATAAAGTTTACCTTCTGCATTGCGCATCGGGGGGTAGGAGTGGACAGGTTTATACAATGATGCAAAATTTGGGTTTTCAAAGAGTGTATAATATGACGGGGGGAATAAATGCATGGTCAGCGGCAGCCTATCCAACAACAACGGCTACAGCTCCCGTTTTATCGGCTTTATGCGACACCACGCTTAACTTAGGCTCTATTTTCATCAACCATAACGATTCGATTGAAATTACGATCACTAATTCGGCTAATGACACCCTAAGGAATTTCAGCATAAACAGTCTGACGGGAAGCCCGTTTTCAACAAATTTCGACACCACTAAGACCCTCTTGGGGGCAAGAGATTATAACTTCAACATTTACTATTCACCAATCACCCCAGCTAATGATTCCCTTGTCTTAACACTTAATTCAAGTGGTGGGCCTTTGAATTTCACTATTCATGCTTCGGCAGCATTTAATACAAGCATCTCAAATCCTGCTTCACAAGACTATTCCTTATTTAATGATGTGAGCAACAAGCGAATTGTTATTAAAACGAAAAATCAGCAAATAAAAACAACTTATAGCTTGTTTGATGCTAATGGCCGTTTAATTTCTTCCTCAAACTTGAATTCCGAAAGTATTGTTGATTATTCTGCATATAAAAAAGGGTTGTATATTGTCCGAATAAACTCTGCCGAAGCATCCAAATCCTATAAATTGATACTTTAGCAATTTCAACTATATAAATCAATTTATTTTTCACTTACCGAAAGATTTGTTTCCTTTGCATTTAATATGAAGGGCTGTTAAATCGTGTTTTTTTTTCAGCAAACCAAAAATAATTGTCACAGAATGCCTTTTCGCAAATTAGCCTACTTTCAACTTCTGTTTTTTATTCTTTTAAATAGCTTAGTCTTTGGGCAATCTATCAATATTTTGGTGAAAAACACAGAAAACTCGACCCTGCCCGGTGCTGTTGTTCAGCTAAAGCGAGTTTCTGATTCTATTTCGACAAGCAACATCACGAATCAATCGGGTGCCGTTAAGTTTGATGCAAGAATCAATACAAAATATAAAATTAAAATAACTTATCTTGGTTTCAAAACCCTGCAAGATACCTTCACTGTGAAGTCGGATCATCAGAAATTTGAATTTATTTTGAATGAAAACGCCATTACGATGGGGGAGACGACCATTAATGCTCAGCGTCCCCTAATAAGGCAGGAGGATGATAAGATGATTATAGATCCTATGCCTTTGGCGAACTCCAGCAGTAATACGCTTGAGATTTTAGAGAAAACGCCGGGCTTATATGTGGATCAGGATGGAAGTATATACCTGAGTAGCACCATGTCGGCTACTATTTATATAAATGGAAACGAACTTAAGATGAGCAATGAAGATATTGCTACGCTGTTGCGCAGTTTGCCGCCCGGCAGTGTTGACAGAATTGAAGTAATGCGAACTCCTTCGACAAAGTTTGATGCAAGTAGTTCAGGAGGGATAATAAATATTATATTGAAAAAGGGGGTAAAGTTAGGCAGAACAGGTTCGTTTAGTGCCGGAATGAATCAGGGTTTTTACGGGAACCGTTTTGCGGGCTTCAATATCAATAATAGTGTTGGAAAGACTACAGGCTATCTAAACATTAATTATAATCATAACGAATTGCGTGAGGTGATACACTCCGTGCGAACTCTTTATCCGGATACTATTCTTCATCAAAGCTCCGTTGGAAAGCAAAATAGCGAGCAAGGCTATTTGGGATACGGCATTAATGTTGAATTGACAGAAAAACTTGGTTTCAGTTACGACGGTCGACTGAATGGCAGTTTGCCAAAGTCGTTTACACAAAGCAATAGCCTTATTCAAAGCAATGAGGCTTTGAAGTTGTTCGACGAAGATAATTTTAATAAGAATACATCTGAATTCCTCAACATACAACAAGACTTTGGTTTGAATAAGAAGTTTGACACGATAGGTTCTAATTTAGATACTAAACTTAGCTATAGTTTTAATAACAACAATGCATGGCAAAAGTACACTTCCGGTTATATTTTTCCGGTGGAGAAAGTGGTTTTGGGAGATGGACTGAATGCGCAGCAGCGACATTACATTAATTTCCAATCGGATTTAACTTATAATTTCCGCTCTAAGGTGAAATTGGAAGCAGGCATCAAAAGTTCTTACCAGGATTATCGAAGTTCTTCAAATTATTATTCTAATCCGAATGGAACGCGGCTAATGGATTCGTTGCGCACCAATGCTTTTAACTATCAGGAAAGCATTAGTGCAGCTTATGCCCAGGCTTCGAAAACCTTTGGGCGGATTTTTACGCTGAAAGTAGGAGTGAGGATGGAGCAAACCTATATGAAAGGGCATCAAAGCATACCGGCAGACACCAGTTTCCTGGTAAACCGCCTCGATTGGTTTCCTTATATTTACATTTACCGGGATTTGATAAAAATATTTGGAGTTAAACTTCAGGGTTTTCTCATTTACAGGCGAACCATAAACAGGCCCGACTACCAAAGCCTGAATCCTTATGTGAAGTATATAGATGAGTTCTTGTATGAGACCGGAAATCCGGGTTTAAAGCCACAGTTTACCAACAATTATGAGTTTAATATAAGTTTTAATGATATTCCGGTGCTGGCATTTGGTCAAAACCTGACGAGTGACATATTCTCAAGCGTGATTTATAAAAATGAAACGCATAGTGCCGTTGCAATCAGGACTTTTGACAACCTTGGCAGCAATAAGGAAACCTATCTGAGGTTGTTGATAGGAATTCCTCCCGGACAAAAATATTTCTTTGCGCTTGGAGCACAGTATAACTATTCTGACTACAAAGGTTTTTATGAAAACCAGGATTTTACTTTCAAAAGGGGCAGTTGGCGTTTTTTTACCTTTCATGCGCTCAATATTTTCAAGGAAACCAAAATTACGCTCAACGGTTTTATGATGGTGAACGGTAGTATGAATTTCTACACTTTGAAGAATTTCGGGCAGTTGAATATGGGTCTGACGCAGACTTTGTTTAATAAGAAACTGACCCTCACGCTCAGTGCAAGAGATTTGCTCAGAACCATGCAGGTTAATTTTCAATTTAACCAGGCATCCATAAATTCGTATGGCGACCGCTATATGGACAACCAAAGGTTCGGAATTAATCTGAGATACACCTTCGGTATGAAGAAAAAAGATTCACGAAATGGATTTGTTGAACCAGAAGGGGAGTTTTAAACCAGTTTTTCTAACTTAAATTATAAATGATTTCAGGATCTAGTTAAATCCTTTGAAAATACATTTATCAGTAAATACAAACTTAATCTATAACCCTCTCAACCATTCTGGTCTCAGACCTGCAGATTCAGGATTTTCGATGGCATGATGTAAACTATCGAGCATTTTCTGTTTATCACGGCCAAGTACACCGTTTAAATCAAGATAATTAGAAGCATGATTGCTGCGAAAGATAGTAGTGTTAAGCTCTGTTCCCAAAATAAACGTTTTCATCTCAACCAACAAATCGCCTATGCTCATTGGAACATAATTGCCCTGAAATCTGCTTTTGAAATGATCCACACCAAAGGGAAAACTCAATACGAGCGAAGCCAATAGTTCGGGTTGAATACTATTTACAAGCTTTGCCGTGTTCTCAGCATGCTGTTGACTGTAATGTAGGCCTCCCAATCCATTTAAAATCATCAGCGAAAGCTTAAATCCCGCCTCTTTGGCTTTTTGAAGTCCTTCCAATGTGCTTTCGAAGGTTTCACTCTTATTGTTTATCTTCAAAACTTCGTTATCTCCCGACTCAATACCAACATAAAGTAACTTTAAACCGGCTTTTCGCAAAGCGGTAAGTTCCTGAAGGGTCTTTGAACGAATATCGCCAGGTAGGGCATAGGTAGAAATTCTGCTTAACTTAGGAAATGATTGCTGAATGGTCTCCAATACCCTCATTAACTTGTTCGATGAAAGTACCATAGGATTGCCATCGGCCAAAAATACCTTACGGGTATGAGGAAAATAGTTTGCAGCAGACATAATTTCATCGAATACATCTTCTTCCTTTCTAATCGAGAAGTTTTTTGTGGTGTACATCTCGCAAAACGAACATTTGTTCCAGCTACATCCTAAAGTTATTTGAAATATCAAAGACTCTGCCTCTGATGGAGGACGAAACAAAGGCTCATTGTAATGCATTGGAATCGTTTTTTCGAACATATTAATTTAAAGAATTAGACTTTGCAAAACTAAGCTATTTTTTCTGAAACGTTTAGGAAGGGATAATTAGTCCTGACTAAAGTAAGCCCCAAATCCCAAATTTCAAACTTCAATGATGTTAGAAAGAAGATTAAAAGTGAAAACCTTATATTTTTGAATTTAAAATTCAGGACTTTTACCTTGAAATCATTTATTATATGGATGAATTATATTGCAACAATCTAATAATTAATATTATAAATAACTAAATATTCTCCTTGTCCCCATGTGGGAATTGGCTGTTTTTCAAAAAACCCAGTCAAATTCCTGACGGGGAACCGTCGATATTTTTTTTAATCGGCACTTCTCCGTACGGGGAATGGTCGATATTTTTTTTAATCGGCACTTCCCCGCACGGGGAATGGTCGATATTTTTTTTAATCGGCACTTCTCCGCACGGGGAATGGTCGATATTTTTTTTAATCGGCACTTCTCCGTACGGGGAATGGTCGATATTTTGAAAATACAGCACATCTCCGTACGGGGAACCGTCAA
>CAIXTV010000088.1 GCA_903922465.1 uncultured bacterium
TGCGTTTCACTATCAAGCTCGTAAAATTACCAATACCTGGAATTACCCCTCCTGAAAATACTACTCCTTCAACAGAAACAACTCCTCCAACCGGCACAACCCCACCAGCCGATCCCACTCCCCCAACCACCTAATCTTCTTAAATCAAAAATCCTTGTTCCTACATCAGATCATAAACGAAAAAGGCTTGCCACCGGCAAGCCTTTTTTCTTTTCCTTCAGCCTAATAGTCTTCAGCCTAACAGCCTAATTCCTTTGCGTTATAGCTTTTTTAAATCGCCAAATCACCATATTAGCAACCCAAGGTTGCCACCATCACAGCCTTAATGGTATGCAGGCGGTTTTCGGCTTCGTCGAACACTACCGAATGTTTCGATTCGAAAACTTCTTCGGTAACTTCCATCCCATCTAAGCCATATTTCTGAAATATTTCTTCTCCCACGGTGGTTTCCCTGTTGTGGAAAGCAGGCAGGCAGTGCAAAAACTTAGCATTAGGATTTCCGGTTGCAGTCATCAATTCGGCATTCACCTGATAAGGTTTCAGCAATTTAATGCGTTCAATCCAAACACTATCAGGTTCACCCATCGATACCCAAACATCAGTATAAATAAAATCAACACCTTTAACGGCTTCTTTTGGATCATCAGTAATAGTGATTTTACCGCCGGTTTCAGCAGCTATTTTGCGACATTCGGCAAGCAGTGTTTCGTCGGGCTGACATGATTTAGGAGCACCAGCTCTAAAATCCATACCCATTTTGGCAGCACCCACCATCAAGGAATTCCCAACATTATTTTTCGCATCACCCATAAAAGCAAATGAAATTTCATTCAAAGGCTTGTTGCAATGTTCAATCATGGTTAGAAAATCAGCTAATATTTGAGTAGGATGAAACTCATTGGTGAGTCCGTTCCAAACTGGAACACCTGCATACTTGCCTAATTCTTCCACAATATTCTGTCCATAACCACGATATTCGATTGCATCATACATTCTGCCCAATACGCGAGCTGTATCTTTCATCGATTCTTTTTTGCCCATTTGCGAGCCCGAAGGTCCTAAATAGGTTACATGTGCCCCCTGATCAAGAGCCGCTACTTCAAACGCACAACGGGTGCGGGTAGAGTCTTTTTCGAAAAGCAATACGATGTTTTTCCCTTTAAGACGTTGTTGTTCGGTACCTGTATATTTTGCTTTTTTCAGATCCATTGATAGGTCTAATAAAAACTTAATTTCTTCAGGTGTAAAGTCTAATAGTTTTAAAAAACTACGATTTCTTAGATTAAAAGCCATAAATACTCCTTTTTTTATTTGTTTGTTATTTTAATTTATCTGCAATAATATGTGTTCCTTGATTTGCGATACCCAACATACGGGCTTCAGTAATGATGGTTTCTTTTCCACCGTTTTCTACAAATTGAATCGCCGCTCTAACCTTAGGGGCCATGCTACCTTCTGTGAAATGTCCTTCGGCAAGATATTGTTTTGCTTCGCTCACTGTAATAACGTCAAGTGCTTTTTCGCCTTCTTTACGATAGTTAATATACACTTTCGAAATGTCGGTCAAAATAAAGAAAGCATCAGCCCCAATATGGGTTGCTAATAAAGAAAGAGCAAGGTCTTTGTCAATCACAGCTTCAATGCCTTCTAATTTATCAGGCTCAACATAAAACACAGGAATTCCACCTCCACCAACAGCAATAACAATTTGTCCGCTGCGCGATAAGGCCGCAATTGATTTACTATTACTAATGCTAATAGGCTTAGGAGAAGGGACTACCCTACGCCATCCTCTACCCCTTGGGTCTTGCTGAAAAGTCCAGGCTTTTTCTTCTTTTAGTTTCTGAGCCTCTTCATTGGAGTAAAAAGGGCCAACGGGTTTAGTTGGATTATCAAATGCAGCATCTGACTTATCTACCAATACTTGAGTAACGATTGTTATAATATCCCTATCAAGATCTTCAACCTTCAGCACATTGTGCAATTGTTGTTCAATCATATAACCAATAGAACCTTGTGTTTCGGCCACACAAATATCCATAGGCATTGCAGGCGTTCCATACACTTTAAACCCACCATCGTGTTGCAAAAGTACATTTCCAACTTGTGGGCCGTTTCCATGTCCTATTACAATATCATAATCCGATTTTATCAACTGCACCAGATGCTTACAAGTATGAAGCACATTGGCTTCTTGTTCTTGAATAGTACCAATTTGATCTCCTTTTAATAAAGCATTCCCACCTAATGCCACTACTGCTAATTTTTTCATTTCGCGATTTTCATTTTTATTTTAAGGGGGCAAAGCTATTAATAATTCCGAATATGCACTTTTAGTTGAAGTGTTTCCCGAATAATTTCTTCAAGAACTTGAGCAAATGAATTTGCCTAACTCAAAAGGAATATTGCTCTGATTTCTTGTAGCATCCTAATGCCGAAAGGGGAAGCATCTAATTTTTTATCATTTGAATTCATGTTTTTAAGCATTAGTTTTAAGCCTGAAGAAGCATCTTCAAACAGCATGATAATGATGTAATTATTCCTTTTTTTGGGGAATATTTGCTTTAATGAGAAAATTTGCACGATATTTGTAAAATGAAATCTCAAAAAAATATCTACTAATCAATATTAATTTTACATGAAAAAATTATTCATTTTAATCGCCCTTTTGACCGGGTTAAACTTATATGGTCAAAACACCAATCTGATTTTCTTTAGCGAACAGGGAGAGAAATTCTATATTGTATTAAATGGCATACGACAGAATGCCAAGGCAGAAACTAATGTTAAAGTTACAGGCCTACCTGCCCCAAATTATAAATGTAAGGTCATTTTTGAAGATCCAAAATTAGGTGAACTTGATAAAAACCTAATGTTTCAACAGGGAACAGAGACAACTTTTAATATTAAGAAAAACGGCAAAGGAGAATATGTTGTACGCTACTTAAACGAAGTGCCTATTGCTGAAGCTCCCCCTACGCCCGTAAATCAACAAGCTGTTGTATATACAACTACAAGCCCAGCGCCAGCCTCAGGCTCTACCACCTATTCCCAAACAACGACAACTACTACTAATGGTGTTCAGGGTGGTGGAATAAATATGAATATCACTGATCCTGAAACAGGACAGAATGTTAGCATGAATGTTAATGTTAACGTTCCGGGAAATGTTGGGACCACATCTTCAACCACCTATACTACTACAACAACTACATCTTCAAGCCAAACCGGAGATTATCAACCTGCCGACAATCATGAGTCGCATCATAATCATAATACTTATGTGCTTCCTGGATATAATGGTCCTGTTGGATGTCCTAATCCAATGTCACCAACCGATTTTGCTTCCGTTAAGCAATCCATTTCTTCTAAATCATTTGATGATACAAAACTAACTATTGCAAAACAAGTGATTTCCTCAAATTGTCTATTGAGTTCACAAGTAAAAGAAATTATGATGTTATTCTCTTTTGAGGATACCCGCCTCGAATTAGCTAAGTATTCATATGGCTACACTTATGATATTGGGAATTATTATAAATTGAATGATGCCTTTAAATTCGAATCATCAATTGAAGAGCTAAACACTTACGTTAACAGCAAAAAATAATACTCTAAATTATTTAGAAAAGAACCGGCAGCACTTGTCGGTTTTTTTTATGCTAAAATGTTTCGTTTTCAGTTGAATTAATCTTAATTTTGCAACGAAATTTCAATTGTATCTTTTACAAAACAAACTAATATCAATTAACTCAATAAAGGAGAAAAACTCATGAGTACAAAAAAAGAAACAAATTACGTTTACTACTTTGGTGGTAAAAAAGCTGATGGTAAAGCCGACATGAAAAACCTTTTAGGTGGCAAAGGTGCTAACCTAGCCGAAATGGTAAATATAGGATTGCCTGTTCCTGCCGGATTAACTATTTCAACAGAATGCTGTACAGCATATTATGAAAACAATTGCGAATTACCAAAATCATTATTTGATGAAGTTTGGAATGGCATGAAAAAAGTTGAAGCTGAAATGGGCATGAAGTATGGTGACCCAAAAAATCCTTTGTTGCTATCCTGTCGTTCCGGAGCAAGATCATCTATGCCCGGCATGATGGATACAGTTCTTAACGTTGGTCTATGTACTACAACAATTCCAGGTCTTATTAAGAAAACAAATAATCCGCGCTTTGTTTGGGATTCCTATCGTCGTCTCATTATGATGTATGCCGATGTGGTAATGGATAAAGCAGAAGGTCTTGATTTGAACATCCGCAAAAAGTTGGATGATATGCTTGATGCTTATAAAAAAACCAAGAAAGTCAAACAAGATACTGATTTAACTGCTGATGATCTTAAGCATTTAGCAGAAGAATTCAAGAAAAGAATTAAAAAAGAAATCGGAAAAGATTTTCCAGATGATGCCAAAGAACAATTATTTGGAGGAATTAAAGCTGTTTTCAAAAGTTGGAATGGCAAAAAAGCTATTTCGTATCGCCGCATTGAAGGTATTCCTGATGAATGGGGTACTGCAGTAAATGTACAGGCTATGGTATTTGGGAATATGGGAGATACTTCTGCAACAGGAGTTGCGTTTACACGTAATCCTGCTACAGGAGAAGATTTATTCTATGGCGAATGGCTTATCAATGCTCAAGGAGAAGATGTGGTTGCCGGTATTCGTACCCCAAGCCCATTGAACAATGATACCAAGAACGAACAAAACAAACATTTGCTCAGTATGCAGGAGCTTATGCCAGACACTTATGTTGAATTGAGTAAAATTCGTGATATTCTTGAAAAGAATTACAGGGATATGCTCGACATTGAATTCACCATTCAAGAAGGCAAATTATACATGCTGCAGTGCCGTGCCGGAAAACGTACCGGAACCGCTGCTTTAAATATGGCAATGGATATGCTTGCAGAAAAACTGATTGATGAAAAAACTGCTGTTATGCGTGTTGAACCTGCTCAGCTAGACGAATTATTACACCCCATTTGCGACCCAGCTGAAGAAAAGAAAGTTTCTATCTTAGTTAAAGGTTTACCTGCCGGACCTGGTGCTGCTGTGGGTCAATTAGTATTTACAGCCGAAGATGCTGTAGCCTGGGAACGTAAAGGCAAAACCGTAATTCTTATTCGTGAAGAAACCAATCCTGAAGATGTTGAAGGTATGCGTGCTGCTGTTGGTATTTTAACCGCCCGTGGAGGTATGACTTCTCATGCAGCTCTTGTTGCTCGTGGTTGGGGTAAATGTTGTATTGTTGGTGCAGGAAAACTTCATGTTGATCCTGCAAAGAAAATTGCTAAAGTTGAAGGAACCGACATCATTCTCAAAGAAGGTGATGTTGTTACCATGAACGGAACAAAAGGTCACGTATATCAAACAGGTTTGAAATTGATGGATGCTTCCGAAAATCCACGTTTCAAAACCTTCATGAAGATTGTTGATAAATTCCGTACGATGGGCGTTCGCACCAATGCCGAAACCCCTGAAGATGCTAAGATTGCTCGCGATTATGGCGCAGAAGGTATCGGTTTGTTCCGCACCGAACACATGTTCTACGGTGTAGGTTCCGAAAAACCTTTGTTAGCGCTCCGCAAAATGATTTTAAGCAACACACTCGAAGAACGCAAGAACGCTCTTAATGAATTATATCCTTTTGTAAAGAAAGATATCAAAGCTACCCTTTTAGCTATGGATAACCTTCCGGTTACTTTCCGTTTACTCGATCCTCCTCTACATGAATTTGTTCCTCAAAGCCCCGAAAAACAAGCTGAATTGGCTAAGGAATTAAAAATAAAAGTTGCTGATGTTGCAAAACGTGGTGAAGCTTTACACGAAAACAATCCAATGATGGGACATCGTGGCGTACGTTTAAGTGTTACCTATCCTGAAGTTTCCGAAATGCAGTTCCGCGCTATTTTCGAATCAACTCTTGAGTTAATTAACGAAGGTCATCATCCAAAACCAGAAATTATGATTCCGGTTACCTGTGAAGTAGGCGAATTAGATGTTACCAAGAAAATTGCCGACAAAGTGTATGATGAAGTTTGTGCGAAGTTCAAAGTGAAATCTATCAGCTATCTGTATGGCACCATGATTGAAATCCCACGTGCTTGCTTATTAGCCGATCGTATGGCAAAAACAGCACAGTTCTTCTCATTTGGCACCAACGATTTAACCCAGATGACCTTTGGCTTCAGCCGCGATGATATTGGTGGATTTATGAATGAATATTTAGACCAGAAAATCTTAGCTGCCGACCCATTCCAAACCATCGATCAGGAAGGAACCGGACAGTTAATTGAAATGGCAGTAACCAAAGGACGTGCCACCCGCAAAGACCTCAAAGTAGGTATTTGTGGTGAACAAGGCGGCGACCCTGCATCGGTTGAATTCTGCTATAAAACAGGATTAAGCTATGTAAGTTGCTCTCCATTCCGCGTTCCTATTGCTCGTTTAGCCGCTGCACAAGCTGCAATTAAAGACAGCAAGAATAAACCAGTAGCCAAAAAGCCAATTGCAAAAGCAAAACCTGCTGCAAAAAAAGCTGTGAAGAAATAATTACAGATTTATATATTGAAGAGCAGGTGAAATTTCATCTGCTTTTTTTTATTTCTTAAATATGGTCCTTAGAAATACTTTGCAGAACAGTTCGTAATTTCAATTAGTAAATGCAACTTTCAGGAGAATTTTAAAGGCATTAATATTAAAATTGTTATTTCAAATGAACTAATAATTGTAGGCTCGGCAAATCTTAGGAATTTTTAAATAGTTTCCTTCAATTCGTTTTTTTTATTTATTTTTACACCCTAATGAATTTGATAGATTTTAATAGTGATTTTTTTCTGAACTTACCTGATGCTAATCAACTTATCAGCAGGCTAGATAGCATATCTAATTCTGAGAATAAAACCATCAGTGCTATCCCCTTTGGTTGCGAATCTGATATTGACAGACTTTTCAAAAGAGTTAATAGTTCAATTAGATCTATCATAAAGGAAAAAGAAAAAAACGGCATTTCATTATATAAGTTGACTCATGAAAATAAAAAGGATAAAAATATTGAATTATCTGGATACTTTATTCTTTATTGTCATCCTGATTATCATAATGTTTACATTGCTCTGACTTATGAAGAAAGCTATTTTTTTAATCATGAATTAAAACCATTTATTAAATCTTTTTATCCGGAAATAATTTTTACTTTTATTAAAAGTAAGAATTTAAAAGACCTCAGTGAACAATTTAAATTAAGAAACGAAATATCTGAAATAAAGATAAACAGGGCTTCTCATATTCTTAGAAAACAGGATGTACGATCTTTCCCTGCTTTAACGTGGCCTAATACTACATTAGATGAGGCATTTAATTGGGCAACTGAAAACAATGGTTGGTTTAAATCATTAAAATTTGAAGCAATTAGGTTTAATAGAACTATTACTTCTATATTTATTGATAGACAAGGTATAGTAAGAACGAATCGTAATTTCGAAATGGTTTATAATTCGTTTATTAAACCAATTTGCAAATCAATAGATAGTAACTATAAGCAATTTAGTAATAGAGATAGAAGGAGCAATAGAGATTTGGATGCTAAACCATTAGTTATTGAGTATGATTTCGAAATATTTAAAAATATTGAAGAAAATAAAGTTTTTATCAATGCCGTTTCACTATTGGATAATGCTTCTGTATCACAATTACATGGGAATCCATATATTCATTTAACAATTATTGATTATTTAGATGGTTCCTCTTTTGACCTTTGGGTTTTAAATAGTAAAGAGATTATTTTAGTTCCACAAATGAGAGGGACTATTGCAAGTATTAAACGAATCTTGAATCATATTTTCGACACTTTTGCCGAAGGTGAAATAAAAGATTATGAATTATCTTACTAAATGGAAAATTCACTTCAAAAAATAAAAGAATTCAATGACAATTACCTGAATACTATATATGCGATAGTTGGCTTTATGAATATTTACAAGTATGAATTAAAGAAAACAAAGCAAATAGATGTTAAATTGTTTCAGGGAAGAAAGTTTGACATGGAGAATGATATAGAGAAATATGTCACACCAGATATTGGAATTTTAATAGATGAGAAATCGGGTGTTATTGGGGAAGTGAAAAATAGTTTTCCAAAAGATAAATCACTTTGGACGGAGACCATTAAACAACTTTTACAATATGATGATAATTTAATCGGATGGCCTATTGAGAATGAAATCATTCCTTTATATGACATTGTTTTATTAGTTCATGATTCCAGATCAAGAGATGTTAAAGATTATTTTCTGAGCAAATTTAATGAAGAATTGAAATTTAATCATCCATTTATTATTATTGAATACGGAAGATCGGATGAAGCTAAACATTTCTTTAAATTTAGAATCGAATATGGAGAATTATCTGAACCACTAATTCATTCAAAAATATATTCAGGATGTCCTGTTCCAATGGAAAAATTAGTTGTAGAATATTCTAAATTTAAAATTTATGACTCGAAACCTCATTTATCTTGGAGGATGTGGCTAATATATTTATGCATGACAGATAAAGCAACGGAGGAAAACTTATATCACAAATTAAATAAAAAAACAAAAATAGAATTAGAAACTTCCATTGAAGCGGTTGTTGAGCTACTGCGTAAAACATATTCGTTTCATTCTTTTCATAAAAATCATCCTGAAAGACAACCACAGTTTCCAAAGAAAGATTGGGTAATAGAAGCTATTCTTAAATATGTTTCAATCGGAGAAGCTCGTTGGAAAGATGAAGCTCACGAAGAATTTGTTTTTATTTTACAACAACACAGCAAAGATGTTAAGGATCATTATGAAGATACATGTTTAATTGATGAAAGGAATGCTAATCAAATGAGCTTATTCTAGTAATTACAATCCTATTTGGCTGAGGTTCTACCTCAGTCTAATATATTTCTTCAGGCTTTGCCTGTATTTAAAATTATCCATATTATTAATTTCAATTCTCAAATAAAAAATGTCATCGTTAAATGGTGATGTAAATTATTTTGAGCTCTGAAAGGACGTAATAATACCATTTTCAATATATACATATTGATCTTTGTAAACGTATTGTTTACTTTCTATGCCTGACACAACAGTTTTATTAATTTTTTTAGGTTCCCCCCATGAAAGTTTGAGCTCCTCTTCTGAGATACCAATTCGTATTTTCCCTTGACAAATTAGGTTCCAGATTTCATCTGAACCTTTAAAGTTATCTTTTGGATTATCAAACTGAAAAAAATTCGAGAAATAAAATAAGTCAGTATAACCAGAAGAAACGTTGGTTCCGCAAGTACAGAAATCTTTTTGTTCTTTTTCACCATCCTTTGTTTCAAATACTACACGAATTGGGGCAATTTCATCCCCTGCTCCAACTTGTATAATTTTAATTTTCTGGAATTTTATATCTTTGATAAAAAATTTAGAATAAAGTTCTTTACCAATATATACTTTTTTAAATGAATCAATATCATCCACAAAAATAGCATAAGGTAAATTAAATGATTGTTTCTTTTCATTATCCCAATTTTCTTTTAAACTTTCCCTCCCAATAGTCATTTTATGTTCAATTTCCATTTCACTATCAACTTGTTTTAATGTAATATAACTATCTGGAAAAACTATTCCTTTGCGTTCTTCAATTTTAGTAATTATAAACATTTTTCCTGCTAAGTCCTTATATAGTATTTTAGTTCTTTTATAATCATCCTTTTTTGCTTCCTTAGCATAATAATAAAACATTACTCCAAAATCATCCTTTTCTTTGTATTCATTTTTCGGAAAATAAAATTTCATTCCTGCTTTATATTCATGGAATGGTATGAATGTGCAGTTACCCAGTTTCTCCCTCTCCTGTATTTGTTTTATTTTTTTATCAGCAACAGTGTTTTCGTCTTTCTTAATATCAACATCATACTGTCCGAATAAAAGAAGTGAAAAACAATTAGCAATAATAAGCATCATAAACTTTTTCATATTTTTGTTTTTTATAATTGTCAATAAGATATTTATATATTATAGGTGCGATTCTTAAATTATCTTTTTGATATATTTATTGCTGCAAATTTACGCATTAATCATTTCCAAAGTTTAATTCAACAAAAATAATCGGAACTTCCCTTTGCAATATTTAGGTTCATCCAAAAATTGAAATTAAAAAGAAGATTGAAAAGCAGTTTTTGTTGATTTACACGCTCTTACTATCGCCGGTCGTTAAATGACTGTTGACAGTCGTTCGATGGCAAGTGATGGTCGTTAAATAGCAAGTGATGGTCGTTAAATGTCTGGTGACGGTCATTAAATGGCAAGTGATGGTCGTTAAATGGCAAGTGACGGTCATTAAATGCCTGTTGACAGTCGTTAAATGGTAAGTGATGGTCGTTAGATGGCAAGTGACGGTCGTTAAATGTCAAGTGATGGTCATTAAATGCCTGTTGACAGTCATTAAATGGCAAGTGACGGTCGTTAGATGGCAAGTGACGGTTTTTTGATTCTTACTATGAACGGTTCAATCCTTACCATGAATGGTTCGCAAGCTACTACGGGTAGTTCAATCCTTACCATGAACGGTTCGAGAGCTACCATGAACGGTTCGAGAGCTACCATTGGCAGTTCGTTTCTTACTTTTGATAGTTCGCAAGCTACCTTGAATGGTTCGCAAGTTACCTTGAATGGTTCGCAAGCAACTTTGAATGGTTCGCGAGCTACCATGACCGGTTCACTACTCTACCAAGCCTTTCAGATGACCAAAATAACCCTCTAAGTTAAATCATTGCCAACTTTCTCCCCACTTTAGTGCATTTTAGGAACTATCCCCAAGAAATCATAAATCTTAAATCACAAATCTTAAATTTCACCCTCCCGCCTTCTTCACCCCATAGCCCATCTCCACCAATAGCGCATACACCTTCTCCTTAAACTCCCCTTGTATCAAAATTTCATTATCCTTCGCACTACCACCACAACCGCATTTGGTCTTCAATAGTTTCCCCAATTTCTCAAGGTCTTCTTCTTTCCCTACAAATCCGGTAACCAACGTAACTGATTTACCCGCACGTTTCTTCCGGTCAATCATCACCCGCAAATCCTGTTGCTTTGGTGGCAAAGTATCAGTTTCTGCTTGCTCATTCACTTGATATTTATAATCGGGATTAGTAGAATACACTATTCCCACAGCATTATTTTTCTTTGACATATAAGGTAATTATGGAATAATAACTTTTAAACTCGAGGGCAATATCATCACTTTAATTTCACTGGCAATCTCAAGCGGATCCCCATCAATATGTGTCATTTCGGGCGATTCACAAGTCACGTTCACCTCTTTTGCCTGATATATTTTAAGATGTTTACATCTGTCCATCCCTCCAACAATAATATAATAAATGATCGATAGAGTATGCCAAAGCGGAAACTTCTGCATAATGCAAATATCAATCAAGCCATCCTGCATCGATGCCTTGGGCGACACCTTCATATTATATCCAAACTGATTCGAGTTGGCAAACGTAACAAACAAAGCTTTCGAATGAAGCTCTTTCCCATCCATCAGGAAAGAGTATTCGAGGGGTTTATAAATAAAATACTGCTTTATAACCAATATTAAATAGGATAAGAATCCCCTGAGTTTCAGTTGAGTGAAATCGTTGGCAACCTTAGCATCAAATCCCACTCCGGAAACACTCACAAAAGTCCTTCCTTGTATCATTGCGGTATCAATGCTAGTTTCCTTGTCGTTATTAATCACCTTAAGCGCTTTCTTTACACCCAAAGGTATTTTAAGATGATGTGCCAAGCCATTCCCGGAACCAGTTGCAATGATAGCAAGACTTACTTTTGTATTAATAATAGATGAGACCACCTCATTCACCGAACCATCGCCTCCAACAGCTACAACGATATCAAAACTATTATCAACTGCCTTTTGAGCTATTTCTATTGCATGACCTGCATACTCTGAATATGAAAAAGTGTAGTCAAACTTATCTTTATCAAGATATTTTATAGCCAAGCCTTCGACTATTCTTTGTCGACCAATTCCAGATACAGGATTGATAATAAATATTATTTTCTTCTTTATAGTCATAATTGTAGATGCAAAGTTAATCAATTGTTAGTTGATTTCGTATCATTCTATTATTATACTGCTGAATATATGCCTTAATAAACCTTTCCATCTCTAGTAATTTAGCAGATTTATCCTGAACAATATTATTCTGCAACATACTGTCCATTTGCCATCCATAAAACTTATCTGCCTTCTGACCATCAAATTCAAGCAAATATTCAGGAGTTATCAGTTGAAACATTTCATTCATATAGCTCATTGAGAAGCCCTGATAGGTGCTATCGAAAACCGACCTCCCATACGAAACAAAAGCATTGTCATAATGTAATATGTCTAATACCGAAGGCATTATATCGCTCTGTTGAGCAATTTTTGCATGAACTGCAGGCAAATCATTCTTAGGCGAAAAGATTATAAATGGAATCTGATACATTCCCAAATTTGTTTTAAAGTAATCGTAGTATGATTCGGAAGTGTGATCTGCCGTAAGCACAAATATCGTATTCGAATACCAGGGCATTTTTGCCGCTATTTCAAAAAACTTCCGCAAAGAAAAGTCGGCATAACCGATGCTTTGGTGAATATCCAAATTGCCTTTGGGGAACTTTGACCTTAATGATCCAGGAACATTATAAGGATGATGCGACGAAAGTGTAAAGACCGAGGATATGAAAGGTTGTTTAAATGAATTCAATTTCTGCGCAAAGTATTGCAGAAAAGGCTCATCGTATATCCCCCATTTACCATCATAATCGTTTTCATTATTATATTCACTCCGGCCATAGTAAGCATCAAATCCGGCCATTTTCACAAAAGCATCGAAACCCATAGTGCCATTAGCTCCCCCATGGAAAAATGAAGAGTTATAGCCTTTCTTTTTCAGTAGCGAAGCCAGACTATTAACTTTATCACCCGAATAATTAGATGTGATATAAGGATTGTTCATCAAAGAAGGGAAGCCAGAAAGTATAGTAGGTATGCCTTCTATGGAACGTTTGCCATTAGCAAAGCATTTCAATAAGGTACTTTTCTTAATGAGTGAATCCAGAAATGGTGTATATCCTTTATATGTGCCTTTCTCTAAGGTCGGATTTAAAGAACCCACATATTCCCAAGAGAAGCTTTCGAGAATAATGACCACCACGTTTTTACTTTCGAAAGGAAGGGAGTTATTGAGCTTAATAACAGGAGAAAAAACCCGGTTTAGTTCAGTGCTATCTTTATAATAGGTGTTTTCTTTCACCCTCGATTGAAGAATGGTATTGCATATAGTAAAAGGAGTGTTCAATACCAGGGGCACATTTTCGGAAGAGGTATATTTTCCTGCAGTAATAATGGATATGGGCTTCAATTGAAACCCTCCTCGAAATAAAACTATGGCAACAAATGCAATCAAAAGAAACTGAATGCTTTGTTTAAGATAATATTTTCGCCCAGTTTGTGGCAGAGTTGTTTTCAGTTTAATTTTATTCCATCCTATAATTGTAAAGGCAACAAACAGTAACCAACATAAAAACAAATACCAGAAATCACTCATATATTGGGTGAACATTCGTGGAACATCATTCCCCAAAAATAACATATCAAAAATATCAGCTGTGGTACGTTTCATGGTGAACCTGAAATAGGTGAAATCGGCACAAATAGAAAAGTAAGCAATCGAATTTATTAATACGAATAGTATTTTAAGTATAAACTGATATATTTTGTGTTGCCTAAAGGGAAGCGGAAGTGCACTAAACAAGATTAAGCTTGAATTCAATAATATTATTACTGAAATATCGAACCTTAATCCCGCAACTAATATTTTCATGAATTCCCAAACCCCAACTTCACTAAATAAAGCATGATTAAATGCAAAGAACAATATTCTCGAGACGATATATAAAAACACAACAATAGCAAGCCTGCTGATTAAGACCTTGATATGTCCACCTTGAATGTTTGTGTTTTTTAGCATGCTACAAAGTAAAGATTTTTTTTCAAAAAAAAAGATGCCTTGATGGCATCTTTCTTTTTATTTCCGAAACAGCTAATTATTGTTTGGTATAAGTTCCTTTACCATAGACTGTACTACCATTGGTAGTTTCGCTATATCTGATAACCATGCTTACATTTGTACCGATAACGATAGAGCTGCTTTGGCTTGCGAAAGTACGATCAGCGGCAGGGCTACCAACATTAACCACTAATTGAGAAGGAATAGTCATTGTTAAACCAATTTTATTTCCATAAACAACACAAGGGCTATATCCGGCAAATTTGCCTAAAAGTATTTGATTGTTGATGGTGGTTGAAGGGGTAACAGTTTCGATATATGGGAAGTTTGGATCGCCAGCTGTGCTATCAATTACATTATAAGTTCCTTGTAAAACTTCAGCTTGATTGAATACTCTAACAGTACGATCAACAGAATTTGAATTTCCTGCTTTATCGGTAACGGTATAAGTAATTGTGTAAGTTGCGGCATGATCAGCATCAACACTTCCTGTAACGATAATAGAAGCAGTTAAGTCGCCATCTACATCATCCTGAGCTGTGCAACCTGGATCTTGGTAAGAGCCACCATTAAGTACTATTTCTGCATTTGCAGAACCTAAAAGACTTAAAGATGGTTTAGTTGTGTCTTCTTTGTTACAGCCATTAAAGGCTATCATACTTGATAACAATGCCATTACGGCAATAATTGAAAATAATTTTTTCATGTTTTTTGATTTTAAAATTAATATTTGCTACAAAATTAGTACTTTTTTTTGATATATGGTTTCACGATTAAGATTATGCTCTTATTTTTAGATATAATTATTGTTTTGTGTAGGTTCCTTTGCCATAAATCGTATTTCCATTTGTTGTTTCACTATAATATATGGTTAGCATTGTATTTAATCCAATAACTATAGAACTACTTAAACTGGAAAATGTTCGATCGATTGGAGGATTTCCAACATTAAATATGGTTTGAGTGGGAATGTCAATTGTTAAACCAATTTTATTTCCATAAACGACACATGGGTTATAGGCTGCAAATTTCGAGATTAAGACTCTATTATTAATGGTTACCGAAGGGGTTATCACATCTGAATAAAAGTAATTTGGATTTGCCAGAGTACTGTCATAAACAGAATAATATCCTTGCAAAATTTCGGCTTGATTATAAACTCTTACATTTCGATGAATAGAATTTATGTTTCCGGAATAATCATGAGCTGTATAGGTCAGGGTGTAGGTGCCTGCTAAATTGGTATTTACAGTTCCTGTAATATTTATTGATTGCGTCACATCACCATCTCTATCATCCATAGCGGTGCAACCTGGGTCAAGATAATTAGCGCTATTTAGAATTATATCACAATTAGGGAGACCTATTAATGTTAATATTGGTTTTGTCGCATCAAGTCCGTCAAAAGGAGTAACATTCTTCTTGCAAGCGTTTAAAACCGTTACGCCAAAAAGAAAAACAATTATTGTATAGAAAAATATAGATTTTTTCATTTTCATATATAACTATAGGAATTCAAACTCATATTCCCCTTTGTTCAGCGTATTAGGATTATTTACCATGATTAATTTATCGTTCAGGCTGCCCAAACCCGAAGCAAGCCCACTGTATTGAGCGCCTGGCTGAAGCGTTATAAAATGTTCGGGTAGGGTGCCACCTTTTATTGAAGCCAAATAAAAATATAACACAGTAGCACCTTTGTTTTCTATTTTTATTTGGTCTTGCAGACCAAAGGTGTGTTTTACAATAAAATGAGCAGCCAATGGATTCACATGCCCGCTGAAGAGCACCTGATGGGCTGTACGAATGGCTACGAGGTCGTAATATTTCGCTATTACCTCAGGGTTTGTAAAATGTTTTTGCATGAAGCCGCCCAAATTATAATATTGTCTTTGTGCCATTGCCACGCGAGCGGCTTCAACAAGTTCGCTATAGTTTGTTGTAGTTTCTTTGCTACCCTTTTGATCGGTAAGTGCTTCTGACAATAATGTGTAGAATAAATCGATATCAGCTTTCACTGTTGCTAGCGAAGCATCGGTGCCAATTGCATTGCTTAAAGCTTTAACATAAGAAATCCTGTCGCTTTGCGAGCCTTTTTGAAAAGGGATTCTGTTTTTTGGCAACAGTTTTTTATAATCAGCCGTTTCGTTTGAATACACAGTTTGTATAGCTATATCCCAAGCTTTTATTTTTGAACCACTGAGCAAACGCAAGAGTTGATTCAAGCTTAAGGTTTCGCCTTGTTTTGCGCCTTGCTGAGCAAGCCATTTGTCGTAGGCGGCAACTAATGCCAGATGCAATGGGTGATAATCATTGTAGAGGCTTGCCACATAAGGGTCAGTAATTTCTGCATAGAGTGCACTATCATGATAAATTGAAATGCGCACCGCTTTACGATAATTGTTAAACGTTGCAACCAAAATTTGGTTGATTAAATAACTCCATAAAAGTTTCATGATTTCTGGTTTTTTGTGAATAATCTTATTTTTTAAATTGACCTACAAAGATAATAATTTTCCGAATTTCATACATTAAGAATAGAAAATATTTACTGAAAAAATTAATTCTAATATTCAAGCAATATTTATTTTAAAGTCCTGTGCAAGGATAGGTCGACTGTGGAAGGTGAATCGATGTCCCGTGCAAGGATAAGTCAACCGTGGAAGGTGAATCGAGGTCCCGTGCAAGGATAGGTCAACCGTGGAAGGTGAATCGATGTCCCGTGCAA
>CAIXTV010000089.1 GCA_903922465.1 uncultured bacterium
ATCAATTGGATTGTAAGTATTTCCAATTTGACTTGCACTGTCATCAATTTGATTTGCACCCTTATCAATCTGATTGCAGGTATCTTTAATCGAGCTGTGACTTTCTTTAAACAGATTTTGAGTGGAATATATTTTTATTTTAGAATTGCTTAATGGATTTTGATTCTCGTTAAATGGACATAGAGTTTTATCAATAATGTTTCTTATATCATGGAGAGGAGTTCTGCTATCATCAGTATTTGTTCTTGAAATTTTAATTGGACTTTTTTGAAGGCCAATAGGAGGAAAGGGATAAAAAACCTATTAGGTATAGTTTGAGTGGGGATAATTACAAATTATCTTGCCCTCAAAGCCGAATTGCAAATTCGGCTTAGCTGCATCGCGATTTTTTATATCTGTCGCTCAGTGAGTTCTGTTTAAAATCGGGGACTTTCCGAATCGAAGTTCCCCCTTTTTTGAACCAAAGCTCCCTAAATCATTTTGGGTGAGCCTTTTTTTAATTTAAATAATGATTAATCGGAAATAAATATGTAATTTTACAGTCAGCCAAACATTGGCTATTAAGTGACTTATCATTTTAAATTGTATTTAAAAACATAAACATGAAAGCTTATAAAACTTCCTTTTTAAAAGCTGTTATTTCGTTTCCCTTGATGAACTTTCTAATGTACGTTTCTTGTTTTGGAAATATAGCATCTCCACCCCCTCCTCCAATTAATGATGAATGTTCCGGAGCAATACCTATGATAGTCGATACCATTTGCAATTATGCTACATATTCAAGTGTAGGGGCTACTGCTTCTATTGGAGTTCCTAATCCTGGTTGTGCTAATTACATTGGTGGGGATGTTTGGTTTAGTGTTATTGTACCTGCCACAGGTAGATTAATATTCGAATCACAAGGACTCGGCATGTTAGATGGAGGTATGGCAATATATTCAGGTGGTTGTGGTTCTTTGACCTTAATTGCCTGTGATGATAATAGTAGTAGTTATACTACATTTATGCCGATGATAAATCAAGCAGGATTAATATCAGGTACTACCATTTATATTCGGTTTTGGGCAAGTTCTTCTCCTATAGGCGGAACATTCAATTTATGTGTTTATAATCCTCCTATTCCTCTAAATGATGAATGCTCAGGAGCAATAGCAATAACAGCTGATACAACTTTTACATACACAACTTATACAAATATTGGAGCAACATCATCGCTTGGCGTATCCACTCCTTCCTGTGCTAATTATCAAGGTGGAGATGTCTGGTTTAGTGTTGTTGTACCACCAATGGGTCATTTGATTTTTAGTTCACAAGACCAAGGAATTGTAGATGGTGGTATGGCAATTTATTCCGGTAATTGTGGTTCTTTAAATTTGATTTCTTGTAATGACAACATAAGTCTTAGCTCCTTAATGCCTAAAATAGATATTTATAATCTCATTCCAGGCGCAGCAATATATATACGATTTTGGAAAAACGGAACTTCACTTGGAGGGGCATTTGGCCTAAACGTTTATTATCCACCTCCACCTATAAATGATGATTGTTCAGGAGCAATCACTATATTTGCAGATACAATATGTACTTATCATACATTTACTACGTCAGGTGCAACTCCTTCGAGCGGAGTATCACCCCCTACTTGTGCAAATAATGTTATAGCTGATGTATGGATTAAAGTAGTGGTACCTACATCAGGAAATTTAATATTCGATTCGCAAAATCAAGGTGTAGGTACTAGGGGGATGGCTATTTATTCGGGTAGTTGCGGCTCTTTAGTTTTGATTGCTTGTGATAGTAGTGATATTAATCACATGCCAAGAATTAATCGAACAGGTTTAACTCCAGGATCAACAATCTATATCAGATTTTGGGAAAACAGCTCTTTTATCGGCAGTACTTTTTTATTATGTGTATTAAATGCAACTGTACCCATTAATGATGATTGTTCAGGCGCAATTGCAATAATCCCTGACACAATTTGCTCATTTACTACCTATTCAAATGTTGGTGCAAGTGCATCAATAGGCGTCCCTGCACCAGGATGCACAGGTTATAATGGGGGTGATGTTTGGTTTAGTGTTGTTGTACCTTCTTCAGGTAGATTGGTTATCAGTTCACAAAATCAAGGAATTGGTGATGGTAGCATGGCGATATATTCTGGTAGTTGTAACTCTTTAAACTTGATAACATGCAATGGAAATGCCTTTCCAATATATGATGTATCTAATTATAATATGCCTCAGATTTATCAAAATGGGTTAATCCCAGGATCAACTATTTATATTCGCTTTTGGAAAAATGGCAGCATATTAGGAGGAGCATTTGGTTTATGTGTATATTATCTACCTCCAATACCTGTGCAACCTCCATGTACAAATTTGGGATTTGAAAATGGATTTGATGGTTGGTATGGAACCCAAGGAAATCCAATAGAAGGATTGGCTAATGCTCCAACTCCTATCTATTCGCCAACGGTCTTCGGTTCAACAATTGGTACAAATTTTGAATTAATGACAGGTGGGACTGATTATTATGGTGGTTTTTCACGTGTATTTAACGGTTCTACTTCTCTAAAACTTGGAAATCAAAATCATGGTGAGACTTTTAATGCAGCTTCTATTGAACAGACATTTCTGGTTACTCCTGCTAATACAAATTTGACTTATAATTATGCAATAGTTTTACAAAATCCTAATCATCCATATTCTGAGCAACCATTTTTTCAAATTGAATTGTTTGATCCAAATGGAAATCTTATACCTTGCGGAATTTATACTGTTGCCTTACCAAATTCAGCTTTTACTCAGTCTACAGTTGCAAGCTCAACATATTATAAACCTTGGACACCGATATGTCTAAACCTTACAGCATATTTAGGACAAAATATTAAGATAAGATTTACCTCTACTGATTGTGTACCTAGTGCTCATTTTGGTTATGCTTATATTGATTGTTCCTGTTCTCCTTATGAGATAACTTCTCCTGATTCAATTTGTTTAGGTCAATCCGCAACTATTTCTGCCCCAATTGGAGCATTAAGTTATTTATGGTCACCAGGTGGAGATACAACATCTTCTATCACTGTTAGTCCTTCAGCAACAACAATCTATTCATGTTATATAGCCACACAGGGTAATACTCCTTGCTATGGTACATTAACGAGAACATTGACCGTTAAGCATTCACCGTTGCTTGCCGGGAGTAACAGTCCAATATGTTTGGGTCAGACACTGCAATTAACTTCATCTTCAATAAACGCAACATCTTATAATTGGACAGGTCCAAATGGATTTATAGATTCAATCCAAAATCCAATTATTACACAGCCTACTACTGCTGCAAGTGGTGTTTATATAGTTAAATCTACTATAGATAGTGGTTGCCCTGGAATTGATACTATCATAGTAAACGTTTCATCACCTGTGACAAATATTTTAAATCCAATAATTTGTGGAGAAGATGTTTTTGCAGTAGGAACACATTATTATGGTGCAACAGGCACCTATTATGATACATTGCAAAATTCTTATGGTTGCGATAGTACTATTATCACGCATCTTACTGTGCTTCCAAAACAACAAACCAACTTAAATCCTGTACTTTGTCAGGGTCAAACTTTTGCGGTAGGAACACATGTATATTCAACAACAGGATATTATACTGATTCATTAACAACTGCATCGGGTTGTGATAGTATCGTTATTACTCACTTAATAGTAAATCTTATTCCTGCTACTCCTGGCATAACTCAAAACAATAGTGTGCTAACTTCAAATGCTCCATTTGGCAATCAATGGTATAGTCAGAACGGAATAATGGTTGGGGATACCAATCAGAGTCTTACCCTAACTTCGTATGGGGATTATTATGTAATAGTTAATTTGAATGGGTGTGTTTCGGATACTTCAAATGTTTTGCATATTACCAATGTGGGAGTAAGTGAGAATGAAAGTAATTCCACGATAAACATATATCCTAATCCTGTTGCCAACGAACTTATTATAGAAGCAAAAGAAAATAAAGATAAGATTGAATTTGAGATATTGAATGCAATAGGTCAAGTTGTTTTTAAGGGAAGCTTGATGGAGAAAACTGTTGTTCAAACAAAGAATTTTGCACAGGGGATGTATGTGGTTAGACTTGGGAATGGGAAGAGGTTTGAGTTTAGGAAGGTGGTGAAAAGCAATTGATAATAAAAATGAAGAATTAATAATGAGAAAGCAAGGATATCAAATGTTTGGCTTGTGTAACCTGGAGGCTTAGTGAATTGATGGCATCCTTAAAATCCATTTTTTTATTAAATCACATCCTTCATCTAACAATCATTTATTTTTCCTGAAAAGATATTATCTTTGCATGTATGAAAAAGCTAAAGTCGACCGATACCATTGATTTTTATACCGCCGATGTGAGCACTGAGCTTGCATTGCCCATGTTTGAAGGGGGCATAGCGGCAGGATTTCCATCGCCCGCAGCCGATTATATCGATTTGAGTATTGATTTGAATAAAGAATTGGTAAGAAATCCATCGTCCACCTTTTTTGGCAGGGTAAAGGGCAGTTCGATGAAGGATGCGGGCATTACGGAAGGGGATGTGCTGGTGATTGATAAATCGATACTTCCATATGATGGTGCCACAGCAGTGTGTTTTCTGGATGGGGAGTTTACGCTGAAACGGATTCAGTTGGGCAAAGATGCTTTGTTTCTGATGCCTGCCAACGAGAAGTTCAAACCCATCAGGGTTACGGCTGAAAACGATTTTGTGGTGTGGGGAGTGGTTACTTATGTGATTAAAAAGATGTAAGCCCCATGTTTGCTTTAGTCGATTGCAATAATTTTTATGCTTCCTGCGAAAGGGCTTTTAATCCTGGGCTTCGCGATAGGCCCATAGTGGTGCTGTCGAACAACGATGGTTGCATCATTGCCCGCTCTAATGAAGCCAAGGCGTTGGGTTTTAAGATGGGCGAACCGGCCTATAAGGTGAAGGGTTTAATCGATAAACATCAGGTGGCTGTGTTTTCGTCGAATTATACTTTGTATGGCGATATGTCGCAAAGGGTGATGAATTGCCTTGCCGAATTTTCGCCCGACATCGAAATCTATTCAATAGACGAAGCTTTTATTGGTTTGAAGGGTTTCGATTTGTATGAGATGGAAGCTTATTGCCGAAAGATTAGGGCTACGGTTATAAGAAATACGGGAATTCCTGTGAGTATTGGCATTGCTGCCACCAAAACGCTGGCGAAGCTTGCCAATCATGTTGCGAAAAAAGAAAAGGATTGCGATGGGGTGTTTTGGATAAATAGCGAAGAGAAAAGGAAGGCGGTTTTGGAGCGCATGCCCGTAACGGAAATATGGGGGGTGGGAAGGCAATATGCCCGCTTGCTTGAGAAACATAAGCTCATAACTTCGTGGGATTTTGCAGAAGCTGGAGAAGAATGGGTGAGACAAAACATGACGGTGGTGGGCTTGCGAACCCAAAAAGAACTTCGTGGGATTTCGTGTCTTTCGCTCGAAATGATTGAACCGGATAAGAAGGCTATTTGTACTTCGCGCTCCTTCGGTCAAATGCAGACCGAAGCCCAACCTATTGCCGAAGCGGTAGCTACTTTTGCTTCGCGATGTGCGGCAAAGTTGCGCAAACAAAAGAGTTGTGCCAATGTGTTGATGGTTTTTATTCATACGAATGCTTTCCGGAAGGATTTGCCGCAATATGCCCGCAACCGGGTAATAACGCTGCCTGTTGCCACCAATAGCAGTATGGAGTTTGTTAAGTATGCGGTTATGGCATTTCACAGCATTTTTCAGGAAGGTTATCAGTATAAAAAAGCAGGGATAGTGGTTGCCGGAATCGTTCCTGAGGCTTGTGTGCAAAGCAATTGCTTCGATGAGGTGGAGCGCAGCAAACAGGCTCAATTGATGAAAACCCTCGACACTATTAATAATGCCATAGGTAGCGAGAAGGTAAAGATTGCCACGGAAGGAAGTGGAAGAAAATGGAAACTGCGGCAGGAAAAACTTACGCCTTGCTATACTACGCGATGGAAGGATATTATTACCGTTAATACTTAGGGGTTAGGCTTTAGGCATTAGGCTTTAGGGGTTTAGGGAGAAGACCCAAGTCTCAAATTCCAAGATCCAAATTCCAAGAGGAGCTACCTTTGATGTTTTAATTTTATGTATTGAAATAAATTGTATTTTTATGCTGTTTATATACGATACAAATTAAATATAAGCCCACTTAGAAAAAGAGCTTTTAGATTACCAAAATATCAGAAATTATGTGCTTTCATTATGCCATGAGCAAAGATGCTCAAACTCTTGAGAACCGTTTTAAGGCGCAGTTCAAACAAAGTAAAACTCCTTTGGAAAAGAAGTTTCATGCTTCGGCATTTCTTTATCCCGAAATGCCTGTGATTAGTTCGAATGAGCCTGATGCAATAGTGCTTTATAAATGGGGACTTATTCCTTCGTGGACAAAAACTAAGGAAGATGCTGCAAAAATAAAATCAATGACGCATAATGCCAAATCGGAAACGGTGTTTGAACTCCCATCTTTTCGTAATGCGATAAAACGCAGTCGTTGCCTGGTTCCCGCCGAAGGCTTTTATGAATGGAGGGAATTCCAGAAGAAGAAATATCCTTATTTTATTACACTGAAAGATAGTCAAATATTTTCCTTTGCGGGAATAAGCGAACAATGGTTGGATAAAGAAACAGGCGAAATACTGAATACTTTTTCGATTCTAACTACACCTGCTAATGATTTCATGGCTCAGATACACAATAATAAACTGCGGATGCCTGTAATACTTAATCAGGAAAATGAAGCTGAATGGATTTCTCCAGGCACTTCAACGGAAAGAATCAGAAGTCTTACTCAAGGTTTAGGTTCAGATGCAATGGAAGGCTATACTATTGACAGGATGATTTCTTCGAAACAAATGAATACTAATATCCCGGAAGTTCAGCAAGCTTGTGTTTATGAAGAATTGCCGGAGATAAGGACATAAGTAATTTGTTACCGTCATTGCGAGGAGGAACGACGAAGCAATCTCATTATACAAAGATTGCTTCGCTGCGCTCGCAATGACGAACCCGACTTTACTGACCGTTTTCAAATCATTAAAATCTTCGTGTTACAAAATATTGTCATTAGTAGGAGGAAGGACAAAGCAATCTAAAAACTCAAAGATTTCTTCGCGAGGAACCCTCGCAATGACGCTCTTATTATCGTATTGTGCAATAAATTACTTTCTCCTTTTCATATAATTTTATGTGCCCAAGGAATGGGGACTTGCAGTAACGAACCCCACCTTTTGCGAGAATTTCAATTTGTTAATAAACACCAAATTACAAAAGGTCGTCATTCGCAGGAGGAAAGACGAAGCAATTTTACAATTCCATTATCTTGTCATACAAATCTTTCCATTCAGGATTAAATGTATTTATCAAATTTAATTTTTTCTGTCGAGCCCCCCCTTTTATTTGTTTCTCTCTTGCAATAGCATCTTCAATATGAAGAAAAGCTTCAAAGTAAACAAGTTTGTGAGTTTTGTAAGTTGCAGTAAATGATTTTGGAAATAAATTATTTTTATGCTGATAAACGCGAAGTTTTAAGTCAGATGTGACTCCTGTATAAAGAGTAGTATTGTTTTCATTTGTCATAATATAAATACATCCACCTCGTTTCATTGTACTGATATTTAGATTGCTTCGTCGTTCCTCCTCGCAATGACGTTTCAAACATTCATTTGTAGGAAAATTGAGAGCTGTTGTTAAAAGAATACGTCATTGGGAGCAAAGCAATCTGTTTTTGTTGAGATTGCTTCGCTACGCTCGCAATGACGCTTAGTTTATTACCTATAACTCAATATTCTCTAAAGATGATTCGAGTTTGTCTTTATGATATTCTCCATTAATGATTGCCTTGCGGGTTTTACGTCTTACGGATTTAAATTTCGAAACATAAATGATGTAATACATAATAGGAATCAATACCAGTGTTAGCACTGTGGCAAAGCTTAAACCAAAGATAATGGTCCATGCAAGTGAGCCAAAGAAAAGCATATTGTCGCCCCCGAAATGTATATGTGGATTGAGGTCGGTGAACATGGTCACAAAATTGATATTAAAACCTATAGCCAAAGGCACAAGTCCTAAAACAGTAGCTGTAGCTGTTAGTAAAACAGGGGTGATACGGGTTTTTCCTCCATGTATAATAGCATCGCGGGTTTTAAGCCCTCTTTGTTTTAGCACATCGGTAAATTCAACCAGCAAAATACCGTTACGAACCACAATTCCAGCAAGTGCAACCAAACCTAGACCTGTCATGGCAATAGAAATATCCATGCCAAATATGATAAAGCCGATAAACACTCCAACCACACTAAATATAACTTCAGTAATAATGATGAGTGGCTTGCTGATGGAATTGAACTGAGTGATGAGGATGAAGAAGATTAGGAACAAAGCTAACAACATGGCTTTACCCAGGAATTGAGATGATTCTTTCATATCTTCTGCTTCTCCGGTGAGTTTAATATCAACCCCCTCTTTAACCTTATACTGATCGATTAAGCCTGATATTTGTTTATTGATTTCAACAGCATTATATCCCGATAATACATTGGATGAAATGGTGATAACACGCTTAAGGTTTTTCCGCTTTATACCTCCATAAGAATTAATATAATTGATTTTGGCAACAGAGGATAATGGAATTTGACGAAGCAATCCCGAATTCATGTCACGATACACAATTTTAAGGTTCATCAATCGATCGAGATTATTACGAATATCTTCTTGATAGCGTAGCTGAATAGGATATTGATCTTCGAGTTCGCGGTATTTCGAAATTTCCTTTCCTAATATTGCGGTTCTGATTTCCATACCCACCGTATAGGTTGTGATGCCTTCAATGTTTGCCCTTTGACGGTCAATATCAATAACAACCTCGGGTTTGGTTTGATCGAAATCACTCTTCAATTGTTCAATACCTCCGATGTTTTTATTTTCAATCGCTTTTTTAAAGTCGTTAACCGTAAAAATTAAATCTTCGATATTATCGCCAGTAATTTCAATATTAACAGGTTTACCAGCAGAAGGAGGTCCCATTTGATTTTGGTTCACTGTTATTTCGGCACCCGTAAAGTTTTTCAATCCATTTCTGATTGAGTCCATGTAGGCGCTTGTATTGGTATGGGTACGCTTTGCATATTCAACAAAAGAAAGGGTAACTTTTCCTTTATTAGAAGTAATGCTGCGGTCGAAATTGTTTTCGGAAGCACCTAATGCAATGTTAGATGTGACAGATTCAACATCAGGATTGTCTTTCCCAACAATGTTTATTATTTTCTGTTCAACTAAACGTGTGATTGAATCGGTAACTTTTTGGTCGGTACCTACAGGGAGTTTTACAAATGTATAAATGTACATAGGTTCTCCTGCAGGAAAGAAAACCACTTTAGGCCCTTTCATGCTAATAAAAGCAATTGCAACAACAAAAAATCCTGCCATCCAAACCATAATCCAATAAGGTCTGCGACGATAGAGCACCCATTTCAATAAGCTTTCATACTTTCTCATCAGAGCAGGAATAAAATGATGCTGGAAGGAACGCAATATTTTAAAACCCCAGATATTATGGAATACAAAAAACAAGGCAATGAAAAAGATGAAATTTCCGAACCCATTAAATCCAATTAAATGAGATAATATTCCAAGCCCTATGAAGGCACCTCCAATTTTGAATAGTTTGGGTTTATTATTGGCATACTTATTTTCCTCATCATGTTTCATGAAGTTAACCGCAAATACAGGATTAATAATATAGGCAACGAATAAGGAGGAGAGCAGTGTTATAATAATTACCACCGGAATAAAGTGCATGAACTTACCTACCGTTCCGGGCCAGAAAATTAAAGGAAAGAAAGGTGCAAGTGTAGTGAGAGTTCCCGATAAAATAGGCACAAAAACTTCGCCGGCGGCAAACTTGGCAGATTGCATCACATTCAGTCGCCCTTTATTCTGAATGAATATCCTATGCGTATTCTCTATGACCACAATGGCATCGTCAACCACAATTCCCAAAGCAAAGATAAATGAGAACATCACCAACATATTCATGGTATAACCCATGGAAGGCATGATAATATAACAGATAAACATTGACAATGGAACCGAAAGACCAACAAATATAGCATTGGTCAAACCCATAAAGAACATTAGAACTATGGTGACCAAAATAAATCCAATAATGATAGTGTTGTTTAACTCATTTAGAGTAGTGCGGGTAAATTTCGATTGATCGCCTGTAATGCTCAGTTTAAGATTTGAAGGGAATTTATTCTTTTGTAAATCATCTAAAACATCTTTGATTTTATCGGATGCATCGAGAAGGTTTTGGCCTGTCTTCTTTATTACATTGCAGGTAATTACATTTTTACCATTTAAGTGAGCAAAACTTTCCTGTTCTTTAAACCCATCACCAACATCAGCAATTTCCTGCATGCGAACCAATGCCCCGCTTGCACTATGAAAAGCTATGTTTTTAATAACTTCAATATTTTCAAACTCTCCAACAACACGTATAGAACGACGCATTCCCTGTATATCAATAGCACCGCCTGAAATGGTTAAATTTTCAGCAGCAATGGCACGTTCAATGTCGGCAAAGGTTACACTTGCTGCCTGCATTTTATACATATTCACATTAATCTGAATTTCTCTGTCGAGGGCTCCAATAATATCTACTCGGGTGATTTCTTTGAAACTCTCAATTCTATCTTGTGCCATTTCGGCATAGGTTTTTAGCTTCACCAAATCATAGTCGCCATAGAGATTTATTGCCATGATGGGGATTTCAGAAAGGTCGATATCCATTACCTGAGGATCGCCATATTTGCTTAAGTCATTGGGCAGATCTTTTTTGGTTTTATCTACAGCATCTTTAACTTTTTGTTTAGCATCGGTTACGTCTACTCCGGTATTAAATTCAATTACAATTGCGGAAAAATCCTGAACTGAATTGCTGGTAATTTTCTTAACTCCATTTATTGATTTAATATTCTTTTCAATTGGACGGGTAATTAGGTTTTCCATGTCAGTTGGGGCAGTTCCAGGATAAATGGTATTCACCATAATGGTGGGAATAACAATGTCGGGGATTTGTTCTTTAGGAATACTTTGATAATTCATTATTCCGAACAAGGAAATGATTATTGCCAAGACAAATATACTGGTCTTATTATCTATTGACCAGCTGGTTGGCATAAACTCTTTGATTTTTATATTTTTTTGCATAGTTGTACTTTTCAGTATTTTATTATCTGATAAAAATTACAATTTAATTGCTGTGCCATCTTCGATATCCTGGAACCCTGAAACAATAACTTTATCATTTTCTTTTATTCCATCAAGAATTTCGACATTTCCGTTATAAGATTGTCCTAGTTTAACAACTTGTTTTTTGGTTGTAATATTATTCCCTTCTTGTTTCATTAAGAATACATATTTTTCGTTGTTCAAACTCTGAATAACATTCATGGGCAGCACTATGGCTTTTGGAGTAGTATAGTCGTTCACTTTTACCACACAAACCATATTGGCTTTAAACTTCATATCTTTTACTGCAAGTCGGGCTTCGATTTGGAAGGTGCGATTTATAGGATTAATGTATTTGCTTGCAAATGTAACCTTGGTAGTTACTTCATTATTGATATCAGGGAAAAACAAAACTACATCATCGCCTTTGTTTATTTTCGGTGCATATGCTTCGGCTACTTCAGCCATCACTTTAATTTTGCTGAAATTCACCACCCTGAAAATAGGTAAACCAGGAGCAACAGACTGCCCAACTTTAATGGGAATTTCTTCAACGGTTCCATTGATAGGCGATTTTATTTTCGACATTTCAATTTGTTCCAATGTGGTTTGTAGTCTGTTTTCGAGAGCTTCTTTGTTGGTTTTGGCAGATAAGTATTGCACTTCTGAACCTATTTTCTGATCCCAAAGGTTTTTTTGTTTGTTATATAAATTAGAAACCAAAGCATATTGAGTTTTAATTTCCTCCAATCCTTGTTTCAATACCTTATCGTCTAATTGAGCAAGCACTTGTCCTTTATTTACACTCTGACCTTCGGTTACAAATATTTCGGTTACAACACCTAGGGTTTTTGCACTCACACCAACATTATCTTCTCCATCTACTTTCCCCTGAACTTCGATATAATGATTAAATGCCTGAGTTTTGATTTCGTTGACACTAACCTGAACAGGTTTTTTTACAATCGGTTTGCCCCCTTCTTTTGCAATTTCGGCTTCTAATTGAGTGATTTGTGCAGCGATATCGGTGTATTGAACTTTAAGCTTGTCGAGTTTGGCTTGTTTGCTATTGTTGCATGATAGTAATATCGTTGCAAGAGCAATAATTATGATTCGTGTTTTCATTTTCTGTATTTTAATTTGTTATTATAATTGATTATATAGTTTATCTAAGTTGATTTTCGAATTTAACAATTCGAATAATGCTGAAAAATAATTGCTTTCTGCGGTTAAATATTGGCTGTGTGTTTGGGTTAAGTCGAGACTTGAAGAAATACCTTCTTTAAACTTGATTAGATTCTTATCGTGTATGCGTTTTGTCAGTTGCATGTTTTCTTTTTCCTTATTAAATTTATCCCACGAATTGTTGAAAGTGGATTTGGCTTGTTCATAGCTCAGTAGCAAGCTTTCCTCAAGCATTTTTTTATTAATACGTGTTTTTTCAAGCTCTATTTTCGCTCTGGCTATCGATGTACGGCGTTTCCAACTACTAAAAATAGGAATATCGACATTAATCCCTATTATAGATGTTGGATACCATTTACTACTTGAGCCAAAAAAGTCCAAATCGTCCTGCATGGCTTTTTTCTGGTATACAAACGATCCCATTACACTTGGATACATGGTGTAACGCTCATTTTTCACATTTAAAATGGATAACTTTTCCTGTATATTGATTAATTGAAAAGTAATATCGCTCTTAGGGTCGAAGGGCTTTTTTAATATCGATTCCATTGCAATTCCTGCGAGTACATTATCCAATTGTTCGGTGAGTTTGAGAGGAGTATTAATTTCAAGTCCCATCTGAAATTTCAACAGTTTGTTAGAAAGTTCTATTTGACGACTAATAGTACTTATTAAATTGGAGAGATTTATAGACATAATATGTATCTGATCGACATCCGATTCCTCAACAAATCCGTTTTTATTCATCTCGGTGACTTCATGCAAGGTTTTAGTAACATTAATCATCGATGAATCTAAAATCTGCTTATTTACTTCGAGGGTAAGTATGAGGTAGTAGGTCGAAGCGACACTTTGTTTAACGTCTTGCTCGGTTTTGGCCAGTCCGTTATCAGCCAAATCAATCAGAAGCTTTGCTGCTTTTACTCCTAGCAAATACTGTCCGCTAAATATGAGTTGGGTAGCTGTGATTCCCGCTGATAAATTATGCTGTGTGCCAAATTTCATAGGGAAGGATTGATTTAGATTGGTGGGCATTTGCGATGCTGGAATTAAGTGCTCTTGAACCAAAACACCATAAATTGCAGGACTGATAAAGTCAGGAATTAATTGTGTAGGAACATCAAGCATATCCTGATATTGTATTGAACCTCCCACTTGTGGCATTCCAACGGTAAGGTATTCCCACCTTTTCTTTTTTGCGATGTCAATATCAAGGGCGCCAGTACGGGTTGAATAGCTGTTTTTGATAGCATATTCCTGTGCGGTTTTAAGGTTTATTTCCATTGGCGACTTCGTTTGTGAACTGGCCGAAAACTGCATAAGCCAGGCAGTAACGAGAATGGATAAGATAAATTTACTTTTCATAATGTTCTATTAAGTTTAATTGAGTTTATTGTTTTTAATTTTTTCTTCTAAATAGGCCAAGCCTTTGTCGTTGGCAATTCCACGTATATGATTTATAAACATAGTATTAAATATGTCTTCGAATGAGTGGTTTTCAATTTCATTGCTAATTTGATCGAATGACTGTTCGATACGATTAACATAAAAGCGGGCAATGATGTCGATTTTTAGGTCCGATCTGTACAACTCTTGTTCTATACCAATTCTCATGTTTTCGCAAATATTATCATATATATGCTCTCTGCGGAATTTGAAAATCAAATCCCAGGCTTTAGGATGATATTTTTGTAAATCATAAAGCATAGAAGTATTGAGTTTTGTGTGATTCGAAATGAGGAACCGACTAATTTCAAGCAACACATCAATGGCATTCATTTCTGCGGAACTAAAATCTTTCATGCTGCATTGTTGCTTATCGATATAAGCCTTCACTACTTTTTCAATCAAATCATCTTTGTCTTTAAAATACTGATAAATGGTTTTCTTCGAAATGCTGAGTTCGCGGGCAATATCGTCCATCGAAACACTTCGAATTCCATATTTTCGATATATTTCTGATGATTTTCTGATAATTTCTTCTTCCATTGTTTTCCATTTTAATTTGAGACTGCAAAAATAATAAAAATATAAACGATGGAAACGTTTTTACTTAAAAATGTTTCCATCGTTTATGGCTTATCTTGAAAATCACAATTTAAATACTTGCTATACGATTGAAATCAAATTACTTCGAGGCAAAGCAGACAGAGTATTCCCGGGAAAAACTTTTCTTTCGACCCAAAGCACAAGTGGCATTGCTGCAAACCTGTGAACTTTAATATACTTGGGTTCGGTTTTGTCCCCACTTATGAAAAGGGAGTGAAAGGTAAATATCAGTTGGTTGTTAGTGAGAAGGGATGGAAAGCACTCAAGCAAAAACTCAAAACCATCACCAGAAAGA
>CAIXTV010000090.1 GCA_903922465.1 uncultured bacterium
AATCTGTGGCTTTTTATTTTTCATTAAAATAGGAGCATATTCAAAATAATAAAACTCAAAATACCTACGGAATTTAAAATTTGAATTTGATGCCTTGAACTCGACAATTAACATCCAAATGAGCTATTTCATCACCTAAGTTTATTCAGCTTTCTATATCTTTTGCATACTATAAATATTTTTTTACTTTTGTGTATTAATTTCGTATAAATAGTAATAGTAGTTGTTAGTTGTAACTGACGAGGCGAAGCCATAAGAAATAAGCATAAACTTTAAGCATAAACCCCTGAATTACAAAACCTTTCATTTATTGCTAAACATTCTTTCCCCATAACCCAATTTAAAATAATCAAAATATGAACCAAAAAAGAATATTGGTAACAGGAGGAACAGGGTATATCGGTTCACATACAGTAGTAGAGTTACAACAGTCAGGCTTTGAAGTCTCTATCATAGATAATTTATCCAATTCAAACATAGCTGTTGTCGATCAAATAGAGAAAATAAGCGGAATACGGCCGAATTTCTCGAAACTTGATTTACTCAATAAAAAAGGCCTGTTCGATTACTTTGAAAACAAGGAAACCTTTGATTGCGTAATACACTTCGCCGCATTTAAAGCTGTGGGGGAATCAGTTGAAAAACCCTTGCTATATTACAAGAATAACCTAATGGGATTACTCAATCTTCTTCAGGCCATGCTGGCAAATAAAGTCAATAATTTGGTATTTTCCTCTTCATGTACGGTTTATGGTCAACCCGAGAAGCTCCCAGTTACGGAAGCTTCCCCCCTACTCCCTGCTAATTCACCTTATGGGAACACTAAAAGAATAGCAGAAGAAATTATTCGAGATACTACAAATGCCAACAGCGACCTACATTCCATTTCATTGCGTTACTTCAACCCGGTTGGAGCACATGAGTCTGCGATGATTGGGGAGCTACCCAATGGTATTCCAAATAACCTGATGCCTTTTATTACCCAAACGGCTATCGGAAAACGTGAAATACTAAATGTTTTCGGGAATGATTACCATACAGCCGACGGTACGGCTATACGAGATTATATTCATGTTGTAGATCTTGCCAAAGCTCATATTGTTGCATTGAACCGATTATTGAATAATGAAATTAAAAGTAATTTTGAGATTTTTAATATTGGTACAGGCAGAGGTTATTCGGTTTTAGAAGTTATCAATGCTTTCGAAAAATCAACAGGGATTAATATAAATTGGAAATATTCGCCAAGAAGAGCAGGTGATATTGAACAAATTTGGGCAGATAGCAGCATTTCTAATCAAATACTTAATTGGAAAGCAAACAAAAGTTTAGAGGAAATGATAATTAGTGCCTGGGAATGGGAAAAGAGTCTAAGCAAATAACTAGATAAACAGCATGTACCTCAGTTCGACAGGTTATTCGTTCCAAAATTAAAAACATAAAATAGCCACTAAGACAGCAAGTCACGATTTACACAAAAACATTGAAATAAAGTTTATTTTCTTTGTGAAACATAGAGTATTAGTGTCTTTGTGGCAAGAAAAAGACTTATCGAAGTAGCTCAATAATTAAATACTGAAAAATCTGCACCAAAAAGAAGTCCCTTCCCAAAAGCAGGAGTATATAAATAGATTTTACGACCAAAAGAAATATCACCTTAAACCTAAATGAAAGTTACCGTTTATTCTCCAGAATCTTCCATGCGCTCACCACGCAAAATGCTGAAAGAAATGTGGCAAGACTTAAAACTAAGTCGTGAACTTGCATGGCAACTTGCAAGCCGTGACATTAAGGCACAATACAGACAAAGTATTCTGGGAGTATTTTGGGCTTTTCTGTTACCCTTAGCCAACACCATCGTCTGGATTTTTCTACAAGGTGCAGGCATTATCAATGTCGGGAACACAGACATACCCTATCCTGTATTTGTTTTTACTGGCACCCTGCTATGGTCCATTTTCATGGACAGCGTTCAAACTCCTATGACTTTAATAAACGCATCAAAAGGGATTTTAGCAAAGGTCAATTTCCCTTCGGAGGCAATAATTTTATCGGGGATTTACCAAATCCTCTTTAATGCTGCCATCAAAGTCATGCTCATAATTGGGGCTCTCCTCATCCTTGGTATATATCCAAGCTGGACACTTGTCTTTTTCCCCTTAGCTATCCTTTCCCTAATACTTGCCGGCACCACACTTGGATTATTTTTAACTCCAGTGGGAATGTTATATACCGATATAGGGAAAGCCATCCCTTTGGTCATGCAATTTTTTATGTTTGTCACCCCTGTCGTGTTTCCAATACCAATCGCAGGGTGGACAGTAGCCATCTTTAACATTAACCCTATAACTCCATTAATCATGACTTCGAGGCATTGGCTTACGGGTCATCATGCCGATTTTATATCCGAATTTATAATTGTAAATTTAATACTATTGTTTATTCTATTTTTCGTTTGGGTCATCTTTAGGGCTGCCAAACCAATATTGACAGAAAGGATGGGGGCGTAGGGAGTTTTAAGTGTTAAGTTTTAAGTGTTAAGTTTTAAGTGTTAAGTGGGAAGTTTTAAGTGGGAAGTTTTAAGTGGGAAGTTTTAAGTTTTAAGAATAATGAGTTATCAATCTTTTGAGGAGTTGGAAGTATGGAAACGTGCATGTAATTTAGCGGTTGAAGTATATTTTACATTTAAAG
>CAIXTV010000091.1 GCA_903922465.1 uncultured bacterium
CGAAAAAACAAATCGATAAGAATGCACTCGATTTTGAGAGCAAAAAACAGATTCAAGATTTGCTTAAGAATGAAAAAAATATTGAGAAAAAAGTTAATGAACTGAAGAAAACTATTAACGAGAATAACATCAAAGAAAGCCAACATAAAGATTTTGATGAGGATATCATTAATAAACAAAAGGAACTCGAAAAGCTTTTCAACGAGATGATGACCGACGAAATGAAGAATCTCATGAAGGAATTGGAGAAAATGATGGAGAATTTAGATAAGAAACAGGTGAATCAACTTCTCGATAAAATAAAAGATAACAACGACGACCTAAAAAAAGAACTCGACCGCAACCTCCAAATCTTCAAACAACTCGAAGTTGAGAAGAAACTTACCGATCAGATTAACAAACTCGATAAACTCGCCGAAGAACAAAACAAACTTTCCGACGAAACCCTGAATAATAAAACCGAAACAAATAAAGAACAACAAGCCAAACAAGATGAATTGAACAAGAAGTTCGAGGATGTGCAGAAAGAATTGAAAGATATTGACAAGAAAAACAAAGAACTCGACGAACCCAAGGATTTGAAGAATACCGATGAAATTCAAAAGGACGTTAAAGACAATATGGAGAATAGCTCCAATTCGATGAAAGAGGGGAAGAATAAAAAAGCATCCCAATCGCAGAAAAAAGCGGCTGCAAAAATGGAAGAACTCTCCAAAAAACTAAGCATGGACCTCGAAGAAAGCCAAAGCGAGGAGGAGGAAGAGGACATACAGGCCCTCAGAATGATTTTAAAGAACCTCATTAAGGTTTCTTTCAATCAGGAGAGTCTTATGGGGTCTTTCAAATCAGTTAATATAAACGACCCTAAATACGTCAGCCTGATACAATCGCAATTTAAGCTTAAAGAAGATTTATCATTGATTCAGGATTCGCTCTACGCTCTCAGCAAGCGACAAGTTGCCATCAAGTCATTTGTCAACAAGGAAATTGCCAATATTAACAATCAAACTACCACGGTTCTCGAAGCCTTGAAGAACCGTAATGTGTCCTTAGCTACTTCAAAACAGCAGTTTATCATGACTTCGGTGAACAATCTTGCCTTAATTCTCGCTGAGTCCCTCGACCAAATGCAAAAACAACAAGAATCCAACAAATCTTGTAACAAACCTGGAGGAAAGAAATGCAAAAAACCGGGCAACGGAAAGCCTTCAGCATCCACAATGAAAAAATTGCAGGATGAACTTAATAAAAAGCTTAAACAGTTAAAGGACGAAATGGGCAAGGATGGGAAAAGTGCAAAAACAGGTAAATCAATGAGCCAGGAACTTGCAAAAATGGCCGCCCAACAGGAAGCTATTCGGAAACAAATGCAACAATATGCCGAAGAATTAAAAAAAGAAGGCACTGGTAACAATGCTGAAATGAATAAGGTTATGAAAGATATGGAAAAAACCGAAACAGAATTGGTTAATAAACAAATTTCAGCAGAAACCTTAAAGCGTCAGGAAGAGATACTTACACGTCTTTTAGAGTCAGAAAAAGCTGAAATTAAAAAAGAAATGGAAGAAAAACGCGAATCAAATGAAGCAAAAAACACCCTAATAAGAAACCCTATTGATTTTTTTAAGTATAATAACATAAAAGTAAATTCAACACAGCTTTATAAAACAGTACCACCAACACTTAAACCGTACTATAAAAATAAAGTGAATGAATTTTTCCTAAACCTGTAAATTATGATGAATAAAACTACACTTTTGCTTACTTCTGATCAGACTTCTTTATTGAAACTACAACAATTCGTTGAGAATGTCTGTGATCATTTTAATATTCAAAATACCTATTTTGGGAATATATTAATTTGTCTAAACGAAGCTTTTGCCAATGCGGTTAAACATGGAAACCAAAATGATTCCGCTAAAATTGTTACTTTAGAAATGAAAAATGAGAATACCGAACTTTCATTTACTATCACTCATCAAGGAAATGTGTTTAATTATGAGGAATTAGTTTCCAAAATTTCACCTGATGAAACAAAAGGATTGTTTTTAATAAAGACTCTTTCAGACAAATTTGAATTTCAAAATGAAGGAAAAACTATTTTTATTCAGTTTAATATTACTCCAATTGAACCTGAATTTAAAAGAAAACGCAGTCAGATATTAAGTGGTTCAGTAACTCAAATTGATATTAAAAAGAAACTTCATCAAACGCAAAAACACTGATGCCGAGTATTCGATTCATGACAGAAGACATTCGTTTTGTATTTAAAAATCGAACTAAAACAAAGGAATGGATAAAGAATATTATTCTAATTGAAAACAAAACCTTGGGTAACATTAATTTCATTTTTACTTCTGATGCTTATTTGCAAGAACTTAATGTTAAGTATTTAAAGCATAACACATTAACTGATGTTATTACTTTTAACGATAATGATTCTGTGATAATTAATGGCGACATATTTATCAGTGTTGAAAGAGTAAAAGAAAATTCGGTAATATATATGCAAACATTCATAGAAGAATTGAAACGAGTGATAATACATGGTGTATTGCACTTGCTTTTGTATAATGACAAATTAATTAGCGAAAAGAAGAGAATGAGGGAGATGGAAGATAAGTGCTTAAAATTATTCCCAAATTAATTTAAAGTTTCACGTGGAACAATTATGTTTAAAGATTATGATATAATTGTGGTAGGAGGGGGCCATGCAGGAGCAGAAGCTGCTGCCGCTGCCGCAAGATTAGGCTCTGAAGTTTTACTCATTACTCACAATTTAGCTACAATTGCCCAAATGTCGTGCAATCCATCAATTGGTGGTGTATCAAAAGGACAAATAGTAAGAGAAATTGATGCTTTGGGAGGATTAACAGGAATTGTTACTGATAAATCCATGATTCAATTCAGAATGTTGAATCTATCAAAAGGTCCTGCAATGTGGAGTCCAAGAGCTCAATGCGACCGATATTTATTTTCGGAAATTTGGAGACAAACATTGGAAAAGATTCCTAGTTTGGATTTTTGGCAAGATAATGTAATTGATATTCTAATTAAAGATAATATTATTATTGGTGTTGTTACCTCTTTAGGAATTGAAATACATTCAAAAGCCGTTATTTTAACTAATGGAACTTTTTTAAATGGATTAATTCATATTGGAAATAAAAACTTTTCGGGTGGGAGAATTGGAGAATCTGCATCACATGGCCTTACTCAGAACCTTGTAAAGAAAGGATTTGAAAGTAAAAGGATGAAAACAGGTACACCAGTGAGAATAGATGGAAGATCTGTTGACTTTTCAAAACTTATAGAGCAACCGGGAGATGAAAACCCACAAAAATTTTCATTTACAAACACTAAATATCTAACACAACAGAGAAGTTGTTTTTTAGCATATACAAGCGAGGAGGTACATGACATTCTAAGAAAAGGATTTGATCAATCTCCATTATTTACTGGAACCATAAAAGGAGTAGGACCTAGATATTGTCCATCAATTGAAGATAAAATAGAGAGATTTTCCGATAAAAATAAACATCAGCTTTTCCTTGAACCAGAAGGATGGAACTCAATAGAATATTATTTAAATGGTTTTTCTTCCTCACTTCCAGAAGACATACAATATGCAGCACTAAAAAGAATTAATGGTTTTGAAAATGTAAAAATATTTAGGTCTGGTTATGCAATAGAATATGATTATTTTCCACCGACACAACTTAATTTTACTTTAGAAACTCGATTAATTAAGGGTTTATACTTTGCAGGACAAATAAACGGAACTACTGGTTATGAAGAGGCCGCAGCCCAAGGATTAATGGCAGGTATTAATGCTCATCAGATGATAAATGAATTGCCTGAGATAATACTTAAAAGATATGAAGCTTATATTGGTGTACTTATTGATGATTTAATTAATAAAGGAGTTGACGAACCTTATCGTATGTTTACATCAAGAGCAGAGTACAGAATTTTATTAAGACAAGATAATGCAGATATTAGACTTACTCCTATTGGACACAAACTTGGATTAATATCAGACGAACAATTCAATGAGTTTTCAATTCATAGAGATCAAACAGTTGAACTACTGCAATTTTTTAAATCGAGTTCTGTCTTTCCAGATGAAGTAAATGACTTTTTAAGTCAGAAAGAGGAATCATTATTAATACAAAAAACAAAATTATCTCAATTATTACTGCGACCTAAAATTTCAATTACGAATCTAATTGGAAGAATTAAAAGTTTGGAAGATTTTATTTCGCAAAATAATATTTCTAATGAGACTTTATTTGAGGCGGAAGTTATTTTAAAATATGAAGGTTATATTGTTAAAGAGCAAGAAATGGCAGATAAACTTGTGAAGTTTGAAGATATTATTATTCATCAGAATTTCGATTATCATTCGATAAAATCATTATCTTCTGAAGCAAGAGAGAAACTAACAAAATTTAAACCGGGAACAATTGGGCAAGCTTCAAGGATTAGCGGCTTAACTCCTTCAGATATTTCTGTACTAATTATATATTTGAGAAAATAATTTCTTATAATTTCTAAGTTTTCTAAATGTCTGTATATCAGTATAATAAAATTATCAGTTTTTGTTTGACCTTTTTTTAAGCCTTAAGAGAAACATTTGTAGCGAATGGATATATTTTATTACTTTTGACTTAATCATTCCTTAAATCGAAAGTTTTAAAAACAAACCCTGAAACCCTTATTAATGAAGAGAATATGATAGTTAGAGTATTAAAAATATTCATCGAAAGACTAAAAAAGAGCAAAATTCTTTTAATGGGTTTTCTGTTATTTCTTTTTTTGTGCATCACTATGGGTTATTCTGATTTTATTCAAAAAGAAAACTCGAACATTAAAATTCAAGAAAAAATATCAAAAATAATACTTGAAAAAGAAAATGAAGCAGATGTTGTCTTGAATAAACTTTCTGCTGAGGGGAAAAAAAACAAACAAAGAGAAATACTCAATAGTATAATTTTTGAAACTTTTCAAAAGTCTGAAATTGCTTATTTCGTATTTGAAAAGAAAAAACTTGTCTTCTGGTCTGACAATAATGTTCCGCTTACCTCATTACAATTTGATAGCCTATATTCTTCGAATTTTAAATTAATTCGAAATGGCTGGTATAATATCAGAAAAAAAGAAATGGGCGATAAGCTTTTCGTTGCATTAATACTTGTTAAAAACGAATATCCTTATCAAAATGAATATTTGCAAAATAAAGTCGCGAACCACTTTAAAGTTGTTGGGGATTTTAAAATTGCGATTAACAAAAAGAAAGGGGGGGTCTATTCTTTAGAAAACCAATATTTATTTTCGATTGAAAACAATAATTTCACCTTTAATAAACAGCAACTTTTTGTTTTAAGTTTGTTGTTTATTTGTTGTTTGATTTTGAGCTTTCATTTTTTATTGCTCATACACAAAACCATAATTTGGTTTAGAAATAAGACTTTCTTGACCTTATTTCTTTTTTCAATTGAAGTAGTATTACTCAGGTTATTGATGTTTAATTGGAAATTCCCCGATTTCCTGTATTTAAGTGATTATTTTTCCCCAAAATATTATGCTTCTTCTGAATGGCTTCCTTCGTTAGGCGATTTATTTTTAAATAGTTTAATTTTCCTTTATTTGGGATATGTGTTTTTTCAGCATCTCAAAAAACCAAAAAAACCTGTCAATTATTCAACATCAATTCGTTGGGGGATAGGGGCTTTGATTATTGGATTAAGTGCTTGGGGGTTCGATTTTTTATATTCTTTGTTCAATAGCATTGTTATTAATTCTGATATTCCTCTTAATTTAAATTTGATTTTCAACATCAACGAATTAAGTATAATTGCTTTGTTTATAATGGTTTTCCTATTGTTGGGATATTATTTTTTAGTTTATCGATTCCTGAAAATTAGCATACGGTTAACCAATAAAAGAGTGTTATTACTTGCTTTACCTTTTGGAACTTTTCTTGGTTTTTTTAATCACAGCGAAAATGCAGTAGAGTTTATTATTTTGTTCTATGTTCTTTTTGCCTGGTTTTGGTTGAGTGAAGGAAAGTTGTTAATTAAACAAATTCAGCATATTGTATTTTTCATTTTATTTAGTTCAATATTTACCACTATTGCCATTTATTCTTCTAATTATCATAAAGAAAGAGAAAAAAGGAAGATTTTGGCCATTCAGTTGACCAAAGAGCACGATCCTATTGCCGAATTTCTTTTTAAGGATATATTGAGGAAATCGCAGGAGGATAATATCTTGAAAAAGTTAGTTGACCTTTATCCAAGCTCCGAAAATCACATTATCAGTCATTTAGAAAACTATTATTTTAATGGATTTTGGTCGAAGTATAGAATTCAGATTACCATTTGTAAACCCCAACAACTCTTATTAGTTCAGCCTTTAAATGAAAATATTAATTGCAGCTCTTATTTCTCGGATAAGATAAACCGTTTGGGCACTCCAACTCTGACTGATAATTTATATTTTGTCAGTTATGGCGCTGGTTATAATAGTTATCTGGCTGTTTTGGAAATACCTTCTTATAATAATAGAGATACCATTAATACTCAGGTTTTCATTGAATTAGATCCTAAGACTTCTATGAAGGAATTGGGTTATCCTGAATTATTAATTGATAAAGAAGTAAAGTTAAACAATGATATTTCTAATTATTCGTATGGTTTGTTTGACAATGGCGAACTTATAAAAAATTATGGTAAATATTATTATTTCACTCAATTAAAGGCATATACACAAAACCGTAATGGATTTTTCTTTTTTAATGAAAACGGTTTTAATCATTTGTATTTTAATATAAATGACAAGCAAGATGTTGTGATTAGTAAAAAGCAAGATGGATTTATCGACCTAATGGCTTCGTTTTCGTATTTACTTTTATTTTTTGTGATTTTCTTCGCCCTGTTTTTTGTTTCGTTTCATCTTCCTTTCCAGAAATGGAAAATGGAGTTTAACTTTAAAAGTCGTCTGCAGCTTTCGATGGTTGGAATTATATTAGCCTCATTTCTAGTGATTGGCATGTTGGTGATGTTTTACATTTTAAAGGTGAACGAAAATAAGAATCAGGAAGTTATTACTGAAAAAATGCATTCGGTGCTTATTGAAATGGAAAATAAATTTGCGGATTATGATTCATTAAACATAGAAGATAAACCCTTAATGAACACTCAGTTAAACAAATTTTCGAATGTGTTTTTTACCGATATAAATTTGTTTGACACTAAGGGGAAATTGTTTGCCACATCGAGGCCCAAGGTGTTTGAAGAAGGACTTATTTCGACTCTTATGAATTCGGAAGCAGTGAAACAAATCATTGTTAATCAAAAATCTATTTACATTCAGCAGGAAAACATTGGAAGTCTGAAATATATGTCGGCCTATATTCCTTTTCGCAACGAACATAATCAATTAATTGCCTATCTGAATCTGCCTTATTTCGCCCATGAAAGCGATATGAATAAGGAAATTTCAACTTTTATGGTGGCTTTCATCAACATTTATGTGCTTTTACTTGCAATTGCGATTCTAATTGCCGTGGTGGTATCGTCTTATATTACAAGGCCTTTACAGACTATCAGGAATAAGATTAGCATGCTTTCTTTCGGAAAACTTAATGAAAAAATTATGTGGAAACGAAACGACGAGATAGGAGGGCTTATAAGCGAATATAATCGCATGATTGATGAATTGATTATTAGTGCCGAACTGCTTGCTAAATCGGAGCGAGAGAGTGCTTGGCGAGAAATGGCAAAGCAAGTTGCTCATGAAATAAAAAACCCTTTAACCCCTATAAAACTTAGTGTTCAGTATTTGCATAAAGCATGGAACGATAAAGCGCCTGATTTTGATGAACGATTGAAAAAATTCACCCTGACGTTGGTTGAACAAATTGATTCATTATCTGCCATTGCAACTGCGTTTTCCGACTTTGCTATAATGCCACAATCGAATCTCGAAAAGGTTAATATTGTTGCTGTTATAAACAATGCAATTGAAATTTACAGCGATAAACAAAGTGTGAAATTAAGTTTTGATAGTAAATGTGGTAATGATTGTCACACTTTGGCCGATAGACAGCAATTGTTGAGGGTTTTCAATAATGTGTTGAAGAATGCTTTTCAGGCGGTGGAAGAGCTTGAAAATGCTGTAATTACAGTGCAATTCTACGAAGAGAAGCCCTATTATATGGTGTGCATAAGCGATAATGGGAAAGGCATTTCGGATGAGCAAAAAGAGAAAATATTTGTACCCAACTTTACCACCAAAACCAATGGCATGGGTTTGGGTTTAGCCATGACTAAGAACATTATTGATAGTTTTAACGGAAAAATTTATTTTGAATCGCTTGGCGGGACAAAAACCAGCTTTTATATTGGATTGATTAGCGAAGAAAGTCGTTAGAACCTTTACTTCAAAACCGTGGGGTTTCTTTATATGGAAATGGCACACTTTTAAAAAAGTCTTGGGTTTCTTTATATGGAAATGGCACACTTTTAAAAAAGTCTGAGGTTTCTTTATATGGAAATGGCACACTTTTAAAAAAGTCTGAGGTTTCTTTATATGGAAATGGCGCACTTTTAAAAAAGTCTGGGGTTTCTTTATATAGAAATGGCACACTTTTAAAAAAGTCTGAGGTTTCTTTATATGGAAATGGCACACTTTTAAAAAAGTCTGTGGTTTCTTTATATAGAAATGGCAGATTTATAAAAAAAACCGTGGTTTCTTTATATGGAAAAGGCACACTTTTAAAAAAGTCTGGGGTTTCTTTATATGGAAATGGCACACTTTTAAAAAAGTCTTGGGTTTCTTTATATGGAAATGGCAGATTTATAAAAAAAACCGTGGTTTCTTTATAAGGGAATGGCAGATTTATAAATAAAACCGTGGTTTCTTTATATGGAAATGGCAGATTTATAAATAAAACTGGGGTTTCTTATATAGGGAAAGATAGATTATTTTATAAATAAGTAGATGATATACAATGATATAGCATAAATATTTCATCAAATCATCAAATCTTATGCATCCGAAAGCCCCAAATTAGAAATTGCATTGAATTTCTCTTTGAGTTTCATTGGATTTTTTAGCCCAGCGCTTATGTGATTTTTAGGAAAGAAGATTTGACAACTTTCTAAAAGTTGTCAAATCTAAGTCACCCCTAAAGTTGTTTCGCAATTTCCATATAGCGTTGTGCCTCGCTCATACTTTCTTGAGCACCGTTTTGGTCGCCACTTTGCTGCTTTTGCTGCGCTTGAAATTGATAAATTTGCGATAAGGTTACATAGGCTGGTTTAAAGCCTTGATTAATTTCAATGGCCTGTTTCAGATAGTTGATTGCCGAATTCACATCGTTCTTCTTCAAATATACCTGCGCCAAACCAAAATAGCCATATACAAACTTGAAATTCACCTTAATAATATGCTGAAAGGTCTTCATGGCATTGTCCAAATCGTTTTTATAAAGATAAATAAAACCTTGATAATTCAAGCCATTCTCATAATCGGGATAAACTGTAAGCAACTGATTGGCAACCCTGAGGGCAGTATCATATTTTTGCATATTCATATAAATCTCGGTCAAATTGAGCAAAGCAGCTTCATTGGTCGGAACGTCAATTATCGCCTTATTTAGATAAGTTATGGCAGTGTCAACACTGCGACGGGCAGCATATTGCGAACCCAGCAAATCGCTTTTATCGCCACGCTTCAGCACTACACAAATTGGCTTTCCGTCAACAGTAACCGAATAAATGGTGTTTTTGGGTGGAAAAATATTTTTTTGTAGCTGATATGGGTCCATATAACTGTTAACGAAAATTGCATAATCCCAATCCACATTGCCGCGCTCGAAATAACGTATGTAAGCAAAATCAACCTTATCGGTATCGTGGCGGAAATAATAATTTAATATTTGAAGATGGTTTGAGCCAACCACAATTTTTTTAGCAGGCTTGGGCATATCCTTTAAATTCAAATCCTTTTTCAACCATTCAGAAGCAGCACGAATGCCGTGATAGTAATAATCGGTTTCATAAAAACCCCATGCTTTGTCTAATCCGCCAACCATTTCATTATAATAGACATATTCGTGAGGATGGTTTTTGATGATATGTTTCAGAGGAAGGAAAAGTAAAACAGCTAAGATTATTAAAGTTATGATTCGGGCAATATTGTTCTTCAACAAGCGTAAGAGTGTTTCGTAACCCAAAGCACTGGCAACCACAAGGGTAGGATAGGCAAAAATAACATGCCTCCATCCACCATATACATTTGAATGTTTGTAGATGATGTAGAAAATTGGAAAAGCAAAAGCAAATAATAAAATAAACAGCCACATGAACGAATACTTTTTCATTGCCTGAAAAAATAATACCCCGAAGAGCGCAAAACCCAATATCACCGCAATAGGAATGGTAATGAAGATGTATTTAGGAAGATAATTCCAAGGTGCATGATCCGACCAAATTATTCTTCCTTCGAATATTTGCCTTAGACTTGTGGCAAAATTTTCCATTAACTTTAAAGCCTCAAATGGATGTTTAAAAGGACTTTGCAGGGCATAGGGCCAAAGAATCAGCCCCAAGAGATAACCAGCCAAACTTACGCCTCCTAAAATAAATATCAGGCGTATCATAAAGTTGAAATTGTCTTTCTTAAATATTTTTCCTTTGGTATAAATAAGGAAATACATGCCTGCAAAAAGGAAAAGATAGGCAACCAACAAAAGACCCCCAATACGCACACTGATGGCAGCGGCAATTCCTAAAGCCACATAAAGCAAACTTTTGATTTTAATTTCGGGCAGGGTTTTCAGGAAACGCACAATAAAATATATTGCCATGATATAACCCATGGCAAAAGGTATATCTTTCGGATTATTAAAAGAATGTCCAAGAAACCTTGGCGATAAAAACAACATCAGTATGGTGATAATTCCTGCCCTCCAACCTCCACCAATCAACAGAACCAGCAGTCCGGCAAACAAAATAGTAGCCCAGCCACACAAGGCATTCATTACATGTCGGGTTTCGTAAATATTGTCTACATGAAAAAAATTATTATAAAAAGCAGTAATATTATCGAAGGACGAACCATAAAAAGGCATATGATAACTATCGGAATAATGTAGGGCGGTAGTGTCTTTTCCCATAGAAGTATAATACTTAACCACCTTCTGGGCATATTCATATTGCACAGGTTCATCACCCGAAATCCCCGCATCTAAACTAAGCCACGACATCCCGAAAAACATCAGCGTAATTAATGCCGAAAAAATAAAACGATAAATAGAACTTTCTTTAATAAAATCAAATTCCTTGTGGGGCTTTGATTTTAATTCCTTCAAGGGAAGAATAAAGTTCCACTTAATAAAATTGATGAAGCAAGAATAAGTTTTTTGCAGAAAACCTTGTGCTGCAGCCTTTGAACTATAAGGATGGCTTTGTGAAATGGTGGCTAAACTAATATCGACATCCGATTTTTTGAGTTTATAATAAACCATACTTTCAAAATTTTCGGCCGGTGCGTCAGCAAAGGCATATCTTGCATATTGAGTATTTATCAAACACAAAGGAGAGAAAATATTAAGCTTCTTAAGATTTTCGTTCGAAAAATTGAAATAAATGGCAATATTATCCTTGTTCACCGGACGTTTAACCAAAAATAAATCGTTCAGGTTAATGGTCTTGATTAAATTGTTGATGTTAAACAAAACCGCATACTTTTTCGTAGCATTGTCAAGTCCCGTTGCAAAAGCATTTGGGGTTTTCGAAGGAATAATGCTCAATTTCTTTTGCTGAATAAGTTCGGCGCAAAAGCTGTTCTCCTGAATTAATTTCACAGCTGCATCATTTGCGTCGCCCACCACAACAATTTCCATGTTCTTCTGACTTTCAGGTCTTATCTTCTGAAAACTTTCAAGTAGAAAAGGAATACTTTCCTTTTGCTCATTAATCGGAATGATTAAAGAAAAAGATAAAGGTTGAGAGGTAGCAGGTGCTTTATCAGTTTTAGCCTGATTTGCTTTGTTGTTGGCAACGGGTTTTTTATACGGAGTATTATTCATAAGTTAAAACTACTTATTTACAAATTAATTGAATTTTTCTTTTTGATGAATAGTATTGATAATAAAGGGGGGAGTCCCTTTCGAAATGCGTTGGTTTACGATAATTTCGCGCCACACAATAGCCATAATGACCAATAAAAATGAAGTAAGGGCAATGGATACGGGAGCCGAAATGGCATTCACCTGATTAAATATCTGGAAAAATTTACAGACATAAAGTAATGCTCCTGCGAAAAATCCGAAAAATCCCAAATATAAAAGGATGCGCACAAACTTATCGGAAACGGTAATAAAATCGAGATTATAAGATATAAACATTCCCAAATTCCATTTGGTTTTTCCAAAAGGACGTTTATGTTGTGTGATGGGAAGTTGTGCTATTTTCTTTGCTCCCACATACAACATAGGTGTATTATAATGAACATAACCCTGACTATCTTTTAAATTTTCAAGAATAAGGGCATTAAACATGCGGAATGCACTACCAAAATCGCGAATTTTTAAACCCGTCAAATATCTGTTCACCCGATTGCCCAACCACGAAATAAACTTCCGTTGCAAGGTTTCCACACGATGTTCGCGGTAAGTAGCCACAAGGTCGTAACCTTCTTTTGTCTTTTCGATAAACTGTAAGATGTCTTCTGGATTATGTTGTAAATCGCCATCCATCATAACAATCCATTTTCCTTTGGCAACTGTCATTCCAGCGCCCAAAGCTTTCACTTGTCCAACGTTTTTATACAATTCAACCACCTTAAGATTGGGAATTATATCTACTGCTTTTTTAAGTTTTTCTAAGGAATCATCGCTCGATCCATCGTCCACAATAATAATTTCGTAAGATTGCGTTACTTTTGAAAACACCTCATTAATTTTTTCAAGAAGCAAATCAACCCCTTCAGCTTCATTATAAATGGCAGAAACCAGGCTGATGTCAACAGTGAACTTATGATCGGAACCGTATTGCATACTTGTGTTTTGTTAAACAAATAAAAGAGAATCAGGAAAAAGTCTCAAGTCTAAAACTCCAAATTTCAGGACCCAAGGATTTGGCATAGTCTCCCTTTTCTTGTTATTCGTGATTAGGAACTTTCTATTATCCATAGTTTCTAATTTCTTTGTCATTTTCTATATTTTTTTTTCTTCTTTGAATTTTGAATTTGAAATTTGGGGCTTGGATCTTATTCCCCTATCTTAAATATTTGTCAGTAAAGTCCCGTTTCCTGATTACTCTTGCGGGATTTCCGTAGGCTACAACATTGGGTTCAATATCATTTACCACTACGCTGCCCGCACCTATCAAAGTATTCTCTCCGATATAAACTTTTTCGCGAATAACAGAACCTGCGCCTATAATAGCACCATTGCCTACGTTAACTGTTCCTGTGAGAACTGTTCCTGGATATATATTTGCAAAATCACCAATCACACAATCATGATCAATAATAGCACCGGTATCTACAATACAACATTTACCAATCCGCACTGAGGTTTGGATAACACTGTTATGATTGATGGAAGTTCCATTTCCTATAATGACGTTTGGTGAAACGGTGGCATAAGGCGAAATAAGTGTAGCCAGCATATGTTCGTTTCCCAATTTGTTCAAAATTTTATATCGAACTGAATTTTCGCCAATGGCAATATGGAAAAATATTTTTCCGGCAAATTCATCAGTCAACATCAATTCGGGAATACCCAATACTTTTAAATTATAAATGATGCAATCTGGCGTATCCATCGAAAGAAAACCAAGCAAATTATATTTCATTAAGGTAGCAAGGTCTGCCATCTTTTTCCCATGACCCCCTGCTCCAATAATTACTAATTTTGAGTTTTGCATATTAAGTAAAAGCCTTAAATAATTTCACCATTGTATGAAAGTTCTTTTATCCGTTTGCTCCAATCCATAAGCGATTTATACCATTGCAAAGTATAACAAGTTGGGTCAACAGGATCGAGTATGCCTTTATCGAGAGCATTTTTTATTTCAATTATACCATCATTGATGTTAAATTCGGTTTTATAACCCAAGGTGTTGGAAATTTTATCGAAGTTCAGATTATAACTCCTGTTGTCAGCATCATCAGGTATACGATGTATGGTTGCATTAGGAATAACATTAACTACATATTGAGCCAATTGTTTTATCTGGAAATTCTGATCGTTGCTTCCTACATTAAATGTTTCTCCTGCAACTTTTTCGGAAGGGGCATCCATACAAAGAATAAATGCCTTAATAACATCCCTCACATGAACAAAAGGACGCCATTGTTCACCACCACCCATTATGTAAATGTTATGTTCTTTCCATGCACGCATAGTCATAATGTTAATGGCCAAATCAAATCGCATTCTTGGAGCTAATCCATAAATGGTTGCGTTACGAAGCAACACAATTTCGAAATTTTTATCATGTAATAATTTGAGATCATCTTCAACAGCAACTTTACTTTTAGCATATTGAGTAAGCGGTGCTAAAGGATCAGTTTCTGTAAGAGAGGTTTTAGCTCCAGCCCCATAAACACTTGCTGAACTAGAATAGATATAACGTTTCACGCCATATTCTTTTGCTGCTTTTGCAATCCTTATAGCTCCTTTATGATTAATGTCGACGGTTAGTTGAGGGTCTATTTCAGCAGAAGCATCATTGCTTAATCCTGCCAAATCAATTACAACATCAATATTCTTCAGAAAATCTGTATTTACATAACGAAGATCATCTTTTAAGAAACTAATATTTGGATTTCCCTCCAGTTGTTTGATTTTATCGTAACCGAAAAAGTAGCGATCGAGAGCAATTACCTGATGTCCTTTATTAAGAAGGGTTTCGCACATAAGTACGCCAACATATCCGCCGGCACCTGTAACTAAAATTCTATTCATCTTATTAAATGTTTATGATTTAAAATATTTTGAAATGGTATTGAATAAATAATCTATTTCTTCCTGATTCATAATAGTATGTATGGGCAAAGAAACAATGTTATCTTTAATAGATTCGGTAAAACTAAGCGATGATTCAGCATATTTACCTTTATAACAAGTGAGGCTATGGCAAGCTGTATAATATCTTCTCACTGCAATTTCGTTTTCTTCCATATACTTCACAAACTGAGTTGCTTCTTCGTGAAGAATAATTGGATAATAAAGATATGGGCAAAATACTTCGGATAGCACCTTCATATTCCGAATGAATCCTTTTGTTTCCAGATCGGAGAAAAAAGGTTTATATTTATCGATGTTTTGTTTTCTATTATCAAGAATGAAATCTATTTTCTCAAGATTTTTATTCCCTACAATAGCAGAAATCTCTTGCATCTTCGAATTTAACCCAGGAATATCCACATCACCACGAACTTTTTCGAATTGTCCAAATTCGCGTAAGCGAGAAAGGATTTGATAGGTTTCCTCATCATGAACAATAGCGGCCCCACCTTCCATCGAATTGTATATCTTAGTTGCATGAAAGCTATAAATTTCATCGAAACCATAATGATTAGGAAACTTACCCTTAAAAGTTGAAGCAAAGGCAGGAGCATTGTCAAAAAGCAATATTAAGCCATTTTTTATGCAGAATACTTCTAATAGTTCAATGTCAGGAAGATTTCCATAAACTCCAACAGCTAGACAAATCTTCACATCGTTTTCTTTCAAAAACTCAGAACTTACTTTTGTAATATCAATAGTAAGAGTTTCGTTTATATCACAAAAAACAGGTTTTAGATTGTTGGAAACAATAGCATTTATAGTTCCAGAAAAGGTAAAAGATGGTACTAATACACCGAAATGTTCGTGTGAGCTTGCCCCAAGTTTATATTTCCAAGCCTGAATCAGATGAAACAATGCCATTTCGCCATTGTTGAAAACGAGAGGTTTATGTTTTGATTGGAAATAATGTTGAAGGTTTTCTTCGAATAATCTAACGTGAGCAGAATTATTAGTAACCATGCCATTTGCAAGGCATTCACCAAAAGAATCCTGTATTTCGCTGATATTGGGCAAAAAAGGACGTACAATGTTCAGTTTCATGAAATAGCTTAAATATTTTTTTCAAAGATAATAGTTTGTTCGGAACTGAGCAAAAAAGGAATTTAATTTGATGAAGTAATTGTGGTTAATGCTTAATTGAAGGACCTTTAAATAGTGTGAAATTAAGGAATTATAAAATCAAATGATGGATTTAATAAGCACTATAACTTTTTTTAGCAACTTAATGTTTCTTGGACTTCCTCAAGCATTTGAACAGATAAATGTTATTTAATCATAAACAGCAAACCATTACAGACTGTTTTTCGTATTTTTGCAGCAATTGAAAGTTATTTAGGTGATACTCAAACAATCATTATCAGGTAGACGTTTTGTCATTATTTCCATATTTTTGGCGATAGGAATTATATATGTTACCCGTCTGATTTACCTGCAATTGATTGACGATTCATTTATTATTTCTGCAAATCGCAATGTTCTTCGTGAATTAACAGTTTATCCACCACGAGGCTTAATTTATGATCGTAATGGAAAACTATTAACCTACAATGAGGCAATATATGATTTAATGGTAATTCCAAAGCAGGTGCGAGATTTCGATACTATTGAGTTTTGCAAAATGCTAAATTTACCAAAGGAAGAATTTAAAAGTATGTTTTCAAAGGCATATAACTATTCTCCCTATAAAGCATCGGTTTTCGAAAAACAATATTCAAAAGAAGAATATAGTTTTATAGAAGAAAAATTATATAAATACCCCGGTTTTTATTTTCAATCACGTACTTTACGTAAGTATCCCTATCCAATGGCTGCTCATACTCTTGGATATATTGGTGAAGTAGATAACTCGGTTTTAGATAGCAGTCATTATTATAAACCAGGCGATTATATTGGTATAAGTGGTATTGAAAAGTCATACGAAGAAGTGTTACGAGGAAAAAATGGCTGCACTATTATGATGGTTGACAATCTGAACAGGGTTAAAGGAAGTTTTAGAGATGGATTATTCGATACAATGCCTATTCCGGGACAGAATTTATATTCTTCATTGGATGCCGACTTGCAGGCTTATGGCGAATTGTTGATGAAAAATAAAAGAGGAAGTATCGTCGCAATTGAACCCTCAACAGGTGAAATATTGTCAATTGTAACCAGTCCTTCATATGACCCCAACCTTTTGGTTGGAAGGGTGCGCACTCAAAATTATGTAAAATTATCAGAAGATGCTGATAAGCCTTTATTCAATCGTGCATTGATGGCAAAATATCCACCCGGTTCCACATTTAAGCTGGTGAATGCATTGGTTGGTTTACAAGAAGGCGTGCTTAAAACTGCTACTGCTTTTTCTTGCGAAAGAGGTTTTCATGTTGGTAAATTGAATGTAGAATGTCATCCCCACCCCTCTCCTCTTGATTTAATGCATGCCATTGCAGTTTCATGTAATGCCTACTTTTGTAAGGCTTTTCGGGCAATGATTGATAGCCGTAAATTTCATTCGGTGCGTGAAGGTTATGAAACTTGGCGAAAATTAGTAATGAGTTTTGGCTTGGGCGAGCATTTGAATACCGACCTAACCAGCGAACTTAGAGGAAATATTCCTTCTGCAAATTTCTATGATAAATACCATGGCAAAAACCGCTGGAAGTCACTTTCGATAATTTCTTTGGCTATAGGTCAAGGTGAAATTGGCATTACCCCTTTACAATTAGCAAACTTAGCCAGTGTAATTGCTAATAGAGGTTATTATTTAACCCCACATATTGTAAAAGCGATTGGGAATAAAAAGAATCTTAACCCAAAGTTTCTCGATAAGAAAAAAACTTTAGTAGATGCGGCTTATTTTAATATTGTGGCTGATGCCATGCTTATGGTTGTGGAGGCCGGAACTGCTTCGAGTGCTAAGTCAGATGAATATAAAATTTGCGGGAAAACTGGTACAGCACAAAACCCTCATGGGAAAAACCATTCTATTTTTATTGCTTTTGCACCAAAGGATAATCCCAAGATTGCAATTAGTGTTGTAATTGAAAATGCAGGTTTTGGCGCAACCTGGGCTGTCCCTATTGCAAGTTTGATGATAGAGAAATATATTTCAGGGAAAATTACCCGCCCCGATGTGGAAGAAAGTATGATTAACGCTAAAATCTATTAATTAAGTGAGGCAGCGAATAAATATATTACACAATATCGACTGGGTGATGGTAACATTATACCTCATCCTAGTTACTATTGGTTGGGTCAATATTTATGCCGCCGTATATTCTGAAGAACATAAAAGTATTTTAGATTTTGGACAAAACTCAGGAAAACAGCTAATTTGGATACTATCTTCTCTTTTGATTGCTCTTACTCTTTTGCTTATCGACCCGAAGATATTCAACACCTTTGCTTATGTGATTTATGGAGTGAATTTGGTATTGTTAATTCTTGTAATTTTCGTCGGAAGAGAAATATCAGGATCAAAATCATGGTTTGGGGTTGGTGATGTTGGAATTCAACCTGCCGAATTTGCCAAACTGGCCACAAGTTTGGCTTTAGCAAGATATTTAAGTGCCATTGATGTGAAAATACAGAACTCTAGCACTAAAGTCTATACTTTCATTTTGATTGCATTACCTGTTTTAGCAATCTTATTAGAAAATGATACGGGTTCGGCTTTGGTGTTTACCGCTCTCATTTTCATGCTGTATCGTGAAGGTTTATCGGGAAATATTTTAATTTTAGGTCTGATGATGGTGGTGATGTTCTTTGCAACTCTTATGATTGATAAATTAATTGTTTTGGGAATAATTACCATAGTAGCATTGATAATAATATGGTTTGTGCGAAAAAACAGAAAAATATTATGGATAAGCATAGGGTTATTTTTCCTTACTGCAGGCTTTATTTATAGTGTAGATTATGCTTTTTCTCATCTCGAAGAACATCAAAAAACCAGAATAGATGTTTTATTAGGAAAACAAGTTGACTTAAAAAAAGCAGGCTATAACGTCAATCAATCTAAAATTGCTATTGGGTCGGGAGGATTTGCAGGAAAAGGATTTTTAAATGGTACTCAAACAAAGTATAATTTTGTTCCTGAACAAAGCACCGACTTTATCTTCTGCACCATTGGCGAAGAGTGGGGTTTTGTTGGAAGTTTAACTTTACTTGGTTTATTCATGGGATTGCTGATTAGGATTGTTACTGTTGCTGAACGACAGCGATCGTCGTTTAGCAGAATTTATGGCTATGCTTTGGCTTCAATCTTGTTTTTTCACATTACGGTGAATATTGGAATGACCATAGGTTTGTTTCCTGTTATTGGAATCCCCTTGCCTTTTGTGAGTTATGGAGGCTCATCGCTTTGGGCATTCACTACGATGTTGTTTATTTTCATCAAACAAGATTCTTCGCGTTTAAATTTGCTTTAGATGAAAAAAGTCTGCTTTATTTTATTCTTTCTTATAAATTCTTTCTCCTTGTTGGCACAACATACCAACATCATGGTAAGTAACAATGGATTGCCTGAAGAGCCAAGTATGGCAATAAACCCCATAAATCCTCTGCAAATGGTGGTGGGTGCTAATATTACAAAATACTGCTATTCGAATGATGGGGGGTATAATTGGAACGAGGGCGAGCTTAGCTCTTCGTTTGGAGTTTGGGGAGACCCGACTATTGTGGTGGACACAAATGGTAGTTTTTATTTCTTTCATTTATCGGGAAACTATACTGATAGCAATTGGTTAGATCGCATCGTTTGTCAGAAATCAGTGAATGGTGGACAAACCTGGTCGGATGGAACATTTTTGGGAAATTTCTCTCCTAAACAGCAAGACAAACAATGGTCGGTGGTGGACCCTAAAACCAATGCAATTTATATTACTTGGACACAATTTGATAAGTACGATTCGCATGTACATACTGATTCGAGTAATATTCTTTTTTCGAAGTCGACTGATGGAGGATTGAACTGGAGTGTTGCCAAACGCATCAATCAGTTTGCTGGTGATTGTCTTGATGGCGATAGTACAGTTGAAGGTGCTTTTCCTGCGGTGGGGCCCAATGGCGAATTATATGTTTCGTGGGCAGGTCCTGCTGGCATTCGTTTCGATCGTTCGCTTGATGGGGGCGACACCTGGCTCGAAAACGATATTTTAATAAACGATATGCCCGGTGGTTGGGATATGGCAATCCCAGGATTAAATCGCAGCAATGGCTTGCCTGTGATTAATTGCGACAGAAGCAATAGCGTTAACAAGGGAACAATTTATGTGAATTGGGCCGATCAGCGTAATGGAAGTTTCGATACAGATATTTGGCTTAGCAAATCGACGGATGGTGGTAACACATGGTCGGTGGCTAAAAGGGTGAACGATGACCCCGCCGGAAAACAGCAGTTTTTAAGTTGGATGACGATAGATCAACTAAACGGAAACCTCTATTTTGTGTTTTATGACAGAAGAAACGAAGTGGGAAATAATAATTCAACGGAAGTTTATATGGCAGTTTCTAAGGATGGGGGAGAGCATTTTCTGAATTTTAAAATTAGTGAAAGTCCTTTCATCCCTAATCCAAATATATTTTTTGGCGATTATAATAATATTGTTGCTCATAATAATATTATTCGCCCCATTTGGACCCGGCTTGAAAACGATTCAATTAGTATTTGGACTGCCATCATCGATACTGTTTTCTTAGGAATCGACAATTTGCCCGAAGTAAATGCTCCATTTAGTTTAGACCAAAACTATCCCAACCCCTTCAAAATGTCGACAAGTTTTGCGTTTAAATTCAGAAACCCAAGCATTGCTAGTTTAAAGATATATGATGTTTTTGGAAAAGTGGTAGATATTCTTTTCGAAAACAAGCATTTCGATGCGGGAAAATACATTGAGAATTTCGATGTGGCATCGCACAATTTAGAGGCAGGAGTCTATTACTTTTCCTTGCAAAACAAAGCAGGGGTGAAGGTGAGGAAATTAATTATTGAATAGAGGCTGGGCAAGCAAATATTCGACAAAAGTTTCTTTAACACTTAAACCCAAATTACAACTATGCATAATTTGGGTTTAAGTATAAATGTGTGTTGACTAAGTTGTTTTAGCAGGAAGTTCGTTTCCTTGTGCATCAATATACACTTCGGCAACTACGCGTAAATAATTTGAAGTTTTTCCAACCACCTTATCCCCTTTTTTTAGGAATGCTTTATAAATTCTGATTTCGGGCTGACGCGACTGATTCAGACGTGTATCTTCATAAACTGTTCCGGTGATGGAACTAATTTTTTCAAACACAGCAGTGCTCAAATCGGAATCGCTGATATCGGAGCCCGATTTGATAGTTAAACAATATATATCGGCACCCGACATGTGTTTTTTGATGTATTTGATTTTTATTCCATTAGAAAGTGAGCTCAATAATTTAACCTCAGTAGAAATTTCATTATAATCAACAATAACTTCGGTTCCGATTATGCCCATATCGTTACCCATGTTAGAGGTATAATTCTTGTTGTTTTTAATGTTCTTAATTTCTTTTAAAATTCTTTTCATTGCACCGGGTTCAACAGGGTCTGTCAAAGTGGGCAAGGTGGCTTGTTCGGGAGGTGTAATTACCAATCCTATTGAGACACCTGAATAAAGAATTTTTTTGTAAGTAGTGAAATCCTTAAGCTTTGATTTCATAAATCCTTCAATTTCAATTGAATGAATGATAGCGAGAATGTCTTTTTCTATTGCAGCAACTTGCAATAAAGTGTAGCCTAATGTACTTGCAACTAATTTAAATTTTGCAAGTAAATTGAGAAGCCAGATAATTAGTAAGGCTTCTGATTTTGGAAGAAATGGTTTTTTCATAATTTCTGCAGTTTAAATTTATATTAAGATTACTATTCTATAATGAACTCAATTTTCAAATCCTTGCTGTTAGTAAACTACAGCATCATTCCGAAAAATGCCCACAACTCAATATACCCAAAACCCACTGCAGCTTTCGAAATTACGCCTTGCTATTTCATTAACAGTTTGAAGAAGCAAAGGTAATCAATTAAAATTGAAAAATTACATTTACATGCATATATTTCAAAAATATTTTTAGTCTGTTCTTTTTTATATCCAAGCTTTTATTTCTAAGTATAATTCAATGTATTTATTAGAATAATTTTTATCGCTTTAAAATGAAATAATCTTAAAAAAATAATTTTCAGCAACACTCTGAGTTTTATTACCGATGGCTTTAGCATCAATACGTATTGTTTTTTTCACTTTGTAGGGAATGAAATTTGTCTTCCCAGTCAATGAATATTTTTTAAGGTAAGAAATTATGTCTTTCCTAACGTCATTAGGAGCTTTCCCAACAACATTAGCGTTAACGCTAATTTTGTTAGGAATAAAATCGCATATGCGTTGTTAACACAAATTGTTTTAGCGTTGACACAATGACTTGGGTTGTTAACACAATATATTGGTGACGTGCTACTAATTTCGTTAGGAAAGCGCATAATTTAATTAGGAAAGCTCCCAACGATGTTAGGAAAGCTCCTAATGACGTTAGGAAAAGGCATAAGTATGTAAACAAGGCATTTTATTTCTTTAGAAAAAGAATTATATGATTCTGGAAAAGAGCAAATTGTTTGGGAAAACGAATTTTTAACGTCATAAATCTTAGTATTAAAATGAAGGGTTTAACCCGTAATAAGCACAGGTTTTTCATGAGAATAATTAAAGTCGGACCCTAAATCAGGTCATTTTAATTTTATCGGAAATTTATCCTGCTCAGGATGTAAAGAATCCTTACTTTTGCAATTCATTAAACCAAACATGAAAAATATGGTATCGGGCAGGTTTTACGTTTTGCTTTATGCTAAAGAAATTTCGGCAATATATTTTTTTAGCCATTGGATGATGCGCTTCATTATTCAGGTGAACCGAAGTTCGCTTTGCTAAACTATTTTTGATTGCACATTTTACTTTTTAAAACCCTTATTCAGCATTTTTAATTTAGCCATGCGATAATTGCGATAAGGCTTTCGATCTATATTAAAATTCATTTCATTCAACAACATACTTACATCACTCATCTAATAAAAAAACTAATGAACCTACATCAAATAAACACAGAAACCCTAACGCTCGAAAAAATTGCCTACATCCTTAACAACGATTGTCAGTTGCAACTTTCGGCCCAAACTGAACAATTAATTGTCAAATGCCGCCAATATCTCGATAGGAAAATTGAGCAGTCAGACGAACCCATTTATGGAGTAAACACCGGTTTTGGCTCTTTGTGCGAACATCGCATTTCGGCCGAAGACCTCGAATCGCTTCAGCGCAATCTAGTCATGTCGCATGCCTGTGGAATGGGCGATGAGGTTCCGCGCGAAATTGTCAAAATTATTTTATTGCTGAAAATTCAATCGCTTTCATACGGACATTCGGGGGTGCAACTTTCTACCGTGCAACGTCTTATTGATTTATATAATCACAACATACTACCAGTGGTCTATCAGTTGGGCTCGCTTGGAGCTTCGGGCGATTTATCTCCTTTGGCACACCTCAGCCTGCCTTTGTTGGGTATGGGCGAAGTGTATTTTGATGGAGAAAAAATGAATACATCAGAGGTTTACAAAAAGTTTGGATGGGAAGCCATCAACCTGAAATCGAAAGAAGGCTTGGCGCTGCTCAATGGAACACAATTTATGAGTGCCTATGGAGTTTATTGCTGTTTGAGGGTGTTTAAACTCTCGAAACTGGCTGATGTAATCGGAGCCATATCGCTAGAAGCTTTTGATGGACGCATCGAACCTTTCCATGAGCTGATACAACAAATTCGCCCACATAAAGGACAAATCAGAACCGCCAAGCGCATACAGGATATATTGGAAGGCAGCGAAATTACACATCAAGCCAAAGCCCATGTGCAGGATCCCTACTCATTCCGTTGCATACCACAAGTGCATGGGGCATCAAAAGATTCTATCAATTATGTGGCTTATGTTTTTGGCAACGAAATAAATTCGGTGACCGATAATCCCACCATTTTCCCCGACGAAGATTTAATTATTTCGGCCGGAAATTTCCACGGACAACCACTCGCATTGGCACTCGACAATCTTGCCATTGCCATGGCCGAACTGGGCAATATTTCCGAACGAAGAACTTATCAATTGCTTTCGGGTAAACGTAATTTGCCACCTTTTCTTATCGCCGAGCCAGGTTTGCATTCGGGGTTTATGATTCCACAATACACAGCTGCTTCTATCGTAAATCAAAATAAAATGCTTTGCACTCCTTCCTCAGTTGATTCTATCGAATCGTCGCAAGGGCAGGAAGACCATGTGAGCATGGGCGCAAACGGAGCCACAAAAGCTTATAAAGTGATGCGCAACCTCGAACGCATTTTGGCCATCGAATTGTTTAATGCATGTCAGGCATTAGAATTCCGCCGCCCGCTCAAGTCCTCTCCTTTTATCGAAAATCTTGTTGCTCAGTACAGAGAAAAAGTTGCATTTATTAAGGCCGATAAAGTGATGTATCTCGAAATGCAGGCTTCGGTTTCTTTCTTGCGCAACTTCGATTTGGTGCTACCCATTGAAGGAGCTTTTAAATATGAATTTCATTCCGATTTGAAAGCCTTGAGGTATTGATAAGATAGGTGAGATTTTTTAATGTTTTTAGATGAGGCGATGAAGGTGAAATAACAATATAGACTTATAAAATGTATACACTCTTCCTTAGTTTCCCGAACGATTGTCAATTTTGCTGAGAGTTTCATCAATGAACCTTATGCCTCCTACATCATTAACGATTCCGTCAAATAATTCCACGATTTCTACATTGGCCTCTTTGGCAATATGGCGTATTTTTTCTCCTGCCGAATGATAAGCTAAATTGCCACAAACAAAAAGCTTATTCTGATAAATTCCAACAGCTCCACCCCAAAAACCGTGATTGAATCTTTTAAGCACCACATCCTTATCATTTATAAAATGAGCATTTAAACCTTTCTCAAGCAAGGTGTTGAAAATGCCATTATCGCCAGTTAAAAAAATGTTGCCGGGCAACGCTATAACATTGCATGCCGAATAACCCTGATGAACATGTATTGAAATAAGTTTACTGCAATGTTCTGATAATATGCTGTCGGTATGTTTTATATGATGTATTATATGTGTTGGTGTAATCACTGCATTGTAATGAGCGGTATGAGGATAATGATCCTTCACCTTCTTTTTACCAATGACAAATGGTATTTGATTCATGATAAAATGTCTCTGAAATTCAAGGGGCGTATTGGGAGCTATCACCAAACTTCCATCAGGCAATTGTGCCATAAACACATCAACATGACCACTTACACCAGGGTAGGCTATGCCATTTGATGCAAATTCAATAAGCTTGCCATAGGCCTTTAGTGCCAACTTAGCAGCCTTGGGTGCATTCTGATTAATTAATACCCACATTATAAGAACGGCCTTTTAATGTATTGTCGATGATAAAATTTACCTTGTTGAAATGTAGTTTCAAAAGATTTTGATTCGATGATTGATAACCTACAGCATACAACATTTCTTTTTCAGCAACGCTAATCCGAATAGAATCGGAAGTATAGCCAATGTCTTTTAAATAAGCATTAAAAATATCTTTCCAAATAGAAGTTTTAACCAATTGCCCAAAAGCAGGATGAAAAGGTTCGGTATCGATAGTAAGATTTTTAGACGGATGAAGTCCAATGCGCAAAACTTTTATCTGATGGTTTTCGAAAAACAAGAGTAGCAGTTTTGAGCGCATAATGGCTTTGTCTAAAGAAAGCGCATGATACTCGCCTTTGCGCATCAAATCGAAAAGAGGTGAGTCCTCAATGGGCACCAGAGGATAAATGCGGGTGCTAATTGCACCCCAATTATGAATGTCGAGGGCTGTTTGCATTTCGTTCTCTATACTTCCTCCGGGAAGCCCCACCATCATTTGCATCCCGAAAGGAATCTCATATCTTTTTAACCAACCCACAGCTTTATCAATTTCTATAACATCATATCCTCTTCTGCAAAGGCTCAACACCTTCTGATTTGTAGATTGTATGCCAAGTTCCACTTCCGAAACACGATATTTTGCCAAAAGTTCCACTTTCTCTTCATTGATATAATCTGGCCGTGTTGAGAGGCGAATACCTTTTACGCCTTTGTCAAAGTAGGGTTTTACTGATTCCAGATAGGCAATTTGTTCCTCTATGGGTAAGCCAGTGAAATTTCCTCCAAAGAAAGCTATTTCAACTTCTGTTTTTTCAGTGTCAATAGTTGAAAGATAGGACTCAATTTTGACGTGAATTTCATCAATTGAAGGAGAGTGAAGTTTATCTGTAATCCTAAACTGATTGCAATAAATGCATCGATTCGGGCACGCAGCCTCAGGAATAAAAATGGGGATATTAATGTGCTTTTTCATTTTAAAATCCTATGAAGGGTTTTCAATCACATAATAAAAAAACAAAATAAATTATTGCACCGTATTTTCTTCAAAAATTACGGTTAGCAAAGTTTGTCCAACTGCTCTTAATGTGTTTTTATTGATGTTAGAAATGTTGTCATTCACCGTATGCCAATACTTATAAAACCCACTTTGAGTAGTTGCATCGTGTTGAATAATATCGATAGTAGGAATTTTGGCAATTTCGTTGATGTAATAATGATCATCAGTGATGGAGCCTGTGCTTTGTTCCGAAAAGTAACTTCCATAGCCAGCTCTTCCGGCGGCACGCCATACTTTGTTCAAAATATCCTGTGCGAAATTTTTTGAAATACCTTCCTGTGTAAAAGTAGCATCTTCAGCACCTACCATATCAAGCAATATACCAAAGTTAGCTTTATACCCCTGCTTATGTGGGTTCTTCGACCAATATTGCGAACCTAAACACCAGGTATCCTCTTTTTGCGGATCATTAGTGTTTGGCTGACCATAATCTTCCACATCGAAAAATACAATATCAACTCCAACAGGAGAAGGATGCAGACTAAGCAGTCGCGCAATTTCAATTAATATTCCTACACCGCTGGCACCATCGTTTGCGCCATCAATAGGGGTTTTGTGATTATCAGGATTAGGGTCCTGATCGGCAAAGGGCCGTGAATCCCAATGCGAACTAAGCATAATCCTTGTTGTTTTTTCGGGTTGAAAAGATGCGATAATGTTTTTTGCCTGAAGCATTTTACCATCAAAAGCTTTAACCGTAAATTCCTGTACTATTACATTAGAAGTATATTTCTTCAAGGTTTCAGAAAAATAACTTGCACAAAGTTTTTGAGCCTTTGAATTGGGGGTTCTTGGACCAAAATCAACTTGTTTTTTTACATAAGCAAAAGCTGAATCGGAATTAAAGTCAGGAACAAAAACCGAAATGGTATCTTTTTGAACTATTACAGGTTTTTTCTTTTCATTATGACAGGAAGAAAACACCAAAGCGAGGAAAACAAAGCCTAAAGCTAACTGACTAATTTTTTTCATAGTATTCATTAATTATCATTTTTATTCAACAACACTCCATTCGGTTCCATCGCGGGTATCCTTAAGTTGTATTTTTATTTTATCTAGTTCATTGCGAATCTTATCGGATGTAACGAAATCTTTATTGGTTCGGGCATCTTTTCGAAGGGAAATTACCAATTGCATGATGTTATCTATAATTTCACTCTGATTGTTGTCTGCCTCAAAAGAAAGGCCTAATATGTCGAAGCAAAACACTTGGAATATTTCATTCAATATTAGTTTGTCACTTTCATTTATGCTCTCTTTTCCATCATTAGCAGAATTGATAATTCTTGCACATTCGAATAACTGTGCCATAACCATTGGGCTGTTAAGGTCATCGTTTAATGCTTTATAACAATTGTCTTTTATTTCAACCAAAGAAGAATTAGCATTCTCTGTAGGTTGAATTTTCTGAAGAGTTTCATAAGCCTGAGAAAGACGCTTAAGTCCCTTTTCAGCAGCGAGTAAAGCTTCATTTGAGAAATCAAGTGTTCCTCTGTAATGTGCTTGCAATATGAAAAAACGAATGGTCATTGGAGCATATGCTTTATCTAATAATGCATTGCTTCCAGTAAAGAATTCTTCAAGAGTAATAAAATTGCCCAAAGATTTTCCCATCTTTTGACCATTAATGGTGATCATGTTATTATGAAGCCAATATTTCACCGATTCTTTGCCTGTAGAAGCAGTAGATTGTGCAATTTCACATTCGTGATGTGGAAACATCAGGTCCATCCCTCCACCATGAATATCGAACTGTTCTCCTAAATATTTTGTACTCATAGCAGAACATTCGAGATGCCAACCGGGAAATCCCTCACTCCATGGAGAAGGCCATCGCATAATGTGTTCAGGTTGTGCTTTTTTCCATAAGGCAAAGTCAAAGGAATTATGTTTCTCTTCCTGACCGTCTAATTCGCGATTTGAGCTTATCATATCATCCAATATCCTGCCTGAAAGTTTTCCATAAGCATACTTTTCATTATATTTTGTTACGTCAAAGTATACAGAGCCATTAGAAATATAAGCATAACCCTCCTCCAATATTTTCTTAATCATCTCAATTTGTTCAATGATATGTCCTGAAGCCCGGGGTTCGATGCTGGGACGCAACACGTTCAGTTGATCCATAAATCTATGATAGCGGTCGGTATAATACTGAACAATTTCCATGGGTTCTAATTGTTCAAGCCTTGCTTTTTTCCCTATTTTATCTTCCCCTTCATCGGCATCATTTTCCAAGTGTCCAACATCAGTAATATTCCGAACGTAACGAACTTTATAGCCCAAATGTTTTAGATATCGGAACACCAAATCAAATGTAATGGCAGGTCTTGCATGGCCAAGATGAGGGTCGCCATAAACGGTGGGGCCGCAAACATACATGCCTGCGAAAGGTGGATTTAGGGGAACAAAGAGTTCTTTTTTCCGGCTTAAAGTGTTATAAAGTGATAATTCCATATTCATCTGTTAATAGTCCATTCAGCTTGCTAAATTACACAAAATGCGCGAATGAGGATTTCCATTAAAAAATGTTTTTCAGAAATCAATAATATATCATTGTAAACGATGATATTTTTTTACTTTTGCCCAACTAAATATTAATTGAAAATATTTTAAAACTCAATCTCTTATGAAATTTTCTAAAATCTTACTCACTGGTTCAGGAGGACAAATTGGATCGGAACTTACCCTTGCTCTTAGGGAAATTTATGGCGCACAAAATGTGATAGCTTCTGACATTAAAAAGCCTTGCAGCGAAAAGCTTGAAACTTCTGGCCCTTTCGAAATACTTAATGTATTGGATAAAGAAGCCATTAAAAATTTAGTACTAAAGTATAATGTTGACATGATAGTTCACCTTGCAGCAATTTTATCAGCTATTGGCGAACAAAAACCTATGCTGGCCTGGGATGTTAATATCAATGGAATGATTAATGTTTTAGAAGTTGCCCGAGAAATGAAATTAAAACAAGTAATGGTTCCAAGCTCTATTGCCGCTTTTGGACCAGGAACACCTATCGATAATACACCACAAGAAACGATACTAAAACCAACCACCATGTATGGTGTAACTAAGGTGGCTGGTGAGCTGTTAGGAGAATACTATGTAAATAAATTCGGATTAGATGTTAGAGGCCTGCGTTACCCTGGTATCATCAGTAATGATACACTTCCAGGTGGGGGGACCACTGACTATGCTGTCGCAATTTATTATGAAGCCGTTAAATACGGAAAGTACACTTGTTTTGTGAAGGAAGATACCCGTCTCCCTATGATGTATATGCCCGATTGCCTTAAAGCCACAATCGACTTAATGCATGCCGATTTCACAAAGCTAAAACATCACTCTGACTTTAATGTTGGAGCCATGAGTTTTAGTGTGAAAGACCTTGCAGATAGCATCAAAAAATATATTCCCACTTTCACCATCGACTATCAACCTGATTTTCGTCAGGCTATTGCCGATTCGTGGCCAAATTCTGTTGACGACACGGCTGCTCGCGAAGAATGGGGATGGAAACCCAGTTTCGACCTAGACACTATGACTCAAGACATGCTGAAAGTTATTGGAGAAAAACACAAAAAGGGATTGATATAGGAAGTACTTAAATTGCCTAAAGTACTTAGAGTGCCTAAAGTTAAAGAAACAATCAGAAAAAGCACTATGGGGATTTTAGGCTTTTAAAATAATATAATAAAAAAGAAGATTTAACAATGCAAAATAAAATTAATGAGTTTCTTGCAGATGAACTGCAGAAACTTCACGACCAAAAACTGTTTAAAACAGAACGTATCATTGAAAGCCCTCAGGGTGCTGAAATTATTGTAAAAGGTAAAAAGTGTCTGAACTTTTGTGCCAATAATTATCTCGGTTTGTCATCTCATCCCGAATTAATTAAGGCTTCTCACGAAGAAATCGACAGAAGAGGTTATGGTCTATCATCCGTTCGTTTCATTTGTGGAACACAAGACATTCATAAAGAATTAGAGCAAAAGGTATCCGACTTTTTAGGAATGGAAGACACCATTTTATTCTCATCATGTTTTGATGCTAATGGTGCTGTTTTTGAACCTTTATTAGGTGAAGAAGACGCCATCATTACCGATGCATTAAACCATGCATCTATTATTGATGGAATCCGTCTTTGCAAAGCTCAACGATGGATTTACAAACATGGCGACATGCGCGATGTCGAGGAAATTGATCCTGCCAACGATAAAATGGCAAAAGGTTTGGAACTATGTTTGAAGGAAGCCCACGAAAAAGGCTGTCGCTTTATTATGATTGCTACTGATGGTTCTTTTAGTATGGATGGTGATATTGCAAAGCTAGATAAGATTTGCGACCTTGCTGATAAATATGGGGCTATCGTAATGGTTGATGATAGTCATTCAACAGGTTTTCTTGGTAAAACAGGCCGTGGCACTCACGAATATCGTGGTGTGATGGGCCGTGTAGATATTATTACTACCACTTTCGGTAAAGCCCTTGGAGGCGCTTCCGGTGGTTGTATTTCTGCAAGCAAGGAAATTGTAAACTGGCTACGCAACAAAGCCCGTCCTTATTTATTTTCTAATACCGTTTCTCCTGCAGTGGTAGGCGCTACTATTAAGGTTATGGACATCTTAACTGCCTCAACCGATTTGCGCGACAAATTGGAACGCAATACCATATATTTCCGTCAGAAGATGACCGAAGCAGGCTTTGATATCATTCCGGGTGATCATCCAATTGTTGCTATTATGTTTGGTAAATATCCCGATTGCTCTAAGTTAGCCGTTGACTTTGCCAATAAAATGTTAGAAGAAGGTATTTATGTAATTGCTTTCTCTTTCCCTGTTGTAGCTAAAGGCAAAGACCGTATCCGCGTACAAGTATCTGCTGGACACTCACAGGAACATCTCGAAAAAGCTATTACAGCTTTTACTAAAGTAGGTAAAGAATTGGGAATGATTTAATCTTTCAATAAGGTAATCATCCTTATTAAGAGCGTCATTGCGAGCGCAGCGAAGCAATCTTTTCGTTTTGAGATTGCTTCGTCGTTCCTTGTCGCAATGACGCTTTGTTTTTGCTTTATGTTGTAATTTCCTGAACTGCTTTCTCTATCCTCCGACAACTTTCTTCAACCCCTATCAAATGAATGATGGTAGCCAAATCAGGGCCGCTAGAAGAACCTACAAGCGAAATACGAATGGCATTCATCACCAAGCCCATGTTGAGTTGATGTTCCATAATGTAATCGTGCAACTTTTCTTTTAATTCTTCAGCATTGCTATTGGCAAGGCTATGGATAAAAGGAAGCAATTCTTTCAATACATCATTGGCTCCTGTCTTCCATTTATCTTTCACCGATTTGGCATCGAAGGTTTCGGGGGCGAGGAAGAAGAAATTAGTTTTATCCCATATTTCGGTGAGCAGATGAATGCGTTCTTTCATCATTTCACAAATCTTGATTACTGTATCGTTGGGGACTTCAATATGTTTTTCCTTTAATATTTCTGTAAGCCTATCTGAAAGAATTGACAGATCGGCATGTTGGATATATTGATGATTGAACCAACGGGCTTTTTCGGGGTCGAATTTGGCACCCGACTTACCAATACGTTCGATAGTGAAAACATCAATGAGTTCTTGCATAGTAAAGAGCTCCTGCTCGGTTCCCGGGTTCCATCCAAGGAAAACCAACATATTGATGAAAGCATCTGGTAAATATCCCCCTTCGCGGTAGCCTGATGAAATATCACCTGTAAATGGATCGGTCCATTGAAGTGGGAAGACAGGGAAGCCCATACGGTCGCCATCGCGTTTGGAGAGCTTGCCGTTGCCTTCGGGTTTCAATATTAAAGGTAGATGTGCAAAGTGAGGCATAGTTTCTTCCCAACCCAAAAAGCGATAAAGCAACACATGCAATGGAGCCGAGGGCAGCCACTCTTCGCCGCGTATGACGTGTGATATCTCCATCAAATGATCGTCAACTACGTTGGCAAGGTGGTAGGTAGGCATTCCATCCGATTTAAACAAGACTTTATCGTCGAGCAGAGAAGATTGAAAATGTACTTCTCCTCTAATTAAATCGTTCACCAAAATGGTTTCGTTTTCGGGTATGCAAATACGGATAACATAAGCCTGTCCTGAGATGAGCATTGCTTTGGTGGTATCGGCATCAAGTGTAAAAGAGTTTTTAAGTTGTTTGCGGGTTTCGGCGGTGTATTGAAAGGTTTTCTTTTCAGCTTCAAATTGTTTACGCACGGCATCCAATTCCTCTGCCGTATCGAAGGCATAATAGGCACATCCCTTTTCTAAAAGAATATCGGCATATTGGCGATACATCTCTTTGCGTTCCGACTGGCGGTAGGGTGCATGGGTGCCTCCCACGCCTACACCTTCGTTAAAATCGATGCCGCACCAGCGGAGCGATTCGATAATATATTCTTCGGCACCGGGAACAAAACGCCCTTGATCGGTATCTTCTATACGCAGGATAAAATCGCCCCCGTGCTTTTTTGCAAAAAGGTAGTTATAGAGTGCGGTGCGGACTCCTCCAATATGAAGAGGACCGGTAGGACTGGGCGCAAAACGCACCCTGATGGCTTTGGTTGACATGCTATATATATTTAGGTTGGCAAAAGTACAAATAATTAGAAGAAGTGCCTAAAGCACCTTAAGTGTTTAAGTGTGGGGGTTATGCAGAAGGACGTAGCAATCTCAAACCCGAAAAGCTGTTTAGATTCTGTGTTAAAACCCAAATTTTGTTTCATCATATTATTATTTGTAATTTTGTTTTTAAGAATAAAAATCTAAGAGCAGCCTTAAGTTAGCTCGGTTAGGGCAGTCTGCAAAGGCTGCTCTAAATATTTATATTGATTTGTTGTTTTTTCAATGTTATCTTTCTTGTAGTATTCTGGATTGTATTTCTCTTCTTTTTTCCATAAAGTATATATTAATACTAACAGCTTCCTCTGGGTGGCAACATAACCTTTCATCTTAATATTGCTTTTATCAAACAAACGATTGTAGAAGTTCATAAAATGAACATCATATTTTACGGCGGTAATAGCGGGAAAATGCAAAGCACGACGAATGTATTTATTTCCTTTATGTGACATTCGGGGTCTTGATTTAACTGATGTTCCATTGCCAAAATACAGTATAAATCAGAATTTTGTTATGTTGAGAATTAAGCAATCGGTTATTTTGTCTGCTTTTCGTTTGGGGCTAAATCGACCGATATCATTTGTTTTTTATCCTCATTTCAGACACCTATGATAGGAATTGCTTAGCATTTCATTTTTAAAGACAGGAATTATAAATACCACAATTGGGGTTTGCTATTTCCTTACGACTTAAATCTTAGAAATTATAGCTAAACCAAAGGCATTTCGATGAGATATTCATATTATAATCGTAACTATTACACTTATATAAAAGTAACCTTATCTTGTACATTTCAAATTCATATTTCCCATTCATAGCTTAGTTTTATTAATTTAGAATAATTATAAATTGAAGGAAAAACAAATTTTATCTATCTGTATATCTGCTTATTTGAAATTTCATCATTTTTTTATTCAAAAATACTTGCTTTTATAATATTTATATGTTTTGAAAAATTATTATCTTTGAGGCTCATTTAAAAATTGAATGCATATGGTTTCTTTTGTCACATATTATATGATTTTAGCATATAGTTCTTCCATTATGGAAGCAAGAGATGGAATGATAGAAAATCAACCCAATCATGCTTCGATAAAGAACAACTATTTTTGCTATAACTTTTCTGCTGAAAAATATCAAAGCTATTTTTCATCATATTATGCTAAAACCCCAAAGGCTGTAGAGGAAGCTCTAATAATAAGCCCCCTTTCAAGGTCTGCAGAAATGATTTCTGCAGATGCAAACTTCGATTTTACACTTGCAACTTCCATTTTTGCACAAGCAGAAATCACCACCACACAATCAGACGCAATAAATACACTATCGGCTGAGTCTGTTGCACAAGCGGGCGTAACAGTCGATCATGCAGGCACCATGCTTGCTTGTGCAGTGACTGCGTCTGCTACAGCGAGCGTCACGTCCGCTACAGCGAGCGTCATGCCTGCTTGTGCGAGCTTCATGCCTGCTTGTGCAAGCACTGCGCCTGCACTGCAGCGGTCATCACTGCACAAGCAGGAGCCTCACCCGCTTGTGCACCCGATTCGCCCGCTTGTGTATTTACATAAATTGCTTATGCCTTTTTCAAGATTGCATGAGCATTATTTGACCTCATCCCATGTTTCTCCTTACTTGACTCTCGAATCATGTATTTCATCAAAACACCAAAACATACAATTCATTTCAAAACAATAATAAATCAAACAACATGAAAAAATTAGTAAAAAAACTGATCCTTGCACTTAACTTTCGTTATTTAACATCAAAAAGTAAACTGCAAAAAATGACAAGCATTAGCGCTGCTCATGACGAAAATTCTGGTTTTGTTCCATCGCTTTCTCCAACAACTATCGTTGTGAACGACAAAATCGCCGTAGTGAACGAACTATATATCCAAAGGGCCGTTCTCGAAGAAGAAATACAGGGGATTACCAAAGATATTCAAACTAAAGAAAGTGAATTAGAGAATATTTTTGTAGATAAATGGATGAAGCAAACACAGGACGCTATCAATGGCGACGAAACCAAAGCCAAGACCTTAGGCTACGACATTAAGGGAGAGCAAGCCGAATTGAATAAGGCTTCATCTACCAGTATTGAAAATTCTGTTCCTTTGATTGCAGGAGTAAGCTTCAAAGCTTCTTTGACACAAGAAATTGAAATTATTAACAGCGAATCGAAAGATTACATCCTGCCTTTCGATGCACAGGCTCTCGAATTATATGAATTTATTGGTGATGCCGAACCCAGCAACATCAAAAAAATGACCTATCTGGGTCCAGTAAAAAGGGGGAAATTCATCAATCATTTCGAAGAAGCCGACAAGGGTAAAATAGTATGGTATATTGCTGTTTATCGTGGAAAAGATTCCACAATACTGAGCGGACTCAGCTTGAAAGTGAGAATGTCGATAATTTAGGCTGATAGAGAGTCTTTCACTTCGACAGGCTCGGCCACTATAGACACTTAGAATTGATAAATGGAGAATTTGTCAATTCTCATCCTAAGCCTCAAGCTGTATTTCGGCTAAAGAAAGTAAAAAATCATCCACCGCATTAAATTCAGTTAAGGATAGCAGTTGTATTCGCAAGGGTTTAAAGTCGGCAATGTGTTTAAAATAACCCGAATAGTGTTTTCGCATTTCGAAAACAGCTCTTTTTTCATCTTTTAACTCAAGGGAAGCTTTCAAATGTCGCCGGCAAATGGAAATACGCTCCTCCATCCTTGGTTTTTCAGCAGGAATACCATTAAGAAGCATGCTTTTTATTTCTCTGAAAATCCATGGATAACCAATAGTGGCTCTGCCAATCATAATTCCATCGGTAGGAAATAGCCTTTTCATTTCAAGTGCATCCTCGGCACTCTTCACATCTCCATTTCCGAAAATCGGAATATGAATCGAAGGATGATTGCGGGTTTCTGCTATCAAAGTCCAATCGGCAGCGCCCTTATACATTTGTGCCCGCGTTCGCCCGTGTATTGCAAGGGCTTTAATGCCGACATCTTGCAAACGCAAAGCAATGTCGATAATGTTTTTATTTTGTTCATCCCAACCCAAACGAGTTTTCACACTTACAGGAATACCCACCGCATTCACCACAGCCGAAGTAATAGCAACCATCTTTGGGATGTCATTCAATATGCCCGAACCCGAACCTTTTGAAGCAATTTTCCTAATCGGACATCCCCAATTAATATCAATAAAATCGGGCATGGCTTCAGCAGCTATTTGAGCCGCTCTTACCATAGCGGTTTCATTATTGCCAAAAATCTGTATTCCCAAAGGTCGCTCGCTTTCAGAAAAGCGAAGTTTCTTAAAACTTTTTTCAACATCACGACTCAATGCTTCCGAAGAAATAAACTCGGTGTATACCACATCGGCACCCATCTCCTTGCAAATCTGCCGAAAGGGGGCATCGGTTATCTCCTCCATAGGAGCCAACAATAAAGGAAAATCTCCTAATGCAATATTATCTAAGTATAACATTCTGCAAAACTACAACAATTAATTTGCACTAAAGAATTTACCTTAAAGGTAAGCACATTGCACCTTATAGTGCTAAACTAAGTTAATAAAGATTTTCTCTCCTTTATTTTATATGAAAAATGCTTACTTTTGCGCCATAAATACCATCACCAAACTGTTCAATACACATTAACGGCCACTACATAATGATAACAAATAACTTTATACAGCGCCATAACGGCCCTCGTAGCGAAGAACTCGAAAAAATGCTAAAAGTAATTGGAGTATCCACACTCGATCAACTAATTGACGAAACCATCCCCGAAAGTATTCGTCTGAAAAAACCTTTGAAATTACCTCTTGGGTTAAATGAATATGAATACATGAATCACATTAGTGATGTGGCTTCAAGAAATAGAATTTACAACACCTATATCGGAATGGGTTATTATAATAGTATTACCCCCGGTGTTATTATCCGAAATATTTTGGAAAACCCGGGTTGGTATACCTCCTATACCCCCTATCAGGCAGAAATTTCTCAAGGTCGCTTGGAAGCTTTATTGAACTTCCAAACTATGGTGTGCGACCTCACGGGCTTAGACATTGCCAACGCTTCTCTGCTCGACGAGGCAACTTCAGGTGCCGAAGCTATGATAATGCTATATAATACCCGTTCACGCGAACAGGTGAAAAGCATGTGCAAAAAGTTCTTTATTTCTAACGATATCTTCCCTCAAACTCTCGATGTTATTTTAACTCGTGCCTTTCCGCTTGGCATTGAAATTATAGTGGGCGATTGGTCGACTTATGAACTTACTTCTGGATTTTTTGGCGCCTTAATACAATATCCCAATCAGGTTGGAAGTGTTAACGATTACTCTACATTTGTTCAGAAAGCTCACGAAAACGGAGTATTGGTGGCCGTTGCTGCTGACATCCTTTCGTTATGTCTCTTAACTCCTCCCGGAGAATGGGGAGCCGATATCGCCTTTGGCAATACTCAACGTTTTGGAATCCCGATGGGCTTTGGAGGTCCTCATGCAGCCTATTTTGCTACAAAAGAACAGTATAAACGCAACATGCCCGGCCGTATTATTGGTATTTCGGTAGACGCTAACGGAAAGCGGGCCCTACGCATGGCTTTGCAAACCCGCGAACAACATATTAAACGCGAAAAAGCTACTTCAAACATTTGCACAGCACAGGCACTTCTTGCAATTATGGCAGGAGTGTATGCCTGTTATCACGGTCCCAAAGGGTTAAAAGCTATTGCCCGACATATTAACATACTCACAGGAGTGCTATCTGAAGAAGTTCAAAAATACGGCTTTCTTCAACTCAACAAGTACTACTTCGATACCCTTTTAATCAAAGTACCCGAAACTGTTGAGATTATTAAAATCAAAGGCCTTTCAAAAAGGCATCACGTTAATTTTCGTTATTTTGACGATGAAACCATAGGTATCAGTATCGATGAAACAACCACACTGGCTGATATCAATAACATACTGGCTGTTTTTGCAAAAGCAAGCCTTTCGTTTTTCACTGAGTTTGTCTGCGATCCTTCCAAATGTGAACTCATAACCACCATTCCCGAAAAATTAAATAGAACCTCTCAATTCCTTAGCCATTCGGTTTTCAACAGCTATCATTCCGAAACAGAAATGATGCGGTATTTAAAAAAACTCGAGAACAAAGACCTATCCCTTAACCGCTCAATGATACCTTTAGGCTCTTGCACCATGAAGCTAAATGCTGCTTCCGAAATGTTTGCTATGAGCTGGAATTTATTTGGTGCTATTCATCCTTTTGCACCAAAAGAACAAACCGAAGGATATTTCATCATTATTGAGGAATTAGAAAAGATGCTCTGCGAAATTACCGGATTCAAAGCCATATCATTTCAACCCAACTCAGGCGCAGCAGGTGAATATGCTGGCCTAATGGTAATAAGAGAATATCATAGAAACATAGGACAGTCCTACCGTAATGTAGTTTTGATTCCTTCTTCAGCTCACGGAACCAACCCTGCAAGTGCAGCCATGGCAGGAATGCATATAGTAATTGTAAAATGTGATTCGACAGGAAATATTGATGTAGAAGACCTAAGAGAAAAAGCTGTTCTTCATAAAAGTATTTTGTCATGCCTAATGGTTACTTACCCTTCAACTCACGGCGTATTTGAAGAATCAATACTCGAAATTTGTAATATCATTCATGACAATGGAGGCGAAGTGTATATGGATGGTGCTAATATGAATGCTCAGGTGGGAATAACTAATCCTGCAACAATAGGGGCTGATGTTTGCCATTTAAACTTACATAAAACTTTTGCCATTCCTCATGGAGGAGGAGGCCCTGGCGCTGGTCCTATCGGAGTTGCAAGTCATTTAGTGCAATATTTACCTTCACATTCTGTAATAGAAATAGGAAATAAAAACAGCATACATGCTATCGCAGCAGCACCTTATGGTAGCGCAATGATTTTGACCATTTCCTATGCTTATATAAAACTCTTGGGGCGCGAAGGTCTCACCGAAGCTACCCGTTATGCTATTCTTAATGCCAATTACATCAAATCGCGCTTAGAAAAACATTATAAAATTCTTTATACTGGTTCAAAAAACCGTTGTGCTCACGAAATGATACTCGATTGCAACGAATTCCATCTTTCAGCAAATGTTGCTGTTATAGATATTGCCAAACGTTTGATGGATTATGGATTTCATGCACCAACAGTAGCCTTCCCCGTTCATGGAACTCTAATGGTTGAACCAACCGAAAGTGAACCTTTATCAGAACTCGACAGATTTTGCGATGCCATGATTGCCATCAAAGAAGAAATTATGGAAATAGAACAAGGTAAAGCTGACAAAGAAATAAATGTCATCAAAAATGCACCTCATACTTCCGAAATGCTCACCTCTGATAATTGGAATCTCCCATATTCGCGAAGCAAAGCAGGTTATCCTGTTAAAGGTTTATATGAGGATAAATACTGGGCTCCTGTAACTCGAATTGATGATGCTTTTGGCGACAGAAATCTGGTTTGTTCCTGTGCTTCTGAACAATAGCATCACTTAAATCTTTTATTATCTCAATAATTTTATCGACTTAACTTTGTTGCGTCGACAAAAACATTTGATTATTTCCAACTTAATTTTGTATTCATAAAGAAGATTATCTACTTTTGTAATTATGGAAAGTGTACGTCAACAAAAAATCAACAGATTGCTTAGTAAAGAATTAAGTGATATATTCAGACTGGATGCTCGTAGTGAATACGATGGGGCAATGATTACCGTTACTGTCGTAAAGGCAACAAAAGATATGTCTATTGCAAAAGTCTACCTGAGTTTATTCCTAGTAGGCAATAAAGAAGAGATGATTGATAGGATAAAAGAGAATACCAGAGAAATCAGGTTTAAGTTAGCTCAACGAGTAAAGAATCAACTTAGAATAACTCCTGAATTGGAATTCTATTTAGATGATTCGCTGGACTATATTGAAAAGATTGATAACTTGTTAAAACAATAGGCATGCAGTATGACCCGATAAAACGCAGTTTGGGAAAAGTTTTCAATGCCAATCCATGGCTAAGAAAACTATTTTACAAACTCCTAGACTTATTATTATTAAGAGCTTGGCACATAAAAAAACAAATTCGTTTATGGGCAAAAGATTATAAGGAAACTGCTTCTGTTTTAGACGCTGGGTCAGGATTTGGCCAATATTCTTATTTCATGGCTGCCAATTATCCTTCATGGAAAATCATATCCGTTGACGTAAAAGAAGAGCAAATTGCCGATTGCAATCAGTTTTTTAATACTATCGGACTCAATAACGCCACTTTTCAAATAGCTGACTTAACCACCTTTGTTCAACCCGAGCAATTTGATTTGGTGCTTTCTGTTGATGTGATGGAACATATTGCTGAAGACGAAAAAGTATTCTCAAATTTCCACAACTCTCTCAAAAATGGCGGAATGTTACTGATTTCTACACCTTCCGATCAGGGTGGATCTGATGTTCACGATGATGAACATGAATCCTTTGTTGATGAACATGTAAGAGATGGGTATAATATTGACGACATTAAGGAAAAACTCCTCAGGGCAGGATTTTCGAAAGTTGAAGCAAAATATACTTACGGTACACCTGGAAATATCTCATGGAAGTTATCAATGAAGTATCCTTTACTAATGCTTAACTTCTCAAAGTTACTCTTTATTATTTTGCCTTTTTATTATCTGCTAACCTACCCTTTTTGTTTGCTTCTGAATTCCATGGACCTCAACATGCATCAAAAACGAGGTACAGGTTTGTCGGTTCAGGCATGGAAGTAATTTTCATAATACCTCTTGCTGTTGAACTTTTCCCTTTATATTGCAGGTAGATACCTCAAGTCGAAGAAAACGCACAACATTATCAACTTTATTACAGGCATTGCTGCTACGGGAATTGCCGTTGGTAGCTTCGCTCTTATTGTGGTTTTGTCAGTTTTTAATGGATTTGAAACTTTGGTAATAAACCTTTTCAACTACTTCAACCCTGACATTCTCATTACAGCTACTTATGGGAAAACCTTCCACCTAGACAGCATTGCGCGTAGTGAAATAAAAAAAATTCCCGGGGTTTACTATTTGAATGAAGTAGTGGAAGAAAATGCTTTAGCAAAATACCACGATAAACAATATATCGTAACTCTAAAAGGGGTTAATAAGAACTTCGCACAGTCCAACCATATCGACACTATGATGATTGACGGACTATTCACCCTCGAAAATGGCAATCATGACTACGCTGTGCTTGGTTCTGGGGTTGCTTATTTTTTAGATGTGAACCTGAACGATTTCTCAAGTCCTCTCACCATCTATGTCCCAAGGCGTGGCAAAGTTGACCTTCAGGACCCTTCCCAGGCTTTTAACCAGGAGAATATTTATCCCTCCGGAGTTTTTTCTATCCAGCAGGATTTCGATGCCAGATATATACTTGCTCCTCTTCGCTTCGTTCGAAAGATATTAAATTATACCGATGAAGTGAGTTCTATTGAAATATCTTTAATGAAAGATGTTCAACCCGAACAAATTAAATCGAAATTATCAACTTTGTTAGGCGACAAATTCACTATTAAAACCCGTTTTCAGCAGCAGGAAGTCTTGTATAAAATAATGGTCTCTGAAAAGTTTGTTATTTTCCTCATCCTTTCCTTCATTTTGTTGATTGCTGCCTTTAATATTGTAGGTTCTCTCACCATGCTGACCATCGATAAAAAGAAAGACATCATCATTTTGCGCAGCCTTGGGGCTAATGATGGTTTAATTAAAAAGATATTTCTATATGAAGGACTATTAATCTCAGTAATAGGTGGTATTGCTGGAATGCTGATTGGTGCGCTACTTTGTATTCTTCAAAAATCATTCGGATTGGTAAAAATAAATTCGGGAGAAGGCACCTTTGTTGTCAATAAATATCCTGTCGATATGCATCTTATCGATTTCGGAATAGTTCTCAGTATAGTAGTAGTGATTGGATTCCTTGCTTCGTGGATTACCGTTAAACGGATTTCATCTAAATACATAAATGAACAAATTTAGCATATGAACAAATACAAATTTTACAACAATTTATTGGGGTGGGTAGTTTTTGCTATCGCTTTAATCACCTATTTGCTCACAATTGAACCAACAGCAAGCTGGTGGGACTGTGGCGAGTTTATTGCTAGTGCTTTTAAACTTGAAGTGGGTCATCCTCCTGGAGCTCCTTTGTTTTCGATTTTAGCAAGGGTCTTCACTTTGTTTGCAGGGAGCAATTTGGCAAAGGTTGCTTTGATGGTTAATACTCTTTCGGCTATAACTAGTGCTTTCACTATCCTGTTTTTGTTTTGGACCATCACCTCCTTATGTCGTAAGTTCATTTTGACCGAAAAAGAAACTTCAATTTCAAACATGATTATTGTATTGGGCAGTGGCATGGTGGGAGCTCTTGCTTTTACCTTTTCCGATTCGTTTTGGTTCTCAGCTGTCGAAGGGGAAGTGTATGCTTCTTCCTCCTTTTTTACTGCTATTGTATTTTGGGCCATCCTTAAATGGGAATCCCACTCCGAAAAGCATGGAGCTGATCGTTGGATTATACTTATAGCCTATCTGATGGGCCTGTCGATTGGCGTGCATTTGCTCAATTTACTTGCCATCCCAGCTATTACTTTTGTGTATTATTTCAAACGCTATAAAACTACCCGTATGGGTCTTTTGAAAACGACTGCTTTGTCGGTGCTTATCCTAGGATTTGTTCAGTATGGTATAATTCCTGGTCTAGTTTATATGGCATCAAGGTTCGAATTGCAATTTGTAAACAATTTGAAGATGGGCTTTGGTAGTGGCATTATCATTTATACCCTCTTGCTTTTGGGACTTCTTGTATTTGGCATTTATTACTCGCAGAAGAAACATAAAGTAATCTTAAACACTGCTTTACTGAGTTTATTCTTTGTAGTAATTGGCTATACGAGCTATGCAATGATAGTTATACGTTCCAATGCTAACCCTCCATTAAACGAGAACAGTCCCGACAATGTCTTTTCCCTCAAATCATATCTCGATAGGGAACAATATGGGGATCGTCCCTTGTTTTATGGTCAGTATTTTACAGCCAAGATTACTGGACAGAAAGAAGGCGAGACTTATTACAACAAAGGCAAGACCCAGTATGAGCCTGCTGGCAAAAAAGCCATCCCAATTTATGATGCAAATAACTGTGGCATATTCCCACGCATGCATAGCAACGACCCTCAACACATAAGGGCTTACAAATACTGGACTAACACAACTGGGGACCACTGTCCAACCTTCGCCGAAAACCTTAGCTTCCTATTTAATTATCAGTTGGGCTATATGTACTTCAGGTACTTTATGTGGAACTTCGCTGGCAGGCAAAATGATGAGCAGGGCCATGGTTTTAAGAGCAATTTTAGCCACGACCTGACTAATGGCAACTGGATAAGTGGCATCCCATTCATAGACTCTCGCCTTGGGCCCCAGGACAACCTGCCCGATAGTATAAAAAACAATAAAACGCGAAACACTTTTTACATGCTCCCACTGATTTTAGGACTGTTGGGACTCTTTATTCATTTTAAAAAAGCAAAAAAAGACGCCTCAATTGTAATGATACTTTTTGTTATGACTGGAATTGCTATAGTATTATATCTTAACCAGACTCCTTTTCAGCCCAGAGAACGTGACTACTCCTATGCGGGTTCATTTTACGCCTTTGCCATTTGGATTGGGATGGGTGTGTCGGCCATTTGGAGTTTTTTCTCTGCTAAACTCAAGCGTGCTTCCACAGCTCTCATTATCACTCTCGCCTGCCTTTTACTTGTGCCCGGAATTATGGCAAAAGAAGGCTGGGACGATCACGATCGTTCGGGTCGTTACACCACAAGAGACTTCGCCTATAACTATTTAACCTCATGTGAACCAAATGCTATCCTTGTGACAAATGGCGACAACGATACTTTTCCGCTTTGGTATGAACAAGAGGTGGAGAATGTTCGTACTGACGTCCGGGTACTCAATTATGCATTGTCTGCAGGGGCATGGTACAGCCGTCAGCTCCATCAAAAGATATACGCATCGGATAAAATGCCCTACACTTTGTCTACTGAGCAGTATAAACAGGGAACCAACGACTATATCCCCATAATTGATAAAGGAATTGAAGGTTATACCGAGTTGAAAGACCTGATAAGTTTCGTTGCCAGCGATAATCCCGATACAAAGGTGGCCACAGAGGAGGGCGAAACCCTTAGTTTTTTCCCAACAAACAAATTAAAAATAACCACCGACCCTGTTGCTGCAAGCATAAAAGGATACATCCCCAAGAATCTGATTGATAGTATTGTTAGTCCCATGGAATGGGAATTAGGCAAGTCGTATATTTATAAACATGAGCTGTTGTTACTCGATTTAATTGCTACCAATCAATGGGAACGACCTTTGTACTTCGTTTACCCAGGCAGCATTCGTTCGATTATGAGCATAGAAAAATATTGTTCACTTGAGGGCTACATTATGCGCTTTTTACCTGTTAATGCACCGAATTATATTCAGGGTTTAGGTGGTATGAATGTTGAAAAAACTTATGATTTGTATATGAATAAGTTTCGTTGGGGTCGCATAGGCGAACCTGACGTTTTCGTTGACAAAGAATCCTACCGAAACGTAATTACTTATAGAAATAAATTTGCTTTACTAGCCCAAACCTTGCTGATTCAGAATAAAAACGACTCGGCATTGAAAATTCTCAACAAAAGTTTGCAAATTTTCCCAATTTCAAAGATCCCTGGCGACCTTTATACTCTGGCTTATATTCAACTATACTACCAATTAGGACAAAAAGATAAAGCAATTCAGCTTGCCAATGAAATCAGTAAATATTATTCCGAAAATTATAGCTATTTCGATTCCTTCAAGGGAGAAAAAGCGGCAAGTGTTGCCTATGAAAAAAATCAGGCTTTGCAAATCCTTCAGAATATTGAGAAAATAAAACAAGACTACGGACAACAAAAGACCCAATAAACGCGTTTAGCATTGGCATCTGAAACCAAAAACAACAATAATCTCATTATGCGCTTTAATATTAAAATAAGAATATTCATTTTCACCCTCTTTTTCTTTAGCGCATATAGTATCGTTTTAGCACAAACAGGCTCAAGTAGTAACAAAACCCATCCCTGTACTCAGGAATATCTTAGAAAACGTGTCAAACAACTGATGTATGAATACATCAACATTGAGTTTCCTGGTTTACTTAATCCTGACCTGAGTTTTTCTAAAAACGATGGCAGTGTATTGAACGAATTAATGAATGATAGCCTCAAACAGAAAATTACCCTCCAAATTAATTGGGAATTTAAAGATTGTAATTTAACTAATGGGTCTTTGCAAATGTTTTCTGATGCAAATAATCAAAAAAAGTTCTCCGATTCGCTAAAAACAAATGTTTATTTACCTCCTCAAAAGAAATATGGCGTTTTAATTTATGGCCAAAATACTTTTCATAAGTTTTCTTCTGGGAAACTCTATGACGTAAAGGTATATATAGGAGAAGACGGGATGTATAGATACTACTCTGGCGAATTTTCAACCCAAGAGGAAGCCTATCATCATAAAGTTAAGCTCATGAATCTGGGATTTCGCGACCTCAGCATTAAGTTAATTGAAGGGCAAGAGATTATACAGAAGTAAATGTTTTGTGTTTTGATAAAAGAAATCTTCTGGCCTAATCCCCTTTTGGGAGTTTGATTTACATTGTTTCATCCTTTCTTTTGTCAATTATTCAAAATACCCTACTTTTGCACAAATAAATTAAATCAAATTCGCATGAAAGCATATATATTTCCTGGACAAGGAGCTCAATTTATAGGAATGGGCAAAGATTTGTACGACAACAATCCCGAATCCCATAACTATTTCGAAAAAGCAAATGACATTTTGGGCTTCCGCATCACCGATATCATGTTTAATGGAACTGAAGATGAACTGCGACAGACACGTGTAACACAACCAGCCATTTTTCTTCACAGCGTAATACTTGCTTTTTCCTTAGGCGAAGCTTTTACACCCGACATGGTAGCTGGTCACTCATTAGGCGAATTCTCCTCACTTGTTGCCAATGGAGTACTTTCTTTCGAAGATGGTTTACAATTGGTATATAAGCGTGCTTTGGCAATGCAAAAGGCCTGTGAAGCCGAACCTTCGACTATGGCAGCCATCATTGGTCTCGATGACGAAACTGTTGAACGAATTTGTGAAGAAATTGAAGAAGTCGTTGTTCCCGCCAATTATAATAGTCCCGGTCAATTGGTCATTTCGGGTAGCATTAAAGGTATTGACATTGCTTGTGAGTTGATAAAAGCAGCAGGAGCACGTCGTGCTTTACCGCTTAAAGTAGGTGGCGCCTTTCATTCTCCTCTAATGGAACCTGCAAGAATTGAACTAGCCGAAGCCATCGACTCTACACATTTCAATGTAGGCATTTGCCCTGTTTTTCAAAATGTTAATGCCAGTGCAGTAACCAATCCTGATGAAATAAAAGAAAATCTAATCAAACAACTCACTTCACCTGTTCGTTGGACCCAAACTGTCAGAAACATGATTGCCTATGGCGCAAATCATTTCGTTGAAGTGGGACCAGGCACAGTGCTTCAAGGTTTGGTGAAAAAAGTTGATGCTACAGTTGAAGCCGTAAGTGCATAACTTCTGCTAAATTTTAAACCCCTTAACCAAAATTAACAAACTCATCTAAGATATGGCAAGCTATAGGCTCACAGTTACTGGAATAGTTCAGGGAGTAGGCTTCCGTTACTTCTCAATGAAAACAGCTATTCATTATGGATTAAAAGGCTACGTGAAAAACCTTTCTAACGGAACAGTCTTTATTGAAGTTGAAGGCGAAGAAGTAATCATTGAGCAGTTTATTGAATGGTGTAAAGTTGGTCCAAGGGGAGCAACAGTGGAAGACATTACCATCGAAGTTTGTCCCGAAAAAAACCATCAATCCTTCATTATTAGCTAAGCTATTACCTGAATAGTACCAATACTATAAGTGTGGCAATTGATGCTGAATATCCACTTATCAAAGCATTGTTTGCCTTTCGGTTAGAGGCTTTATTACTAAACCCTTCTTTGAAAAAAGGATCCGACTTAAATTCATCAGGTAAATCCTTATATTTCTTTAATGTTGGGGTATGTGTGCCCATAATAAAGGTGTATAGAGCTGGAAAAGGCAAGCTATAGAACCCTAAGGCCCCACCTCCAGCACCAGTCACTATTCCGCCCAAAGTTATCCAGGGCGAATAATATCTTTTCATGGCAAATTGCTCTCCCATGATAAACCTCCGCATTTGATCAGCTGTATAAGTTTGACCATTTGCTATATCCTGTTGGTAAATAATGATGGGTGCTCCATCCTTGCCCTTCACCGAAAAAACTTCTTTTGCATCAAGCTTTTTTTGCTTTAATCGTTTGCCTTGGGTCACCTCTATGCTAATATATTTGGGCTTATATTCAATTACTTTACCTACAAGCATCTTCCCATTGATAAACAAGACCGTATCCTGTGCAATTATCAACTGATAGCATGCCATAAACAAACAAATTAATATTATTTTTTTCATCTTATACGTCATTTTAAATCATCTATTATGTAACAAAGATACAGAATTCCTTGCATTTGGAGAAAAAAACAAATTTACACCTCAATATAAGCTTTTGAATTTCTCTCATCCCCTTGTGTAACCAGGATACTTTAAAGGCTTTAAGGATTATGGATTATAAAAAAACCGGTAAATTTACTTTACCGGTTGAATCATAAAACAGTCGATTCTTATTTCCGGTTTCCTAAGAAGCGGAGTAAGAATAAAAATAAGTTGATAAAATCTAAATAAAGGGTTAGCGCGCCCATTATTGTAAGCTTGCGTGCAGAATCACTTCCCATTTCGGCAGATTCACCTATGCGTTTAATCTTCTGAACATCCCATGCTGTAAGCCCTGTGAATACCAATACTCCAATGAAACTGATGATGTAATCCATTTGCGAACTACCAATAAACATATTCACCAAAGATGCGATAATAATTCCGACTAAACCCATCATCATAATCGAACCAAATCTTGATAGGTCAACCTTGGTGGTATAGCCTGCCACTGCCATTATGCCAAACATTCCTGCCGTTATGGCAAAGGTGGTTGCAATAGAAGCTTGGGTGTAAACCAGCAAGATAAAACTCAAACTCATACCCATTATGATGGAATACACAATGAATAAGATGGTTAATGCTCCTGCAGAAAGCCTATTGAAGCCTAATGACATGAGCAATACAAAGCCAATTGGAGCTAACATTACTATCCATCCCAGAGGCGATAAACCTGTCTCGCCAATAAGGAGTGCTAATAGAGAAGGAGTGGCTGCAAAGAAGTATGCCGTAACAGCAGTGGCTGTTAAAGCCAAGAACATCCATGAAAACACATTGGCTACAAAGGTTTTGGCTACATTTGCAGTATCTGCCTTTTGTTGAATTACGTTGAAGGGGTTTTGATTAAAGTCGTTCATATAATATTGTTGTTAAAATTTCAAGGGTTTGGGTCATCAATAATTATGCCATTATCAGTGCAGGTCAGCACTAATGAGATGCATGAATTCCTGACGGGTTTTATCAATCAGAAAGGCTCCCGTAAAGTCGGAAGTGGTGGTTACAGAGTTTTGTTTTTGAATGCCACGCATCGCCATGCACAAATGTTGTGCTTCGATAACTACTGCCACACCAAGAGGTTTCAAGGTTTTCTGTATACATTCTTTTATTTGCATGGTCAAACGCTCCTGCACCTGCAAGCGGCGGGCAAAAGCATCCACCACACGGGGTATTTTACTTAATCCCACAATATATCCATTAGGAATATAAGCCACATGTGCTTTCCCGAAGAAAGGTATCATATGGTGTTCGCACATCGAATAAATTTCTATGTCTTTCACCAACACCATCTGACGGTAGTCTTCCTTAAACATGGCCGAACGCAGAATATCTTCGGGGTTGAGGTCGTAACCATGAGTGAGAAACTGTATTGCCTTAGCCACACGGGTCGGTGTATCCAACAAACCTTCCCTGTTAGGGTTTTCGCCAATGATTCTTAGTATTTCAGTGTAGTGGGGTTTCAGTTCATCAATGAGATCGTGGTTGTATTGTTCAACGCGTTCATAGCCATCCATCATGTTTTCCTCGCCCATATCATTCAGCTTGTTTTTCATCTTTTGGTTTTTTGTTTATTAGTTTTATCGGCAAATTAAGACCCAAGATCCAAATCTCAAATTCCAAGACCCAAGTGGGGAGTCGGTAATTTTGAATCTGTTGCTTTTATTTTTTCATCTTATTAAAATAGGTTTTTATAAAGTGCGAAGATATTAATTATTACCTATACTGTTTCCTTCTTTGAATTTGGGTCTTCAAATCCCGTAGTATTCCACAAAGTTATTTTCCGTTTCATAGAGTTTCACGCAATGCAATTGCACTTTGTTGGTATTAATATGGTTTTCCAATTCATGAAAAATAGCAACGGCAATATTTTCTGTTGATGCCAGCTTTCCTTTCATAAAATCGACTTCAAGATTGATATTTTTATGATCCATCTTTTCGATAATGCTATGATTGATAATGCGACTTAAATCTTTCAGGTTTATCACAAAACCTGTTAGTGGATCTAGCTCGCCCTTTACGGTTACAAACAAATCGTAATTATGCCCATGCCAGTTCGGATTGGAGCATTTGCCAAAGACCTCAAGGTTTTTTGCATCGTTGAAATCTTCCCTAAACAAGCGGTGGGCAGCATTAAAATGTTCTTTGCGCGTAATAAACACCATGTTATTCTTCGTTTTGTAATTCTAAACAAAGGTACAACTTTTTTGTTTAGTGCGAAGAATATTTTTGGAGGGTAATAGGTTTAAGGCATTAGACTTTAGGAAGAATGTCATTAAGAGATTTGACAAATTTTGAATTTGATAAATCAGAAAATCATCGTATAAAATCACAAACGACTTGTTGAAAGCCACAAAACTGAAAATAAATATTGTTGTTTATTATACATATTACATGTATTGATTTGATAATCTGGAATTATACATAGTAAATGAAACAAAATTAAAGAATAATGTCGGAGTATTTCGCGAAAAATATCGTGTCTTATGCCGGCAAAAAACTCAATTTGCGTCGAGAAACGTGTTATACGTCGGCAAAAAGCTCATTCTGCACCGGAAAACGTGTTTTTTGCCGGCAAAAAACTCATTCTGCGCCGGGAAACGTGTTTTTTGGCGACAAAAAACTCAATCTCTAGGAACAATTGCTTCTTGCGAAAACATAAAACACGTTTGCCGAAAACAATTGGGTAATATTTTTATTGGATTATTTATGCCGAAAATTTAAAATGGTTCAGTAATATTTTTTAATAAGGGGTTTGAAATTAAATTATGTGTATTTTTACAATGTACTTAGGTGGAGATGGAAACCACTCGAAAAAACGAGCTTGTCCCGACAAAGCATTTCGTCGGGGGCGTAACCTAAAAAGCCTTATGAGTAGGGAAAAATGATATTTTAAAATGGTAATAAAATAATTAAAAGAACTGCAAAAGATAGTTTCTGAACTCAATAAGTACTATCCCCAAAAAAAATTCACTTTAGATGGAAGATTAGTAGGTGATATTGGAGAAGTAATCGCCGAAGAGCTTTATCAAATTAAATTGTATGAAAAAGTAATACCAGATTATGATGCCATAACTGAATTAGATAATAAAAAGGTTCAAATAAAAACAACATTAAATAATTCCATTTGGTATCCAAGAGATAAACATCCTGAGTTATTATTAGTATTAGAGATAACTGAAAGTGGGGAACTAATAGAGTTATATAATGGTGAAACAAGTCCATTTATTGATTATATTAAAACACGCAAAAGAAATGAAAGCTATAATTATTATACTATTACAAAAGGGATAATAAGTATCCTTAATAATAAGGTTAAAACTGAATCTAGAATTTTAAAAAGAATTCCTGATGATGAAAGTAAATGAATCTCTTGATTCACTCGCAAATTTGTCAATATTAAAGGGTGACTCTTGCTATTTAATTACTAAAAATAATGAGGGTAAGTATTTTGGATTGGAGTCGTGTTTTGTTGTTACAATGGATGGAAAGATAAGTCCAATAATAAAAATTGGTTCCTATGTAAATCATTCTGGATCCAATATATTTAAACTTAAAGACAAAGAACGAGAAGAAGCCTTAATGATTATTTTAGAAAAATGTGATTTAATATCACTTAGAAAAGCCTTATCAAATTTAATTATTTCCCTCCGCTCGGCGTAGTTTGCTTGTAGCTAAGCGAAGACTTTCCTTCGATTTATTATCCTTATAGCATTTGCTGTATTTCCCAGCTTAGCAAGGCATCTGTTTAAGTTCAGCTAAACTCATAGGACTTGGCTTAACCTTACCTTTTTCGTATAACTCTATGCTTTCCAAAATAGCAGGATTCGTAATTTCGTTGGGCGGTATTGCTTTCACATTTTTAAAAAAAGAAACGTTTTTAAAAAACTCTTCTGCGAAAGCACTTTTATTTTCAGCTATGTCAATAATGTATTTCATTTTCTGTTTTTTATTTTCATCAATTCTATTTACAAGCAAAAATAAGGAAAATCTATTCATATAAAGAAAAATAAAAGAAATAAGGGCTTAAAAAATGCTAAAAACAACAGATTTCAACTACCTTTGAAATCGAAATGAAAAGCGTTTTAATCATTATTATATTGTTTATTGCAACTCAAAGCCAGGCACAGCAATCGTTGTTTACAGCTTTTATGCACTTGCGATTTCCTGAAAAATGTTGGGTAATAGGGCATCTTCCGCAAGCAAAGAAAAGTTTTACGATCAGTTTGCAAGTGAAAAAAACGGTGGATAGTTTGGCAAACTTGCATTTTTTGGATGGAGATGCCGGGGGCGGTCAACTGGATGCTTACCGCCATAGCTATTGGATGGCATTGCTCAGTTCTTTTCTATTGGCCGAAGATGCCAAAAGTTTAGGTATTGCCCATGAGAAATCGAATTATATCGATTTTAAGAAAAGAAAACAGGAAGACAATTCCTTGCCCGATAAAACAGACTCGGAAATGGATTTGTGGAATAATGATGTGGGTTTGCGCATAGGATTGCAACACCCTTATGTTTCCATCGATTCACTTCAAAAGATTATTGTGAATGCTTTGCTTTCCGGCGAAATGAAAATCATCAGAAAAAACAAAAATGGGAAGGCTATTGATATAAACAATCAAATAATACCCACAGATAGTTTACAACATCGCTGGATAACTCCACGATTGCTGGTGCCATCAAATTTCGTTAGACCTGAATAAAATGAATAATTATGATTTTAGAAGTAAACTAACTTCATAAATCTAAAATCGTTAACTTAGCATAGCGTTCTCATGAGTTCATATCATGAACGAATAATCCTTGTTCTTAAATCAACTATTATCCAATCAGTCCCCTCAACTTCTCGAATGCCTTAGGCAAACCCGCAGGATTCTTTCCTCCTGCACTGGCATAAAATGCTTGTCCACCCCCTCCGCCTAGTATTTCGGAAGATATTTCGCGTATGAGTTTAGTGGCATCCAATCCAAGTGAAGCAACCACATCTTCAGTTATCAATAAACTCAGATGCGCTTTGCCTTCGGCTTCGGCGCCCAACAAAAGAATGAGGTTCGAATGAGTCGCTTTGATATGGAAAGTAAGGTCTTTAATAGATGCGGCATCGAGGCTCACCATCCGTGCAATATAATTCACCCCTTTAATGTTTTCGGCTGATGCCATAATATCGCCTGCAAGCGAAAGCACTTTTTCGTGGTTCAACTCATCTATGGTTTTCTGAAGGTTGTTGTTTTTGTCTATCAATTGTTCAACGGCTGCTTCAATATCGCCAGCATTTCGTTTTAGGGTTTGTTTTAAACCTTCGATGGGATGAATGTATTCTGATTGAATATATTCAATTGCCTTTAATCCGGTTTTGGCTTCAATGCGGCGCACTCCGGCAGCAATGGCCGATTCGGAAGTTATCACCACCAAACCAATCTGTCCGGTGGCATTCACATGCGTGCCACCACAAAGTTCAACGGAATAATTCTTATCGAAACTCACCACCCTCACTTCGCTGTCATACTTTTCGCCAAACAAAGCCATAGCACCCGTGGCAATAGCATCATCATACGATAGTTGTTGTATGCCTGACGAAATGTTTTCCAACACCTTTTCCATCACCATTTGTTCCACCGCCTTAATTTCCTCTTTTGTCACTCCCTGGAAATGCGAAAAGTCGAAACGCAACCTTTCGTCGTCCACCATTGAGCCCTTTTGTTCAACATGTGTGCCCAGCACTTTCCGCAAAGCTGCATGTATTAGGTGAGTGGCACTGTGATTGGCTTCTGTTTGTTTGCGCTTTACAATATCCACCTGCGCTTTGAAAGTTCCTTTCAAATCTTCAGGAAGCTTTTCAACAATATGTATGGTCAGATTATTTTCTTTCAGGGTATTAATGATTTCTATTTTGCAGGAATCATTAAAAATAATCCCTTTATCACCTAATTGTCCGCCCGATTCAGCATAAAATGGAGTAACATTAAACACAAGCTGATAAAGCGTTTTATTTTTAAGTGTGATTTTGCGGTATTTCAAAATCTCCACCTCTGCATCCAATTGATGATATCCTACAAAAACAGTTTCAGAAATAGGTTGAAGTTCAACCCAATCATCTGTTTCCTGAACCGCAGCCTGACGTGAGCGTTCTTTTTGTTCTAACATTTTCTTTTCAAAACCAGCCACATCCACTGTAAGTTTTAATTCATCTGCCATCAATTGCGTAAGATCAATTGGAAAACCAAAAGTGTCGAAGAGCTCGAAAGCAAAAGTGCCATCAATTATCAGGGTTTGGCTATTATTGGCAACATATTTCTCAAAGCGCTGAATTCCGTTCGAAAGGGTGCGCAAGAATGAACTCTCTTCCTCGGTGATTACTTTCGTAATAAGGTCTTGCTGGGCTTTAAGTTCAGGATAAATGTCACCCATTTGAGCAACCATCACATCCATTAGTTTATAAAGGAAAGGTTCCTTGAAATCTAAAAAGGAATAAGCATAACGCACCGCCCTGCGAAGGATACGGCGGATAACATAGCCAGCTTTATTGTTCGAAGGCAACTGACCATCAGCAATGGCAAAAGCAATGGTGCGGATATGGTCGGAAATCACACGCATGGCAATATCTGTAGAAATATCTTTTCCGTAAGGAATCTTACAACTCTCCGAAATAAAACGGATATAAGGTTGAAACACATCGGTATCATAATTCGATTGTTTCTTTTGCAACACCATACATAAACGCTCGAAACCCATTCCGGTATCAACATGCTTATTGGGCAGAGGATTCAGTTTGCCATTTGCCATACGGTTGTATTCGATAAAAACCAGATTCCAGATTTCAACCACCAATGGGTCGCCGGCATTTACCAACTCACGTCCCGATAGCTTGGCAATATCTTCATCATTCCGCAAATCCACATGTATTTCCGAACAAGGCCCGCAAGGACCACTGTCGCCCATTTCCCAGAAATTATCTTTCTTGCTTCCCGGCAATATCTGACTTTCGGGCAATATGGATTTCCACAAATTGTGTGCTTCAGCATCATCCGCTAATCCTTCAGAAGCATCTCCTCCAAAATATGTAACATACATACGACTTTTATCAATCCCATACACATCCACCAAAAGTTCCCATGCCCATTCGATGGCTTCTTTCTTAAAATAATCGCCAAACGACCAATTTCCCAGCATTTCGAACATGGTATGATGGTAGGTGTCTTTTCCTACTTCTTCCAAATCATTATGCTTACCTGAAACCCTAAGGCATTTTTGTGAATCAGCAACTCGTTTATAAGCAGCAGGAGTATTCCCCAGAAAAATATCTTTAAACTGATTCATACCCGCATTGGTGAACATTAAAGTAGGGTCATTCTTAACAACCATTGGGGCTGAAGGGACTATCTGATGCTGCTTTTGACGGAAGAAATCTAAAAATACGTGTCGAATGTGGTTTGAATTCATTTTAAATTAAAATTTATTGAGGTACAGTACGTTAAATATATTATGACTAGTAAATGTCCTGCAAAATTAGTTTTTTTTTATCTTTGCTTTTACAAATGAAGTATTTTCCCCATCTTCGCAGAACTTTTTTAACATAAATGCCCAAAGTAAAATACCATTTTAACACCAAATCTCTCTCTCTTGAAGAGGTGAAAGTTTCGATTAAACAGCGCTTGATAAAAGTGTTTTCTTTAGTCTCAGCCGTATTGGTTTTCTCTACGGTAGTAATGCTTGTGGCCTATAATTTCTTCAATTCACCAAAAGAAAAAAAACTCCTTCGCGAGATTGAACAATACAAGTTTCAGTACAAGGTTATGAATGATAGGGTAGATAGACTAAATACCGTTTTGAAAGACATGCAAAATCGCGATGATAATATTTATCGTGTGATTTTTGAAGCCGACCCTATTCCTTCCGAAATTCGACAGGCGGGAACAGGTGGTGGAAACCGTTATGCTAAACTTGAAGGATTCAATAATTCAGAACAATTAATTGAAAGTGCAAAAAAACTAGATTTACTTTCAGCCCAACTCTATGTGCAATCTAAATCCTACGACGAATTAGCTGGATTATTGAAAAACAAAGAACAAATGATGGCCTCCATTCCTTCAATACAACCTCTAAGAAATACCAAAAACCGCATAGGTTCTGGTTTTGGCATGAGGTTCCATCCTATTCTAAAAGTATTGCGTATGCATTCAGGCATCGATATTATTGCCCCAAGAGGCACCCCCATTTATGCAACAGGAGATGGAGTTATCGACCGCGATGAGTCGGGCTCGGGCTATGGTATTGTTTGCCTTGTTGACCATGGTTATGGTTATCAAACCCTTTATGCCCATATGAGTAAAAAGGTGGTGAGTGCAGGGCAGAAAGTAAAACGAGGTCAAATAATCGGTTATGTTGGAATGACAGGATTAGCCGTTGCGCCTCACTTGCATTACGAAGTTCATAAAAACGGAAGACCTATTAACCCGGTAAACTTCTTCTATAACGACCTTACTCCTGCTGAATATGAACAATTGCTGAAAGAATCTTCCAAAATCACACAATCATTATCGTAAAGGCATAATCATTTAAAAAGTCGGCAGTCCTCAGTCGGCAGTCTGCAAAGTACCATGCATAAAGCTGGTCAGGCTGAAAGAGGAATACGATATAATTTTAAAACAAAAGTAAAATGAATAAACACAAAGAATATAAGCATTTAGCTTTATTATATCGCGACAGAGCAGCCCTTTATCAATCGCGTATTGCATTGAAATATAAAAAACAAAATGCAGCACATTGGCAAGACATAAGTTGGATTGATTTGATAGAAAACTCCGACGCTTTAGCCAAAGCATTGATGAGTGAAAACATCCAACACTTTAGCAACGTGGGCATTTTTTCACGCAATATGCCCGAATGGACCATTTCGGATATTGCCCTTATGAGCATTCGTGCTGTGAGCGTGCCTTTATATGCTACCGACTCTGTTTCTCAAATTGAATATATCATTAAAGAAACAGACATGAAGTTGATTTTTGTCGGCGAGCAGGAACAATATGATAAAATGCTGGAAGTTATTGCAAAACTCGGCATTATATTGAAGATTATCACCTTTGACGATACCATTGATCTTAAAGGCAATGTCAACGCAATGCACTTTTCCGATTTCCTCAACAAAGGCCGACAAGAAAATGATGAAGAATTAAACCTCAGACTTTCAGAAGTTGACCTCGAGGATGTTGTGACCATTATCTATACTTCGGGAACCACAGGTGTGCCCAAGGGTGTGGTGTTGAGACAAAAAAACTTCCTCAATTCGTTTAAAATTCACGATATGTTTTTGGATATAAGCGAAAAGGATGTTACACTTGCCTTTCTGCCCTTCAGCCATATTTTCGAACGCACCTGGACTTTGATGGCATTGCACAACGGCATGACCAATTATTATTTGCTCAACCCCAAAGAAGTGGTTGAGGTGATGGCTGAGGTGAAACCCACCATCATGTGTGCTGTGCCCCGTTTCTTCGAAAAAACCTATAGTGCCGTTGTGGAACAGTTGGAGGCTTATTCTCCCCTGAAGAAGCGGATTTTCAAATGGGCCATACAAATTGGCGAGAAAATCATGGAGCATAAACGCACATTCGAAAACATTTCTTTTTTTGAGAAGATACAATATAGCATTGCCGATGCCCTTGTACTGAAAAAAGGCAGGGCAGCCCTAGGAGGTAACATCCGTTTTATGCCCTGTGGTGGAGCTGCTCTTTCCGACGACATCAACCGCTTCTTTCAATCGGTGGGCATACATATTAAATACGCTTACGGTATGACCGAAACCATTGCCACCATTACTGTTTTTGGCGATGCCGGCTTTAAGTTCGGCACGGTGGGTAAACCCTTGCACGGGGTTGAGCTTCGCATTGGCGAAAACAACGAAATACAGATTAAGGGCGATAGTGTGTTTAGCGAATATTATAAAAAACCTGCCGAAACCGCACAAGCTTTTGAGGATGGATGGTTTAAGACGGGCGATGCGGGTGCCATCGACGAGGAGGGTTTTTTAATTATGACCGAACGCATTAAAGACCTTATTAAAACTTCCTCAGGTAAATATGTCGCTCCACAGTTGGTAGAAATGAAACTCATTGCCGACGCTTATATAGAACAAGCTGTGGTGATTGGCGACAACCGTAAATTCTGTGTTGCCCTTGTTGTTCCTGTCTTTTCTATACTCGAGAAGTATGCAAAAAGTGAAAACATACAGTATAACGACCATAGCGCTTTAATCCAGAATAAACAGATTATTCAGTTCTACCAAAAACGCATTAATGAGCTGCTAGACGACCTTGCCGAATATCAGAAAGTGGTAAGATTTACCCTTCTGCCAAACGATTTTAGCATACTTTCCGGCGAATATACCCCAACACTTAAAACCAAACGCAAGTTTATTGGAGAGAAGTACAAGGAGGTGATTGAGGAGATGTACAGGTAGAGAAAAGAACCAAGACCCAAGGGGATTCACCCAAATTGAAAGACTTTTTCATTGCCGTTGCGCTTTAGCCAACGGACTTAGATGAAATATGGGCTTTGGCTTTAGCCGAATGGGGGAAGACCCAAGACCCAAAATCCAAGAACCAAGACCCAAGCAGGTTCACCCAAATTGAAAGAGTTTTTCATTGCCGTTGTGCTTTAGCCAACGGGCTTGAATGATATATTATAATTCCCTATTATCCCATTAGGGATGATATATCGGTAGAAACCAATGCCCCTTAAGATTTCCGAGTGCCGTAGGTACGATATAAATGTTGATATAAAGTAAATAGACCTAACAATAAGCTCGGAAGGGTGATATTATTCGTTTTTTATGATATTGAGAAAGGTAAATTAGCAAGTGGACTGAGCGGAATTTGTAATTCCACTCACCGTAATCGCTTGATATTTAGTTTTTGAGACTTTGAACTCTGGGGAAGAGGCGTCGAGCTCTGGAGAAGAGCTTTCGAACGTTGGAGAAGTGTGGTTGACGGTTTGGGAAGTGCGTTCGACGTTTCGGGAAGTGTGTTCGACGCTTTGGGAAGAGCGTTCGACGTTTCGGGAAGAGCGTTCGACGCTTTGGGAAGAGCGTTCGACGTTTAGGGATGTATTAACAGCTTAATATTAGGTGTTTATGGATTTTAAGATGAGGCTTAGGAATCGTTAGATGAGCTTTGGAGATTAGTGGAAAGGTGGGGTAATGTTTGGTTTGATTTTGAGGTTAAATGCAAATTATCGAATAATAGGTGAGAAAGTGCAAATTTTCATCATTTAGAATGTTTGATGCTTAAAATTAATTTAGTTGTTTTTCAATATGTTATCGTTTTTTGATTTTTGGGGGATAAAAAAAATACATATTATGCATTAAAAAATTTGCAGGTAATAAAATAATAGTATATTTTCAGGTTTTTCTTTCAAATTAAATTCAGTAATTAAAAATAACACCTCAAAAAAATCAAATAAAAAAGGTCGAAAAAAGTAAATCGAAAAATAATTAAAATTAATAATTCAAATTTAATGCATCAAATCTATGAAACCACATTACAAATGTTCTCAAAAGGATTTATACAGTGCATTACGCATTGTATGGGCTAGTTTTTTATTGTATTGGGCTGCGTTTAAAAATTATAAGGATTTTTATTCGGAAGCTTACGCTGCTAAAGCTTTAGATGAAATTAAGGCTGCTGAAGATTTACCTGAACACGATATAAATTTAAGTGATTCGGGAGAATTAGGACACGAAATGGAACTGCTGGCAGATACTGTTATATGGGATTATCTGAAAACAGAAGGTTATATCGATTCTGCCTATAAGGATAAAACAGACAGGGAGAAGAATTACATACAAGCCGGTTATAATTATTATCTGAATGTGATTAAAGATGATTGGGAAAGTGTTGTGGAATTGGGGAATGTTAACCTGAAATACATTACGGATAATGCTACAAAATTGGAGGAAAATAACAATATGCCTCATGATTTTCTTGCAAGTGTTGAGCTAAATAAAACAGCTTTTAATGCTAAGCATGATACATATATGTCTTCGAAAAATATGAGTGTTGAAACAGCGGCAAAGGTTAAGGCTAATAATGAATGTTTTGATTTGGCAAGGGAAATGATGAATGATGCTCAGAGAATTTTTAGAAAAGAAGAGGAAAAAGCTAATTTGTTTGTGTGGGAAAGGATTTTAAAATTAGTAAGTTCGAAACAAGCCGGCTTGGAAGGTTATATTAAAGATAAGGCAACTAAGGTTATGTTGCCGGGTGTGGTTGTTGAACTTCAGTTGGAGGGTGAACCTAAATTTGAGGTTACTACTAATGCTGAAGGTAAGTATTCTGCTAAGGGCATAAAAGCGGGTACATATACTTATAAGATTACATGTGTGGGGAAAAAGACTATTACGGGTGTGAAGGAGGTGAAGACGGGAACGGTGAGTAGGATGAATTTTGTGATGGAGGA
>CAIXTV010000092.1 GCA_903922465.1 uncultured bacterium
GAACTTAATTCTGTTCAACAACAAAGCAATTCAAATATGTTTATTGTTGGACCTGCTTCAGGGAATAAAACTATAAAAGTAACAGCAAAACTAGCCAGTGCGGGATTGGGGACTATTATTTCTTCCACCAATGGGACAAGAATAATGAGGATACGATTGACGAACAGCATAGCTTTCGCTTACTTAAGACCCAATATGTCCTTTTCATTTACAACAGTTGGTCCATCGTGGTCAAGCATTATTAGTGCTTATGTGAATGCCATTAGTGTTAATATCAATGCTAATGGAACATGGGTGGCAAGCAATTTAAACAATCCTATTCTAAATATAAATCTTTTTAATATGACAGGAGGGGGTACTTATTGTGGATGGGGAGCCCCAGTAATAGTTGGAGTAGATGGTTCGCAAACAGGTATTAATTACCAGCTTAAAAAAGATGGAGTGAACTATGGTGCATCAGTTGTAGGCACAGGCAGCCCTTTAACATGGAATATTACAGAGGCAGGAAACTATACTTGCACGAGTGATTTTGGGGCTATGAATGGAAGCGCAGAAGTAACGGTTTTCAGTGCAGTTGCTCCAACGGGCAATGCCATTCAATCTGTTTGTGATGCCGATACTTTGAATGAAATACAAATAAATGGAAGTAATATAAAATGGTATGATGCTGCTTCAGGTGGCAATTTGCTCTTATCCAATAATGCCACCATAGGCGGAAACACCTATTATGCCAGTCAAACCATTGCAGGATGCGAAAGTCAAACCAGGTTAGGAATAAGCATGATTGATATAAAAACCCTGAATCTCCATCTTTACTTAGAAGGCTTATTTGATCATAATACAAATAAAATGATAGAAGCTTTTAATGGGGATACTTATCTGCCACAATGGGGACTAGGGATATCAGATAAAATAAATATCGGACTTTATCACGAAACGCCTCCATATACCCTTATCTATTCACAAAATAATGTAAGTTTAACAACCGATGGTGGCTTAAGTAGTTTGATCCCATGTGTCTATAATGAAAATTATTACATAGCCATAAGTAACCGTAATCATATACAAACCTGGTCGGCAATGGCTCTTCCTTTTAATACCCCTGCTATAAGTTATGACTTCAGTACTGATATGATGCAGGCTTATGGAGTAGATGCACAAGTACAAGTTGCTTCAAACAAATATGCCTTTTATATAGGGGATTTAGACCAAGGAGGTTGGGTTGATTCGGATGATTTCAATTTATTTGAACCAGATATTACTTTTGGAGCAGTAGGGTTCTACAATTCTGATTTTAACGGAGGAGGATGGGTTGATTCGGATGACTTTAATCTGTTTGAGCCGAGGCTAACGGCAGGTGTGGCTTCACAGTCTCCGGGAAAGAAGAAGTAGGAGAGTTGAAAATATTGGAGGGGGGCGCGAAATTTCAGATCCTTTTGTTCTCCCCTCCAACTTCTTATGAAGTTGGGGTGAAAATATTCAGGACCAAGTCTCTTAGGGGGTTTGTTTACCTCACCAACTTCAAATAATCCTGATAATTTCTTATATAGTCTGCCTCACTGTATTTTTCGGAAGCCAGCACAAGACAAATGGCACCTGAAGAGAAATTGCTCAAATTGTTCCAAACACCGGGGACCACATGTAAGGCAAAATAGGGTCGGTTGAGGTTGAAAGTCTTTTTGTTTTTCCCATCATCGATTTGCACATCGAAACTGCCACTCGCGGCAATAATGAGCTGATGGCACTGATGATGTGCATGCCCACCTCTTACCACTCCTCCAGGAATATCGTAAACATAAAACAATCGTTTCATTTCGAAAGGAATGTCTTTTAATCCTTCTAAAGCTGTGATGTTGCCGGCACGGTATTTAATTTTCGGCAACTTAAGTAAGGAACAATCGGTTATGCTTGCCATTATCATTTTGGAATTTGATTACAGAGTTTTTTAAATACTCTCAGATTTTTAATGTAATCGGTCTCATCGAAAACTTCAGAGGATAATATCAAACATAGCGAATTGGTGGAGAAGTTTTCGAGTGAACGCCAATTCATATTTGGGATGTATAAACCGTAATAAGAACGGTTTAATGAGTATTTCAAAGAATTTTTACCATCATTTACCATCACATCGAAACTTCCCGAAATGGCAATGATAAATTCGTGTTGGGTTTTATAGGCATGCCCACTTCGTTTTTGTCCCCCCGGCACATCATAAATCCAATAGGTTCTTTTTATTGAAAAGGGAATGTGTTCATCACTTTCAACAAATGACAAGTTCCCCCGGCTATCTTCGAGTTTGGGAAGTTGAATTATACTTGACTTAAGTTTCATAATGATTGTTTCGCTTGGCTCACAATGACGAATTCGTTTATTTTAAAGACTTCCATTTATAGGCAAAATTAGTAAAATATTCAATGCATCAGAGGGTCTTGTTTGTATCTGCCACCAAAAGTTGCACAGTAACTCTACTCTTTTGTTCCAAAATAACCTTACGCTGATGAACTATTTTGTCAATAATTTCGCTCGAATAATTACGAATGGTAATGAGTTCAAGGTTTTCGTTGTATTTCACCTTATAGTATTTATTCAACTCATTTATCAACTTTGGAAGTTTATTCTGATTGTTTTCAACACAAATCGAAAAACTGATAGCAGAGTTTTGCATCAAATTGATTTTGGTGCCATGATGAAAAAAGGTCTCAAAAATAACAGACAAATTCTTTTCATTTATAAAGGAAAAGTCACGCGATTGAAGGGAAATCAATACCTGATTCTTTTTAAAGATATAGGAAGGAAGACTCACCGGTTGTAGTACATCGCCAATAAAAGAGCCTTTAAGCCCAGGATTGACAAAGGATTTTACCAGTAGAGGTATGTTCTTATTCTGAAGAGGTTGAAGGGTTTTAGGATGTATGATGGAGGCACCATAATAGGCAAGTTCAATAGCTTCGTGATAGGAAATCTGTGAGATAATTTCGGCTTCAGAGAAGTATTTAGGGTCAGCATTGAGCAAGCCGGGAACATCTTTCCAAATAACCACTTCTGTGGCATCCAAACACCATCCAAGAATGGCAGCGGTATAGTCGGAGCCCTCCCTGCCAAGGGTAGTAATGTATTTTTCGGGGCTGGCCCCTATGAAACCCTGTGTAAGAGCTACTGATTTAGTTGAAAAGACTTCTTTAGCTTTTTGGCTTACATTTTCGCTTGTCTTTTCCCAATTCACACCAGCATCCCTATATATGTAATCAGTGATAATGAGGTTGCGGGCATCCAGCCATTGATTCTCTATTCCATTGGCATTTAAATATTCGCTAATGATGGTAGTTGAAATCAGTTCCCCATAAGGCACAATCTGATCATATTCATAATCATACGATTCAGATGAAGGGGTTTTGAGTTTGCTCTCGAGTTGTTGGTAAAAGCTTTCGACTCTGGCGCAAACCGATTCATTGTTTTCCGGAAATAGTCCTGTGATGATTACATTATGATAGTGTTTGACCTTCTTAAATAGTTCTTTAGGGTCGCTTGCCTGGCTATAATAGGCATTCAAAACTTCTTCGAGAGCATTGGTGGTTTTCCCCATGGCAGAAATCACCACCATGAGTTTCTCGTCAGGAAATCTTTTTAATATTGTGCATAAATTTTTAACAGCTTCCACACTGTTTACAGATGCACCGCCAAACTTGAATACTTTCATGGTTATATTGAGTAGAGTTATTTTAAGAATGATTTAAGAACAAGGATTTTTCGATTTTTGATTTAAGAAGAGGTTCTGAGTATATCATAAGTTTATGTGTTGAATTAAAAATAAGGATAATTGTTTTCGATTTTAGTATGGCTTAGTAGCATTCTTTTGAGCTGTTTCAGCGCTTTTAACAAAAATCGAGATTAGTTCATCGCTTTCTTTTATTGCAGAAACAACTTTTCCTTCATTCGTGAATAATTTTGAACGATGCATTATCTTTTTACATATTTGAGTTTCTCTCAATTCTTTTAAAACGATTTTTATTTTATGAATGAAATCTTTCCGTGACTCCCCACTTTGAACTCCCCCATAATTTAAAGCAAGAGAAGTCCCAGAACGTAAAAGCTGACTAGCCAAATAACTTGCTGCCTTTGAATCAGGGATAGTTTCTGCAATTTCAATAATTAATACTGCAAAACTAATTAATCTTTCTTCGAGCTCATGTTTATTCATCCCTAAATTATTAAAATCCTTGTTCTTCTTCTAAAATCAAAAATCCTTAATCCTTAATCCTCATTCTTAAATCAATATTCCTTCTTCTTAATCCATATCCTTTCAATTCACAAATGTAAACTCATCCCAGTCCCCCCCAATTTCAATATCATTGCGATAAGAAGTCAGTGCCTGATAGTCAAGGGTCATACATTTTATCACTTCAGTATCAGGAGGTGCAGCATAAACCTCAATTCCTTTAGGATCGATAATTGCTGAATCGCCCGTGTGAGGAATCCCATTCCCATCTTTTCCAATCCTGTTCACTCCAATCACATACGCCTGATTCTCCATTGCTCGGGCAAGCAAAAGCGTTTTCCAAACATTACTTCTGAAGGTGGGCCAATTAGCAACATAAATCAAACAATCATATTCGTATTCTCCTTCCTGAAAACGGTTCTTACTCCAAACAGGAAAGCGTAAATCATAACAAACCAGAGGCTTTATTTTCCATCCCTTCAGTTCGAAAACCGATGTTTGATTCCCTGCAGTAAAGTGTTTTTGTTCGTGAGCCAGTCGGAATAAATGCCGTTTATCGTATTGAAAAAGTGTTCCATCTGGAAAAGCAGCCAAAAAACGATTATAAAAAGAATTATTCTCTTCAATACAAATACTTCCGGCAACAACCGCCTGATGTTTAAGCGCTTGTTCCCTAAGCCATAGCGTTGAAGTCCCTTCAGGTTTTTCTGCAATTGAAGGAGGATTCATAACAAAAGCAGTATTAAACATTTCGGGCAATACAATTAAATCAACCTTCTCCTCTAATTGATTCAATAATCCACCTATATGTTTAAGATTCTCAGCAGCATTACTCCAAACCAAATCGGTCTGAATGATACATACTTCAAGCTTTTGCAGAATATTTCTTTTCATTTCAAGCGCGAAAATAATAAATAATACTGATTTAAGTTCAATTGTTTTATCAGGAGTTCGTTATATATTTTAATTTTGCAGTTATAAATCATTCATCATATTGAAAACAAAAGAACAAATCCGACAAATTGCACTTCACACCATTAAAGAAGAATCGCAGGCTATCAGTGGTCTCGAGCAATTTATTAATGACGATTTTGTGAAATGTGTCGAGCTAATCTATCATTCGGGAGGAAGAGTTGTAGTTACAGGAATTGGCAAAAGCGCCATTATAGGGGCTAAAATTGTTTCCACTTTTAATTCTACGGGCACCCCTTCCGTTTTTATGCATGCTGCCGATGCCATACATGGCGATTTAGGAATGATACAGAAAGAAGACATCATTATTTGTTTGTCCAAAAGTGGTAATACCCCTGAAATTAAACTCCTAGTCCCACTTTTGAAGATGATGGGCAACAAGCTCATTGCCATAGTAGGAAATTTAGATTCCTTTTTGGCTCGTCAAGCCGATTATGTTATTGATACTACCGTTGACCATGAAGCCTGTACCAACAATTTGGCCCCCACATCCAGCACCACGGCTCAATTGGTCATGGGCGATGCCCTTGCCATTTCGTTGCTCGAGTGCCGAGGCTTCACCTCGGGCGACTTTGCAAAATATCACCCCGGAGGCTCATTAGGCAAAATGCTATATTTGAAAGTAGAAGATGTTGCCGCCATAAACGAAAAGCCTGTTGTTCAGTTGACCGATGGCATACGGGCTATTATTATGGAGATATCCTCAAAACGATTGGGTGCTACTGCCGTTTTAGATGGTGAAAAGCTTGCAGGTATTATTACCGATGGCGATTTACGCCGCATGCTCGAAAAAGAAACCTCTGTCGATAAAATGACGGCTGCTAACATCATGAATCCTAATCCTAAAACCATCGAAAAATCCGAATTAGCCGTAAATGCGCTCAATCTTATGAGGCAAAAAAACATCACCCAACTCCTCATTGTCGATAATGCAAGCTATTTTGGAGTAGTACATTTACACGATATTTTACGAGAAGGTATTATTTAATTAAGATTATGGGCAAATTAGTTGAAGAATATAATCAGTATCGCAACAAAATGAACGATGCTTTATTAGACACCGATAACAAAGTGATTAAGCGTTTCTTTAATATTGATACTAACACCTATCTTGAAGGAGCTTTATCTGTTAAAACCAAAGAAATGATGGGTTTAGTAGCTTCTATGGTTTTGCGCTGCGACGATTGCATTAAATATCATTTGCTGAAATGTCACAATTTAGGCATGAATAAAGAAGAACTTTTTGAAATATTCTCGATAGCCAATGTTGTTGGTGGAAGCATTGTTATTCCGCATACACGTCGGGCACTCGAATTTTGGAACGATATTGAAACTACTTAAGAAATGTATAATATGAAAGTAGGCAATCCTCAGTCCTCAATCAGCAATGGCAAGGAGCATGTTTTTTGCTTATTGCTGACTGTGGACTGCAGACTTATAAGTGTGATGTGATAATATATAAAGGACCATATAGATAAAATGAGATTATATACAGAAGGTATTGTGAAAAAATACCGCAAGCGTACAGTAGTTAAAGAGGTTTCCATTGAAGTGGAACAAGGCGAAATTGTGGGTTTACTTGGCCCAAACGGTGCCGGAAAAACAACTACTTTTTACATGATAGTAGGATTGATAAAGCCCATATCCGGAAAAATCTTTTTGGATGATACCGATATTACTAAAGAACCCATGTATAAAAGGGCACAAAGAGGGATAGGCTATCTCTCCCAAGAAGCCTCAGTCTTTCGGCATTTGACCGTTGAAAACAACATCAGGGCCATCCTCGAATTTACTAAGCTTACCAAAGAAGCTCAGGAAGCTAAACTCGAATCCCTACTCACCGAATTTGGTTTGCAGCGCATCCGCACCAGTTATGGAATAAATTTATCAGGTGGTGAACGTCGACGCACCGAAATCGCACGAGCATTAGCCATCGATCCTAAGTTCATTCTACTTGACGAACCTTTTGCAGGGGTCGATCCAATTGCCGTCGAAGATATACAGTCTATCGTTTATCGATTAAAGGAAAAAAATATTGGAATCCTCATAACCGATCATAATGTTCATGAAACCCTTACTATTACCGACAGGGCTTATTTATTATTTGAAGGAAATGTCCTCAAATCAGGCACCGCTCAAGAGCTTGCCGAAGACGAACATGTACGTAAAGTATACTTAGGACAAAACTTCGAGTTAAGAAGATAATTCCTTTCAAGCATATATTCAGGCGATGATGATGAAATATTCCCTCTGAGACCAAAGCATTACCATTTCGAACAATAGTATTACCATGCTGAACAATAGTATGGGCATTTTACACAATAGTATGGGCATTTTATGCAATAGTATTTCCATCCTGAAGAATAGTATGGGCATTTTATGCAATAGTATTTCCATCCTGAAGAATAGTATGGGCATTTTACACCATAGTATGGGCATTTTATACAATAGTATCGCCATCCTGAACAATAGTATGGGCATTTTACACCATAGTATGGGCATTTTACGAAATAGTATCACCATCCTGAACAATAGTATGGGCATTTTACACCATAGTATGGGCATTTTATGCAATAGTATCACCATCCTAAAGAATAGTATGGGCATTTTACACCATAGTATGGGCATTTTACGAAATAGTATGGGCATTCTGCAAAAATTCGCCTCAATCCTGAACAATAACATTACCATCCTACAAAATAGTATAAATAGTATAATTTGCAGTATGCAGATAATTTGCAAATTATATCAAATAGTATTTCCCCCGTCCCCAACTATGCAAAGCTTACAATTCCAACTTCCTCCTAAATCCTATCCTCTTATTCCTGCACGGCGATAGACCCCTCTTGCGCTATTTAGATTAAAAAAACATCAATAATATCATAATTAAGCAGCCTTTCCTAAATCAGTATCATCTGCATTCTATTTTCCTCCGCCCTACTAATGACAACATTTTGTAAGTGCCAGATAATTAGAAATATGAAACTAATCTCGTTAAACTACAAACACGCTCTCTGCGCCTCTTTGCGAAAAACTTTGTGGCCCTTTGCGTTTAATAATTTTAACGCAGAAAACCGCAGAATTTCAACTATTGTCATAAAACCTAGTGTTCAGAACGAATAGTGACTCACAAAGACATACCAAATGGGCAGTTTCCCTTTTGGGTCTTAGAATTTGAAATTTGGGATTCTGGATTTGGAGCTTTTCTGCAATTAGCAAATTTCGTCTCATGAAATTTCAGCAGAAACGCGAACCTTAACCTAAGTCTAATAGTTCCTTTGACTTCCCCTGACGATAAATTAAATAGAAAAAAACAGATGCCAATAAGCTGGAAATAATTACAATAACCCACTCGCCAAAGGAACTTCCCAAATCACCACTTTCCTGAGGAATACTTTGGATAGTGCCTAAATATGCAAGTGTAACCGCAAAAGCATTATTCGCAAAATGGGCCAGCATCGATAAATATAGCGACCCCGACCAAAGAAAAAGATAACCCAGCACCAATCCCAACACCAATCGGGGCAGAAACCCAAAGAATTGCATGTGTATGGCGCTAAAGAGTATGGCTGATATCCAAATTGCTATATGTTTATTCCTCATATTCTTTACCAACATAGTTTGTATCACTCCCCGAAACAACATTTCTTCACCTATTGCAGGAATGAGGGCAATCACAAACATATTGACCATCAATCCCCCAAAAGTATTCACCTCTAAAAACGATTGAGTCAGCACGGCTGCACTGTCTTCCGAACGCCTCATCCAATCTTCAATCCCACTCATAAACGATGGGAATTGCATATAGCTGTTCAGGGTGAGAAGAAAATTGATAAAAGGAACAATACAAATAATCAGCAATATTGAAAATAAAGCCGAATTAAAACGTATAGGAATATTCAGCTTTAAAGACTTATGAATATTGCCTTCAGTAAACAAAGCAAACAAGATTACAGGAAGTATAAAAGTTCCTATCTGACTGAAAGCCTGCAGAAACTTCATTAAACCCACGTTTGATAAAGCAGAAATGTTTTCAGTATGATTGAGCATGCCACTCACTTCATTATGCCAGAATAATGCCGCAATGGCAAGGCCCAGAAAACTTAGCAAAATCATACACCCAATAATGAGCAGGCCCAAAGCCATGAGTTTTTTGTATAAAGGATAATGTTGGAGAAAAGCGTACATATGGAGTAGAATATTTTTTCAAAAGTAATATAAAATTATGTTTTGAAACGAAACTTAATTTCTTCTAGCCACTAATTAGGGTTTATTTCCCTAATTTATTAAAGTATAGTTTGTTTTCTCTATTTTTGCCCGAAATATATTAACCATGAGAACAAAATTACTCATTCTTGCTTTTAGTTTTATAAGCGTAATTATTAATGCCCAAGTGGGGTATATAAGCACCATTGCCGGAACCGGAGTTGCGGGTCATTCAGGAGACGGAGGTCCGGCAACCGCTGCCAAATTGGGCATTACATTCGGCATCGTTTTTGATGCTGCTGGCAATATTATTTTTGCCGACAATGGCAACAATGCCATACGCAAAATCACCACTTCAACCGGAATTATTTCCAAAATTGCAGGTACCTATTATACCTATAATGGCACAAATTGGTATTTTGGAGGGGATGGCGGATTAGCCACTTCGGCTTACATGGCTTACCCTTTTGGTGTGGCTTTAGACACAACAGGAAATATTTATATAGCCGACAATCTTAACAATGTCATTCGTAAAGTCACGGTTTCGACCGGAATTATCACCACTGTTGCAGGTGATGGAAGTATTTTTCAAATGCCCTGGCCTTTTTGCGGGGATGGAGGTCAGGCAACGGATGCTCAGCTAAATGACCCCTGGGGTGTGGCAGTTGATAAGACCGGAAACATTTATATTGCCGACCGTGGCAACAACGTAATTCGTAAAGTAACTGCCACCACTGGCATAATAACAACTATTGCAGGCAACGGAACTGCCGGCTATACCGGAAATAACGGATTGGCAACCTCAGCAAGTCTTAACGGCCCCGATGGGATTACCTTGGACTCGGCAGGGAATATGTATATTTCTGATCAATATAATAATGTGATCCGTAAAGTAACAAAATCCACAGGCATCATCACCACCATTGCAGGAAACGGAACTGCTGGCTTTAGCGGAGATAATGGACCCGCAACTTCAGCAAAGTTAAATGACCCATCATTGGGAATAGCTTTCGATGCTGATGGTAATTTTTATATTGCCGATGATGGAAACAGCCGCATTCGTAAAGTAACAGTTGCCACTGGCATCATCACCACAGTTGCCGGAAATGGAACCTTTGGTTATAGCGGCGATAATGGTCTGGCAACTTCGGCTGCATTGAATGGCCCGGAAGGCGTTGGAGTGGATGCTTTAGGAAATATTTATATCACCGACGAAAACAATGTTATCCGCAAGGTGAACGGACCCGGAGGCAGTGTTCCTGCCACTCCCGGAGCTATCATTGGCAATGCAACAGTTTGTTATGGCAGTAGCCTAACCTATAGTGTGGCATCCGTAAGCGGTGCAACATCCTATACATGGACACTGCCCTCAGGCTGGATAGGTGCAAGCACAACCAATAGTATTACAACCACCGCAGTTTCGAGCGGAACGATTTCGGTTACGGCAAACAATTCTTTTGGCGCATCGGCGCCCCGCACTTTAAGTGTAACTGTCAATACAGTAAATAGTGCCGTTACTCAAGTGGGGACAACGCTAACAGCTTCTGCCGTTGGGGCAGGATATCAATGGTTGAATTGCAATGGCTACAGCATTATAGCAGGGCAAAGTACTCAGAGCTACACAGCAAATGTTTCGGGAAGCTATGCCGTGATTGTCACTCAAAACGGTTGCGCCGATACTTCTGAATGTTATCCTATTTATATCGGCGGACCACCCCCAATACCTGCACAAATCATAGGCAACACCACCTTATGTTATGGAACGCCGAATACTTATAATGTTGATACCGTTAGTGGAGCAACAAGCTATACCTGGACTTTGCCTTCGGGATGGAGCGGTACAAGCACCTCCAATAGTATTAATGCAGTAGCCACAACAAGCGGAACCATTTCGGTTACAGCTAACAATAGCTTTGGTTCATCTGTGGCTCAAACTATATATGTTACGGTGAATGTGGTAGATGCCACAGTCACTCAAAACGGTTCTACGCTTGTGGCGAATGCTTCCGGTGCTACCTATCAATGGACTTATTGCAATGGATTCGTGCCCCTTGCCGGGCAAACTTATCAAAGCTTCACCGCCGTAAATCCGGGAAGTTATGCTGTTATTGTTAGCAAGAACGGATGTTCAGATACTTCATCCTGTTTCATTACCAATGCCGGATGCGGCATTACCATCACAGGCGCTGATCTTCCTCATGATGGTCTGGCAGTGATGCTGTCAGTAGATACAACCACCAATGTATCCTTGGGTTCAGCAGCAACAGCGCAGGTTTGGAACTATTCAAACTTAATAACACATTATCCAAAATTTGCCGATTATCATTTCACCTCAAGCACACCTTATGCTTCCACTTTCCCCAATTCGAACATCGAAACCTATGGTCCGGGAAACCTATATGGAAGTTTGTTTGGAGGTGCACCTGTGGGTCAGGGCAATGGTTATTGCTTCTGGAAAAGCGATACCACAGGCTTTTGGGTCATGGGATTCAGACCCGAATCGGGTTCGTTTGCTGGAACAAACGTGCAAAACACCCCTCCCGAACTCGTTATTGGGGCACCTGCCACCTATGGGAGCATGTTTACGGCCTTCGGACGCTGGGAATTGCCCTTGAATCAGGTTGCAACCAATGTTGATACCTTTTATGTGCGCACCATCAAAAAACAAATCATAGCCGATGCGTGTGGCTCACTAACCACGCCTTATGGAAGCTATCCAAATGTGTTGCGCGAGCATGAATTTATCACAGAAATCGACAGTGTTTTCGGACGATTTATGGGAACAACCTATTATGCCACCGAATATCTTAGAGATTCGGCAAACACCTATACCTATTTGGCCCCCGGCATCGGTTATCCGGTTTGCACGGTTCATACCGACAAAAACAATGTGGTTAAGGATGTTGAGTATTTCAATGGTATTATTACTGGCGTTGAGAATAAGCCTGCCACACATTCAAATCTTAGCTTATATCCCAATCCATCTTCAGGAGATATTACTATAGATATTCCATTAAGTGATAAAGCTTTTGATAATAAAATTTCAATATATAATAGCTTAGGGAGTGTAATTTGGAAGAAATGCACTAAGGATAGCAGTCTGCGTATTGATTTAGGTAGGTATCCAAAAGGATTGTACCTTATTAAAGTGGAATCAGGAAATACTATTTATTCTGAGAAATTGCTTGTTGAGTGAGAGGTGAAAATATAGTGATTTGGCGATTTGAAAAAGCTATAACGCAAAGGAATTAGGCTGTTAGACTGAAGGCTGTTAGGCTGAAGACTATTAGACTGAAGGAAAAGAAAAAAGGCTTGCCACCGGCAAGCCTTTTTCGTTTATGATCTGATGTTAGAACAAGGATTTTTGATTAAAGAAGATTAGGTGGTTGGAGTATTAGCTTCAAGGCTCTCTGTGTTTTAATTTTAAACCACAAGAAACACAAGGGAAATCACAAAGTTCACAATGTCTTAGTTCTGTTATTTAAATAATTATTCCACAGACTCACCTTTACTTTCCATTTCTGCAACACTTTACTCCTTTTACAATATAAAACATGTTTTTCAAGGATTAAGCTGAGGTTTTCTCATCAATTTCATATCAAAAACATATATTTCTGAGCTTTACCGATGGCTTGAAGAGCTCAACTGATGGCTTGAAGAGCTCTTCTAATGACCTGAAAAGCTATACAAGAAACTTGTTTCTCGATTCAAATCATTATCAAACATTAATTAATTACAAGAATAGATGCTTTAACATCCGTTGGCGTTTTACCAAAGCCAGACCTTAGAATGCGAATAATAGGATGCTATTAACCTAGCTACTTATTATTCCTCTTAAAAGCTATCCTATTTTATAATAGACTTTGAACTTAAAAATCAATTAAAAATATCATTAATATATGTTGAAACTACTTTTAATAAAAGAGGAAACAGAAACCACTTTGAAAACCCCAAAACACAAAAGAAATTACTCCAATTTATTTTAATGCTTGCAATCAAAATAAGAGGTAATTTTATTGTCCCAAATAAGCTGATAATGAAGACACAAATTAATTGGATAATTACAAATTATCCTCTACTCAAAGCAGTATTGCAATTTCGGCTTAGCTCTGTCACTTATTTGTATATGTTGCATAGAAATGAAAAAACCAAACAGGTTTCGAAAAACTGTTTGGTTTAGTTTGAAATGCATTTCATGGAATTTTAATCAAAAGAAATTCATTTTATTGCTTTCTATATTGACACAGGGATTATTTAGTGTAATTCCTGTGTCAAACGTATTATTTTGATTGCTCCATATAGAGTTTTAGTAAGCGGGCAACGTATTTGCCAAAAATGTCAAATTCTATATTGATAACTGAACCCGATTTGAAATTGTGGAAATTGGTATGTTCGTAGGTGTAAGGAATAATAGCAACAGAAAAGAAGCCTTCTCCTGAATCGACAACCGTCAAACTTACCCCATTAACAGAAATTGAGCCTTTTTCAACCGTAATATTGGCACGGCTCACATCATATTTAAACCAAAACTTCCAACTGCCATCAAACTCTTCAACTTTATAGCATTCGGCAGTCTGATCAACATGTCCCTGAACGATATGTCCATCGAAACGGCCATCCATGTGCATGCTGCGTTCTAAATTTACTTCATAACCAAGTTGCCAATTTCCCAGATTGGTCTTGTCAAGGGTTTCTTGTATGGCTGTAACTACATAGGTTTCTTTTTCATAATCTATTTTTACCACCGTAAGGCATACCCCGTCGTGCGACATGCTTTGGTCTATTTTTAATTCTTTAGTGATGGGAGTTTGAATGCTAATATTGATATTGCTTCCTTCTCTTTCGATGTTAACCACTTTACCTGTGGATTCTACAATTCCTGTAAACATATTCTATTTTATTTATTGAGTTAATAATTATCGGTATAAACTAACCGAGCCCGAAAGGGTTCGTTTCTTAATTCCTTTGATTTTATATTCAAACACATCACAAACATAAAAATATACCCCTTCAGCGCAATCGGCATGATTGGTCATGTCTTTGCCATCCCAGTTTATGTCGGGATTAGAAGTTTGGTACAACATCTTTCCCCAACGATTAAATATTTTCATGTCAATCTTTTCAACCAGATAGTAAGGGACTTTTGGCATAAACAAATCGTTATGTCCATCACCGTTGGGAGTAAAGATGTTGGGTAACTCATATCCGCTGCAACTGTCGTTAGTCACACACATAAAGTTACTGAAAGTGCTTTCGTTTCCGGTTGAGTCAATTGAAGTGACAGCATAACAACCCAATACATTGATGATGTTGGTGTGGATGAAGGAAGTGTCGTGGGCATTATTGATATGAGCAATAATGTTCATGCTGGAGTTCTCGTCCAGCATATAGTAAATGTTGTAACTCACCACATCATTTGCACAAATGGGGTCGGGTGGGGTCCAATTCAGATAGTTGTTGATACAGTCGGTAGTGAGTGACAAAACCGGTGGGCAGGGAGGAATATTGTCGATAGGAATTCCGCAGGCAATTTCCGAGAAATTGAGGATAGGATTAATCAAATCTGCCGAGGAGTAATGCCCAATAGTTTTAATCAGATAGCAATAGGAGACCCCATTGGTGAGGCCTGTGTCGACATACTGATGCTGCGAAACTGAGGTAAGTGAATCGAATAGGAGGGTCAAAGGGTTTTTCTTATAAACAACAAAGGTGTCGTTGGTCCAAGGCACGTTTTCGGCCCACTGAAGCATGAGCTTTTTATCGGAAGGAGTGAGATTCAGATAGACAGATGAGGCAATATGGGTGCTACCCACGAAGAAGCGATTTCCGGGAGTTACATTATAGAAATCGATTCGATAAGTGTATGGGAAACTTAGAGTGTTGAGTGAAGTATCTTGGTAAATGGTGTCATTAATGCCGTCTAAAGAATCAATTAGAGCAGGAGCGCTGAGGGTGTTGCCCTGTGAGCGCCAGATTAAGTACTTATAAGGGCCTGGGATAAGAAGGGTGTCGAATTCAGTGGGCTTAGACCAAGCAATATAGATGCCCCCATTAGTAGCATTGGTCGAGGTGACACTCACATTGGTTATGACAGGCACATCTTTTTTTAGCTTTGCACATGCCTCATTCGAAGCATAGCTTTCATCATTGTCGGGGTAATAGGCAATGACCATATAGCAATAGTCGTTGCCATGAATCAGGCCGTTTCCGTTGTCGTTATCATAAAAGGAAGTGTCAATCAGCGAATTGGTTTGACCAATATAGACATAGCCGGTATAGGCCGGCACGCCCGTTTCGCAATACGAATGAACATAGCCCGTAAATCCCAGATGACGATATATTCTATAACCAACAGCATTGCTGCATCCCGACTGAAACCAGTTGAGGAAGATGCCATTGCCTGCGGCATTTGCGGTGAGATTTTCGGGGGCGGGGCCATTAACTTTTATTTGAACCGTCTTATAGGTAACAAGAGATATGGGCGAACCATTATCCTTAGCCTTGAAATACATTAAGTATTTACTTTTCTTGACATGAGAACAATTCGTATGCCATGTAAAGGTAGAAGTTGCGCTTCCGGTTCCTATGATGGGTTGAGGGAAAGTAGCAGGGCTATTGGAAAGACTAAGAGGACCGCCATTTGCGGTAAGGGTTACTTGGTCCATGTCTATGTCGGTGGCGGTTACAGGGAATTGTAGGGTCGAATCGGCATCGATGCAGGTATCCTGTATGCAGCTTATGACAGGAGGATTATTGTTGCAGGCAGTGATGGTTATTTGCATATCGCGGGTAACCGAACCAATTTTAGTCCCAAAACGCCATTCTTCAATCAAAAAGGCGACATTATATTCTCCTTGTTGCATTGGGCTATCCCAAAGCAAATCGCCGGTAACAGAATCTATTTTAAAAACCGTACTCGCCTCAGGATAACTAAAGCCAGGAATATCTTGCCCGTTAAAGCCTTTGCAATTGACCAAACGAAACGAAAGGCTGTCGCCATCGGGATCAACTGCTCCGGGGTTGTGAATGAAGGGAGTAAACACGCAACCATTGTCGATTGGAGGAAAGGTGAGGATGGGAGAGCTGTTATGCCCTAGGAATGGACTGATATTAATGACGGTTTCGACATACATAGGAATGTTCACCGAATTAGGAATGTTAATCACTCCATAGTTACGGTTTAAATCGATCATAGAAACCACATAGGTTGAGGGTGCTGAGTAGGTATGGTTGCCTGTATATTCGTTTTTTGTAATGTTGTTTGGCAAATTTAATTTAAGAGAGCGGGGTAAAATGCTCGAAGTGCCGTCTCCCCATTTAATCTCTAACTCAGGGCGGTCGGCCGGGCTGGGGGTGTAAGTATAAGTGAGTATGGTGAATTCATAGGTCAAGCCTGAAATCCAACGATAGGTGATTTCGGCTGCTCTTTGATGGGTAGCAAAGGAGTGCAGGCTAAGTAATATAATTGCACAAAATAAAATGGCGGCTTTTTTCATTCCCTTTAAATCAGATACAAATTTACAACATTATTCGAATCTAAGAGATATAACGTCGTCAAATAAAAATTGTTTGAAATATTTCGAAACTATTTTTGGGGCTTATAAGCCCATGAAAACATTTCCAATAGGCATATAATCAAACAATTGCTTAGGTTGTTGTTTTCGCTGAGGAGTTTAAAAGGATTTTTATCCTATTCATCAAAAGAAAATAATAATAGAAATGCGTATGTATGTAAAAAGAGTTGTAATTTTGTTTTAAATAAAACTTTCATGTCTATCAGAACAAGCCGTACGTCAGGAAATGCAGCAGTGCTTATCGACCATAGTCGATGCAGCCGCTGTTTGCTTTGTGTTAGAGTGTGCAAAGGCATGCCTTTGTATTTCGAAAATGGGAAGATAGAGGTGGATCAAAGTCGTTTATTCGGTTGCATAGCTTGCGGACAATGTGTGGCAATTTGCCCCTTAGATGCCATAAAAGTAGAGGGTCGCCTGCTCAAACCTTCAGATGTGGTTCCCATCCCATTAAAAGAAAATAGGGCTAAGTTTGATGAGGTTTTCAACCTGATGTTTGCCCGACGTTCGATACGCGATTTCAGGGAAAGGGAGGTAGAACAGGAAGTTATCGATAAAATACTTAAAGCTGCAAGCTGCGCCCCTATGGGGATTCCGCCTTCCGACGTGAGAGTGTTGGTGTTGAATGGTAAGGAAAAAGTTAATGAGTTTTCAAAAGATTTTATTGATCAGATGGCTAAAATCAGGTGGATGTTTTCGAAATTCGCTTTGTGGCTGATGCGCCCTTTTTTGAGTAAAACCGATTATGAGTTGTTCAAAACATTTCTTACCCCCGTCATCGATTTCTTAATTGAAAAGAAAAAACAAGAGGAAGACTGGCTTTTGTATGGAGCTCCTCTTGCAATTGGTTTTTTCGGGGGGCAGGCCTCCGATCCTCTCGATGCTGATATTGCGGCAACTTATGCGAGCATTGCTGCCGAATCATTGGGCTTGGGTAGCTGTTTCATTGGTACGGTGCCCGTATTTTTAAAGTACGGAGCCCGGAAAATGAAAAATAAATATAAGATTTCACCGTTTAAATATGGCGCATGGATTATATTTGGCTATTCGAAATACAGCTATCATCAATCAATTCATCGTACTTTTGCCGATGTAAGTTATTATCAAAAATCATAAAAACATGAAAGTAAACGGAAAAAATTATCGCACCATATGGATGGAAGATTCCACCGTTAAAATGATTGAGCAAACGCTTTTGCCTTTCGAATTTAAGATAATTGAATGTAATACCTATTCGGAGACCTGCGATGCCATTCGCACCATGATGGTGAGGGGTGCCGGCGCCATTGGTGCTGCCGCGGCTTTTGCTATGGCACAGGCTTTTATGCAAGCCCCTCCGACCGAAAGGGAGGCTTTTGTGTTGAAGGCACGCAAGGAAATTGAAGGCACGCGGCCTACGGCTCAAAACCTTTTTTATGCTGTTAACAGAGTGTTTAATGTGGGTGCTAACTCACTGGATGAGGCCATTGCCGAAGCCCAACGAATTTCGGATGAAGATGTTGAAGCCTCGCAAGCCATTGGGAAGTTTGGAAATGAATTGATTTATGACGGAATGGGCATTCTAACCCATTGTAACGCAGGTTGGCTTGCCTTTGTCGATTACGGAACTGCCTTATCTCCAATCTATACGGCTCATCATGAAGGGAAGAAAGTGATGATATATGTCGATGAAACCCGTCCGCGAAGTCAGGGGGCAAGGCTCACGGCCTGGGAACTTCATAACGAAGGCGTGCCTCATGCCATTATTCCCGATAATGCCGCGGCCTATTTTATGTGGATAGGTAAAATTAAGATGGTTATTGTGGGTGCCGACCGCATTGCTGCCAATGGAGATGTTGCCAACAAAATCGGAACTTTCGGAAAAGCATTGGCCGCCAAAGCCTTAGGAATTCCTTTTTATGTTGCCGCTCCTTCGTCTACTTTCGACGAAAACTGCCCTTCAGGCAGAGATATTCCCATCGAATTCCGTTCGCCAAGCGAAGTGCACTACCAAAGCGGACCCGACAAAAGAGGTGTGCAGCACACCATCAGAGTATGTTCGCCCACTTCGGAGGCAATGAACCCTGCCTTTGATGTGACTCCTGCCGAATATATCACCGGAATTATCACCGAAAAAGGAATCATACTTCCTAATGCCGAGGAAATCAAGAAATTGCTTGCCTGATGAGAAGTGAAATTTATAGTGGAATTAAATATAAAGTAAACTTCATTTCCCGAAATATCCCTGAGGATGCGCGTTTGGAAGAACTAAAGCTTTGGTGTAGGAAGTTTCATGAATATAATTTAGCGCCCCCTTATCCTGGTGGTTCGGCGGGCAATTTGAGCTTTCGATTAAGCCCGGGGCAGCTCCCGTTTATCATTACAGGCACTGCTATGGGCCTGAAAGACAGTCCTGATAACAGCAAATTCGTTAGAGTTGAAAGTTGCGATGTTCTGGCGAAGGAGGTGAATGTGCATGGAGTCATCGAGCCCTCTTCCGAAACCATGTTGCATTATTCAATCTACAAGCAACGCCCCGATGTGGAGGCTATTTTTCACGGGCATTCCGACGAAATCATCGCCGCCACCGATGCTTTGCACATTCCTCAAACCAAAACCGCTGAACCCTATGGCAGCATTCAGTTGATTCATTCCGCCCTCGAAATCCTTGCCGATTATTCTTTTATTATGCTTCGTTCGCATGGATTTGTGGCTATGGGAAATTCTATGAAACAAACCGGAGATTTAGCTATTGAAATGTTGCTCAAAGCAAAGCCAAGGGTTTGATTTGTCTTCGAAAGTTTCCGTTCTAAACAAATAGAAGGTCACTCCGAAAGCAAACTTATCGATGAATTTCTAAGAAAAGTATGCAAGGTATCGATGCTTGTATGCGAATTTAGGCTCCTGGTTTATGATTTCCGAGTCTTGGTGCGTGGCAACCGAGTCTTGGTGCGTGGCATCCGAGTCTTGGTGTGTGGCATCCGAGTCTTGGAGTGGAGCATCCGAGTCTTGGTTTATGGCATCCGAGTCTTGGAGTGGAGCATCCGAGTCTTGGAGTGTGGCAACCCAAGACTCGGATGGAGCAACCCAAGATTCGGATGGAGCAACCCAAGACTCGGTTACGGCAAACCAAGACTCGGATTACTCCATCCAGACGTCGGTACGTGGCATCCAGACGTCGGTACGTGGCAACCAGATGTCGGGATGTGGCAACAAGACGTCTGAGTTTGATTTCCCGACGTCAGGATGGAGCATCCCGACGTCAGGATGGAGTAACCAGACGTCAGGATGGAGCGTATCGACGTCTGAGTGGAGCGTATCGACGTCCGAATGGAGCGTATCGACGTCCGAGTGGAGCATACCGACGTCCGGTTACGGCAAACCAAGAGCCATAAATTATATGAAAACATCAGAAAATCAAATAAATAATCAAAAATTGTAAATCAATAAAGGCATTATTCCTCTATTGAAGGGCGTTTGCAACTTCCTTCGTTCCAGCCAATATTTTCTTTTCATTAAAACATAGAGATGGGCTAAAATATACCCTGATGGAGTTTTAGATTATGGCGATTAAGTTTTGATATTATAATATCGGGGCTAAGATTATTAAGCCTTTATTTAGGATGGTTTGAAACCAAATTAAATGACTATGGGGGAAAGAATTGGACTTTCTTGGCAAGAAATTTTATGCAACAATCTTATGCGAAAACCTCGGGAAAATGAATGCAAAAACTATTGGCTTAGGGTGTTTCTAGAATAAGCCATCAACAAATTTCATTAACCTCCAAAGGCCTGCTCTTCTACTATGCCTTCTTCCTTTTCTCTTTGAGCTTTCTTACGGTAAACTCGTTTCGAAACCACAATTCCAAGTTCATAAAGCATGATCAACGGAATTGCAACCAACGTCTGACTGAACATATCCACCGAAGGGGTTATGATGGCCGAAACGAAAAAGTTGACAACTATCGAATGCTTGCGATATTTCTTCAGAATGGCGGGAGTGAGTATTCCAAGTTTCGAGAGAAAATAGATCAAAACGGGCATTTCGAAAACCAAGCCAGTGGCAAGGGGCAGGGTGGTCACGGTGGAAATGTAGGAGCTGATGTTAATTTGGTTGACAATTTCGGTGCTCAACTCATAGGTGAGCAGAAAATTGATGGTGAGGGGCAAGATGATGTAATAGCCAAACAAAACCCCTATGATAAACAGCAGTAGGATATAGAAAACCGTGATGCGCGAATATTTCACTTCGTGGTCGTAGAGGGCAGGCTTGATAAACAGCCACAACTGATAGAGCAAGAAAGGAATGGCAACAATGAGGCCCGCAATAAAAGAGATGAGTAGGTGAATCTTAAATTGCCCCCCAACTTCGAGGTTGATGAGGTTGATATGGAGGTCGTTAATGCACAGCCCCGAAATGTTGAGACGTTCGCCTAAATCGCAAAGTACCCTATAGGTTATGAAATTGGAGTTTTTAGGACCGAGAATAATCACATCGAAAATGAAGCGTTTCATGAAAAACGCCCCAATGCTGAATGCAACCAATGCAAGAACACTCCTGATGAGATATTTCCTGAAAACATCGATGTGTTCCCAGAAGTTTAGATCTTCAGAAGCTTTCTTTTCGGATTTACGGAACCACCTAAGCATTTTGCGCTCTGAAACTTATTGTTTGGGCGCCGAGGAATTATCCGGGGGAGGAGTAACGTTACTGTTTTCTTGTTTTGGAGGGTTGCTGGGATTGGTGTTGATGCCGTTAATTTCGTTTTCGGCAGCATCTTTTGCCTTTTTAAACTCCGAAACTCCCTTCCCAAGGCCACGCATAAGCTCAGGGATTTTCTTACCCCCGAATAATAACAAAACAATAATCCCAATCAGTATGATTTCCTGTCCGCCAAGCATTCCTAATAATACACTTTGAATACACATATTCTTATAGATTTAAAGGCACAAATTTACACAATGTTTTTGACAAGTAGCACGTCGCCGCTATCAAAATTAATTTCCCAATGATGGCAATCGTCCTGAACCCACCCATATTCCTTGCTTTTCGTATCCCACCATTGCTGGTACGAGAGTTGAGTTGCCCTGAGGTCGTCATTCACCTGAGCTAAAAGAAGCGGATCCTCTTGCGGAATAATCAGTAATAATTCGTTCAAACTGTTTCTTCTTTCGAATAAAAAACGAATTTCGTTCCTTTCGGCAAGGCTAACGCTGCAAAGGAGCTTTTTATCTTCATTATCGCAGTCGCTGCAGTGGTTATGCTGGTGCATTTTGTTTGGTTTTATGTTTTTATGGGCCTTAATATGCAGTATTCATTAATGTAAGCTGGGCAATTTGATTAAAAAAGGATTGCTGCTTACTCCTTAATATTAAAGGGGTTTCAATGAGTTTATTCAGGCTTGGTGTTATTCAGTTTAGCGAGTATTAATTCTTGTTGTTTTAAGATTTTTTCGAGAAGTTCGCGGTCGCTAACTACCTAATTAACCTTAATTGCCTCACCTTGAAGAGTATCAATTTCAATAGTTTTGATGATTTCTCTGGCTTCTTCAAAGGGATCGAGGTAATCAATCGGAGGAATGGGAGAGAAGTTATCCATTGCGATGCCCGATTTTCGAAGAAGTTTCAAAACATTCCGCGAAGCATTTCGCTCGAGATGCGAACCCACACATTGCTCGTGCGAAGGGGTATTGATTTCCAAGGTTGTCTTTTGATTCAAAAAGTAGCAACGTTTGCAATGCCAAGCATCGCAAATACGACAGATGGGAGCGTTTTCTAATTTTAAAAGTTCTTGGTTCTTAAGCTCAAAACCACTTTCAACATTTCCAATGGGTTTGCTATTGTTCGAAAACCATGCAGGGCAAAGGAAGAAGTCACCCGAAGGCGAAATTGTTATGTGGGAAATACCTGCATTACAATTGTTCATTTGGGTCAACAGAATTCGGTCGGTTATAAAACTCAGTTCCGAGTTCAATTCTTGTTGAAATGCCAAAGATGTTTTCTTTGAAATGCCTTTGAGTTGCTCTTCATATTGTTGAAATTCATCGGGCGTAAAGTCGTCGATGTCTTTTATAATCAAATTAATCCTTGAACACTTGCGGAATAAAGCATCGTAAATTACGTTAAGTTGGTTCAGATGTTTTTTCCCAAGACGAAGAATAATAATAGGCTTGCCTTCAAACGAATTTATTTCGGGAAGATCTTGACCATTATAGTCAAAAACGAAAATAGCATTTTGCAAATAGCCAATTTGCGAAACAGGAGCTATTTTAATATGGGTTGTAGTTTCGATTAGTTGTTCAAGCTCTTCAGATAGAGGAGAGTCACCGTAAAGAAAGTTGATAAACAAGCTGTTTTTTTCGGCAAAATCTACAATGGTTTGCAATTGATTTTGAGAGATGATTTTATTCGGCTCACTTGGGCCGTAAGCATCATAATAACAAAATGAAGTAGCTGCGTCTTCAAGTAGAACAATTAGATATTGGATGGATGGGTTCATGATTTAGTCTTATTTGAATCTAATTTTTCCCAGAAATAATTATTGGCTTCCACTCGGGCTTTATGCATTTTACAAACATAAGTCGAGCGCTGATAAATGGTTTCCGAGTCTGCGAAATCATAGTTGGCCCCCTGACACCAGGCACAACCTCGTGCAACTTCACAATTCAGGCATTCTGGATTACTTTGGCTAATCAAGTCAAGGGTTAGGAAAGGACGAATGCGGTTATGATTCAGCCCATCGAAGCAATTACCAATACTCCGGGCTTCTTTGTTTTGTAACGAAAAAGGAGCGAAGCGTATACAAGGATAAAAATTGCCCGTATGGTCAACGGCAATCATGCCTCCAGCTCCACACCAATTCTGGTTCTCAGGTTTAGGAGTTCCTATTCCCTTCGTAAAGAATGAACAGTTATGGTTTGTATGAAGATTATTTAGAATAATTTCATCAGCCAGCATTATCAATTGCTCTTTATACAATTGATCGTCTCCCTCTTTCCAACTATCTTCAAACACAACATTGCTGTTAACCTTTTTAATTCCTAAATTCCATAAATGCAGAATACTGTCCTTTAGGTAAGGTAAATCATCGCTCGAAACCGTAACTTTGGTATTTGCCTCCGGGAATTGACTAATCCATAAAGGAATGTTTTTAAGTACCAGGTCGTAGGACCCTTGTTCGTTTGGGAAAATACGATTCATATCATGCTTTTCCTTAGTCCCATCAATAGTGATGATAATACTTAAATGAGATTTGTTTTTACGAATAAAATCCTGCACTTTTTGAGTATGGTAATTCAAGCCATTGGTCGTAAAACTAAAGCGGTATCCATTGAACCATGGATGATTTTCGGTGTAAGCTTTCAGTTTGAAGTAGTCGCAAATTTGGTCAATTAGGTCGATTTCAAGAAAGGGCTCACCTCCAATAAAGTCGAAAATAATTGAATCGCTGTCATACAAAAAACGATCTTTCATAATAAGGTCAATAGTTCGACGCGCAATATCGAAACTCATCTTACCTTTCTTGTTCTTACCAACCAAATAGCAATATTTACACACTAGCTGGCAGTCTTCAGTCAGGATAAAAGTGGCAGATTTTGTATTTCCAAAACCCCATTCCTGGTTTTTTTCATCAATAGTATCAGACATGATTATGAATTAAAGTGAATAGAAAAACCATAGTTAAACACTAGGTTTAACTATGGTTTGAATTAGAGAGAATAACAGCTTAGGAGCTTAATCCTGTGCAATATCCAGAGCATCCGCCTTCGCACCCTGAAGTGCAATTGCTAGCGCAAACGCAAGGTTTTTTGCAGCTACTTAAATTAAGTCCCATGCCCAAAATAGCTATACCGGGTATGGCTATTTTTGCGGCATTCTTAATGAATTCTCTTCTTTCCTGTTTTTTGTCGAGTTTGTTTTCTTCCATATCAAATTAATGTTTAGAATGAATTATCTTACAGAACAAAGTTAATACTATTTATTAATACTAATTAATATTACTTAAATTTAGAATGGTTATAAATTGCAATCAGTCGCCTGAAGGCCCTTTTTCTTTTAAAATTGAACATCTTTCGGCTGGCTCCGGAAAGCTGAAAAAGAGGAAGTTGCAACTTAAAGATAAGTGTTTTCGGCGCCTTTAAGCATTTGTCTTTTTCCCTTCTTGTAGTCGTATTTTGCAATTTTAGCCTTAGGAAAAACACCTTGGGGAGAAATTAGATTCGTCATTTCGTAAAAACATGAGTTTAATGCTACTTAAAGGACGTAAATCCCCTGATAGCCTTTCAAACTGACTAAATGCCAGGCCTCATTTGATTTAATTAAACTTGCTCTATTACGAAAAGGAAAAGCCGAACTTATTGGAAAACCAATAGAATGTAAAATTCCCTATCTTTATGAGAAATTGCGGAACATTAAGAATTCTTATACCTGAATTGATAAGAAAGTTAACAACGAATGCTTAGAATGATTAATTTTGTGGATATTTTCAAAGCATATAGAGAATAGAAAACCTTTGGAACTATATTTGTAGTGTATTTAATATAAAAAGAATAAGTATGAAAAAAATCGGCCTATCTTCAGTTTATGTGTTAATAAGTATTATCAGCATTATGTTTTTGACTTCTTGCGAGAAAGAAGAAATTGCAACAAAAACCCGCATGGAAGGCGTTTGGACCGTTAAACATGTATATACTTCAGCAGGATTAGATATCGTGAATCGGTTTAATTTCCCAATAACCGCTTTTCATTTAAGCAGCGATAACACCGTAATTTCAACGGCGGCGCCTATTACTATGTTTTTGGTGTATGGAGATAATAAATATACCGAAATAGCTTCAACTATCGACCAAGTGTTTAATTATGCCGGCCTTGACTTCAGTGGGGGCGAGTTTTTTATTGCGGGAGGAGTTGTTGATCGCTTCACGCTTGAGATGAAACTCGAAGGCTTGCCGGGTCAGAAAACATTGACCTTTCTGCTTGATATGCTGGGCATCGGACAAGATTATTTAGACGTCGTTGTTTACCATAAGTTTATGGACGTAGGTGTTACTTTCGAAAACAATAACAATACCATGACTTGGACTTTTGACGATCAAACCACGGCTGTTTACAACAAAAAGGACAATAATGGAAACTATGTATTCTGGGGTGGATGGCCTGTTAATAATTTCTCGCGTTGTTCTATTGTACTAGAGAAACAAGCAAAAGACCTCAATCAAGTGGTGCAAGAAGCCAAATAAGCCTCGCCCATTACAAATGACAAATCAGCCAGTTCTATAAGTAAAGGCTGTATAGAGTTTTTATCCGAACAGCAATTCGTCGATGTGCTTTTTATAATCTAAAATAGTTGCCTGAATAACGCGGTGCGCTTCATCTTTACCATAAACAATAGGGATTTCGCAACCTCTTTTTTCGCCAGGCATATCTTTATAGGTTAGAAAGTAGTGTTTCAATCGCGTAATTACCGCAGGAGGCACATCAGAGATGTCATTATAATCGCCATAAACAGCATCGTCCAGCAAAACGGCAATAATTTTATCGTCGGCTTCGTTTCTATCTATCATTCGGAAACCACCAATAGGTTTTGCTTTCACAAGAAGGTTGCCGTGTGAAATTTCTTTTTCGGTGAGCACGCAAATATCAAGCGGATCGTTATCGCCGATTATATCAATACGGTCGAGGCATTCGTTGGTGATGGTTGCAAGCCTCTGTCCACAATGGGTTTGAGGGATGAAACCATAAAGGGCGGGAATAATGTTAGAATATTTCTGTGGCCGATCGATTTTAAGATAGCCAGTGGCTTTATCAATTTCATACTTGACCGTATCGGTTGGCACAACTTCAATAAAGCATACAAGTGTGTTGGGTGCATCGTTCCCAATGTCAACACCATGCCAAGGATGCGATTTATAACGTAGGCCCATGAGTCTTCCAATGGGGTCAATAGCTCTATTTTTGTTCATCTTAATGTAATTTAGTTATATTTCAGGATAAGAAATGCGGATATGATAGATGTTTAGTAATTTTTGTTTGAAAATCTTTTTAATTTGATTGATATCTCTAAAACTTATTTCAGCATGAATAAACTGTTCGTTTTCGAGTTGACGGTTAGTGACAGTTTCGACCATGTTGTTAATCTTTTCTTCGTCGGGAAAGGGGATGGAACGGCTGGCAGCTTCAATAGAATCGGCCATCATGAGAATGCAAGTTTCAAGCGAAACAGGAACGGGGCCACGATAGGTGAAAAGTGATTCGTCGATGACTTCGTCTGGATGGGCGTTTTTATATTGATTATAGAAATATTCTGTTTTTTTTGTGCCGTGGTGAGTTCTGATAAAATCGATGACTTGCTCGGGAATTTTATGTTTACGAGCAATTTCGATTCCTCGTGTTACGTGTTGAAGAAGAATTTGAGCGCTTTCGAGTGCAGTAATTTCGTTATGAGGATTCATACCCGAACTTAGGTTTTCGATGAAATATTGGGGCATCTCAATCTTCCCAATATCGTGATAGAGTGCGCCAACTCTTACCAATAGTGGATTACCTCCCACACTATACACAGCTTCTTCGGCCAGATTAGCAACTTGAAGCGAATGTTGAAAAGTGCCTGGCGCCAGCATCGATAGTTTTCGGAGCAGTGTATTATTGGTGTCGGCTAGTTCGAGAAGCGATACATTAGTGACAAAACCAAAGGTCTTTTCGAAGAGGTAGATTAGGGGGTAGGCGATAAGAGTTGTAAATGCGCTGACGGCAAACATGGCAACATCCGAAAAAAGTATTTTTTGTATAGAAGCGTCTTCAATGAGTACGATGCCGATATGAGTGATGTTATACGTCAGGAAGATTAGGAAAGAAGTGAGGAAGAATTGAGAACGACGGTGAAGATTCACCACGCTAATGATAGTGATGATGCCGGCAATAAGTTGAAGAAACAGAAATTCGAAGCTGTTGGGCACCAAAAAACCGATGAGAATGATGGTGATAAGGTGAACAAAGAGAGCAAGGCGGGTGTCGAAGAACACTCGAACCAGCAAGGGCAACATACAAATGGGCAGCATATAGAGATAATCGACATAATTGTTAGAAACCACGCTGGTGATGCCAACCATCATGATGATTAGCATAAGAAGGAATACTAACTTTTTATTATGATTATAGATATCGCGACGGAAAGCATACAAAAACATGGCAAAAACTGCCATCGAAAGCGATATTAATATGATTTGACCGATAATAAGAAACGAACTCTTATGACTTGCATCGGTTTGTTTTTCATATTGTTGGCGAAGTGACTCAACAACAAGGAACTTAGCATTATTAAGAATTTCGCCTTTCGAAATAATTTTCTCCCCTTTCTGAATTAAACTATAAGTGGGAGAAATGCGGCTCATCAGCGATTGTTTGTCGGTTTGAGTCTTCTCAGCTTCGTACTTAATGTTTTCGACCAAATGATTCTGAACAATAGGGTAGAAGGTCGAGTCGAATGACTTATTGCCAAAGAGTTCGAGTTTAATCTCTTCCCTGGCATTACTCAGCGTATATACCTCATTAAGAAAGCGTTCTTCAGCAATTTTATCATCATTAATCTGAATGAAAATATAATCGGGAGTTTTGTATTGGATTTCGGCATTATTTTCGATGATACCCTTCTCATAATACCTGTACAGCATATCGGTAATTTCCTGAAGGGCCTGTTTGAAGGCAAAAAGCTTGGTGTTTTTATAGCGAATAGCCCATTGCTGTGAAAATTCATCTTTACATTTCTCGGTTTCGACTTGGGCGATATTATTATTCTTAGAAAAATAAGGCCTAAAGTTCTTAAGAGAAGCTGATTTTTCGGCTTTTAGTTGCGAATCGGGCTTAAGAATAGCAAAATCGAAAGGAGCAATCAAATCGGCATGCATCCAAGGTCGGCCGTTGTGATAATCGTATTTAAACTTGGCTTCTTTAGGGAAAATAAACAGCAAAATAAGCATTGCCAGCACAAAAAGACTTATTTTATAGAGCAGTGCGTAGTGGTTAGATATTTTAGAAATGAAGCTATTCATTGATGTTTGCTAAGTAGATGCAAAATTACATAAAATGTTGACTACTGCAGTATTAATTTCAGTTTATTTCGAATTCTTATTTGCTTAATACCTTTTAAAAAAGCCTGAAAGAACTTTGTTTAGATAATATATATTTTTGAAGATGTCAGAATGACAGCTGATTACATCAGCTAAAATTATCTTAAACTCATAATTAATGTTCTTAAGCAAACGAAATAATAGTTTTTTTTAGGCATGAAGTTATTTATGGTACTAAAGCGTTCCAGGATTTGCTGGGGGGACATATCTTTTCTTTCTACCTTTGAATACTATTCTGGCATAATACCAAGCGCGTAAACATTCTTCTTCTTCGGTGAAGGTTGGTGGATATTTTCCCAGCGAGACGGTGCCATCAAGTTTGAACTTTTCTATTGAAGGGGGTGTTTTATCAGTAGCTTGGGTGAAGGCAATAAAAACCCGTATGCTATAGACTCCTTCTCCCAAGGCCAAACTTTTTCTGCCAATGACTTTCACTATACTTTGATGATAAAGATGTTTAATCATTGTTACGCTTCCTTGCAATTCCTTTTGTGCGTTTTTGGAGGTCGTTGGGGATGCTGAACTTTGACTGTCTATAGGCACAGTAACTCGCATTTCGGCTTTTTGCTGTGTTGTCACCTTAGTATTGTCGCGGATATAGCGTGTAATGAATAGGCGCAGACTTGTATCTTTAGGATTGCGTGGGTTTCCGTTTTCATAGTCTTTTCGTGCAGAGCGCAACTCTGTTTTTTCGGATGATTTACTATCTTTTTTACTTACTACGAACCAGATTGCTTCCCAGCGCTTTTTCTTTTTTCTTTCGGTCATCGTTAGTAAAGTCCATTCTTCGAGGGCAAGGTTTGTTAAACCCCAGCTTTCGATGTGGGAATTAGCAACATTTATGAGGTTGTTTTGCCAATCGTTAAATAAATGGCAATCGTGTGGAATGAAGTCTTTGCTTGGCATTATGATTTTAGTTTTTAATGCATGACAATGGTTTAATGAAAATTAAGAGAAATAAATATTTGTATCTGTTTGAAATGCAAAATAATATAATGGGATTTCATCAAGCTATAAGCAATAGAATTGCAAGTGTAATCAATAGATTTTGACAAAGCAGAACTTTCGATTGATGAATTTCGGGCTTTGAATCAACTATTTCAAGAATGATAATTGCTGTTTGCAATAAGAAACGTGCCCCCTTCGAAACCTGGGGGAAGGTTTGTAATCTTAAAACTATCCCCTCCGATTTGTGGGGGAGCGTTAGGTAGTTTGAAACAGTCCCCTGTGAAGCGGATGGATTCGTTCGAAAGTTTGAAACTATCCCCTGCAAATCGCATGGAAACGATAGAAGTTTTCAAACTATCCATAGCAAAATACAGAGGCTTGTTCGCCTTTTGGAAGCTATCATCAGAAGAAATCATAAGTTTATAAGATTATTATAAGCTATTAAAAACAAAACTCTGAGACTAAGATTTCGATTACATCTTCATGCTTTATAATTTATAAGCATAATGAGGAAAATAATTGTTTCAGCATTCAAATAAATATTTTAAAGAACGTTGCCGTTTAACATCCTAATATTTATTCCCAGTTAAAGAAATCACTTCAAACCAGAAAGAAATGGGTTTGTCAAATGAATTACAAAGATATAAATGTCAAGCTAAATTCTCATTTGGAAATATTTTTTGGTGCTCAACAATAATTTGTTTAAGTCAAGATAGATGTATATAGTTATTAGAAGGAGAATGAACTCTCTCGCACTTTATTTGTTGAAGTAAACAAAATAAATTATATCAATTTTAGCATCGGAATGAAATTTGATTAATTTTGATGATTGTAAATCGAAAGCATAGATTCTAATAACTATAAAAGCACTACCTATTTTGAAGATATTGATTGTTGAAGATAACGAAGCCATGCAGTTTCTCCTGAAAATAACTATTGAGGAGTTTTGCAAAAATGTTTTGATAGCCCACAACGGTGAAGAAGCGGTAGAAATTTGTCTCAACAATCCCGACATCGATTTAATTTTGATGGACATTCATATGCCGACAATGGATGGATATGAAGCAACCCGTGAAATCAGGAAATTCAACAAAAAGGTGATTATTATTGCGCAAAGCGCATGCATGTATCCCTACGACGAAGAGAAAATACTGGAAGTGGGAATTAATGATATAATTACGAAACCTATTGATGATATTTTGCTTGAAGACATGATAGAAAAATATGTTCCTAACGAGCTAAGACTATAAATCATTAGGGAGCGAATAATCAAATGAAGCAGTTTGAACTGCTGATTTACAGGCTTATTTATAACCATAAGAACGTTAAATAGAATATTATAAAGCAAGCTGATATTAGGATTTAATTTGAAAACCACTGCAAAGCAGATTCAGCAAAAATTCAATCAAATAGCTAAACAAATTTCAAGCATCAAGCCATCGAATTGATGTTTTTATATATTTGCAAGCCTAATCATACATATCAGAAGGGCCTATCATGAAAAAATACAACACATTTATTATAGCAGTTTTCGCAATCATAGGCTGTTGCCTACCTTGGGTAATGTTAGAAGATGGCTCAATTAATGGGTTTCAAGGCTCACACGCAGGCGTTGTAGTGCTCATAGCAGCCATGGTTTGCGCCTTATTTTCATTTGCAAATAAAAAATGGGCATTAATTTCTTCCATCGTCATCAATTCAATTTTATTGTTTATAACAGCAATTCTTTTCATTAAAGTAATTAAAATGCACCTGCTTTATAGTGTTGGAATAGGAGTTTATTTGATCGTCTTATCATTAGCAGCCATGATAATCTCCAACGTAATGGCCATGAAAAGTTTAAAAGCAAAAGCCAACTAACAAGGGGCTGTTTATTACAAAAAGAAAACCGCCACAAGGGCGGTCTTCAACCTAATAATCACCATAAATCTATCTTTAAATATCTTCTAAACTTGCCTCTTATGCAAGATTTGTTGGGTAATTGATTAAGCTTAACAATGCAAATGAAAATTGCATTTTATGGTTTGAATATGATTTTAGAGTTTGTAGTATTAAGCATTTTCATGCTATCTTGTTACAAGCCTTTAATAATCAGATGAAAATCAATGTTCCTCGTTGCGTTTCTGATGCTTCACAATTTTACCTTCCACCACGAAAATAATAGCTTCAGCCACATTAGTAGAATACGACGCAATGCGCTCGATAAGGTTAATAATAATCATAAGATTTGTAGCCACCACAATTACTTCGCTCTGATGCATCATTTCTTCGATAATCTTTTCGGAAGCCTTATGGCAATTATCCTTAATGATTAACGCATTATGAAAAATATCGTTCGCCAACACCAATTGATGCGTTTTAATAAGTTGATCGACATCCTTATATAAACTTACAGCCGTATTAGCCAATTCGTCAATCCCGAATTTCTTCGAAAAACTCATGTAATTGCAAAAAGGCTCGATACGCTTTGCAATATTAACTGCATGATCACCAATACGTTCAAGGTCGTTGTTGATTTTAAGCGATGAAATGATATATCGCAAATCAGTAGCAACAGGTTGCTGCAAAGCGAATATATTTTGACATAACTTATCAATCTTAATGTCGAGTTTATCGACCATATTATCGTTCTCAATAACCTGCTTTGCTAGCTTCATATCGCAGGTGTTTAAGGCGAGTATAGCATTACTCACTTGTTCTTCAACTAAATGACTCATATTAATAACTCTTTCGTTGAGTTTTTTGAGTTCGTTGTCGAATATTCTAAGTTTTTCCATTTCTGACATAGGTATTAATGATAGGGACAAAATTAACCAAATCTACCGGAAATATAATCTTCGGTTTGTTTTTTGTCTGGATTAGTATATATTTTTTTCGTTTTATTGTATTCAATTAATTCACCTAAATAGAAAAATGCAGTGTTGTCGCTAATTCTGGCAGCTTGTTGCATATTATGTGTAACTATCACTATGGTGAAATTTTCTTTTAGTTGAAAAATCAACTCTTCAATTTTTGATGTGGATATAGGGTCAAGAGCACTTGCAGGTTCGTCCATGAGGATGATTTCAGGATCGACAGCCAGAGTGCGGGCGATGCACAAACGTTGTTGTTGTCCGCCTGATAATCCCATAGCAGAATCGTGCAAACGGTCTTTCACTTCATCCCAAATAGCAGCATCGCGCAGTGATTTCTCTACAATTTCTTTCAATTCACTTTTATTATTGTTGCCATTAATACGTGGACCATAAGCAACATTATCGAAAATTGATTTTGCAAAAGGGTTTGATTTCTGAAACACCATGCCCACTTTCTTTCGCAGGTTCACCACATCAATATTTTTATCATAAATGTTGATGTCGTCCACAAAAATATTTCCTTCAATTTTAACCGAATCAATCAAATCGTTCATTCTGTTGAGGCTTCTGAGGAAAGTGGATTTTCCGCAACCCGAAGGACCAATAAGTGCAGTGACCTGCTTTTCGGGTATACTGATGGAAACATTGTTCAATGCCATTTTGTTTCCATAATATAAGTACATGTTTTCTGTACGAATTTTTTGTAGTATCATGTTAGTATTTTATGCTATTCGTCTTCTTCTGATTCTGTATCGTAAAATAATGGCAACTATGTTGAGCGAAAAAGTAAGCAACAACAATACAAGAGTAGTGCCAAATTGTATGGGTAAAGTTTGATCGACGTTTGCCGATTGAGTGGTCATAATGTAAATATGATATCCGAGCGACATAAACTGATCGCTTAGCGAACCCGGAAGTGTTGCCAAATAATAAGCTGCTCCTGTAAATAGAATTGGTGCTACTTCACCGGCTCCACGACTTACGGCTAATATGGTGCCTGTCATAATGCCTGAATATGAACCCGGCAACACCACTCTTCTGATGGTTTGCCATTTGGTGGCTCCCAAGGCAAGGCTGGCTTCACGCAATTCGCGTGGAATGGTTTTTAAGGCTTCTTCAACAGAAACTATCACCACGGGCAAGGTGAGCAATGCCATGGTTAAACTTGCCCACAATATGTTAGGTTGACCCCATTTGAGTTGTCCTCCCATGAAGGCGCTATCCATTCCGGTTCCAACAAATTTGATGAAAAAGCCTAAGCCAAACAATCCAAATATAATGGATGGAATAACCGCTAAAGTGCGCACTGCAAAACGTATGCTGCGGGCAATGACGGAGTTTTCTTTTGCGTACTCGGTTAGATAGATGGCTGTGATGACTCCAAAAGGGACTGCAGCAATAGACATGATGATGACCATTAAGGCTGTGCCAAACAAGGCAGGAAAGATTCCACCTTGGGTCATCCCCTCTGTTGGGAATGAGGTGAGAAATTCCCAGGTGAACATACTTTTACCTCCAATGATAATTACCACCAACATCACTATGAGTATGGTAATAATAATCAGAGCAGAAACAAGAGTTAATCCTTCAAAGAAAAACCCTTTAGCATCTCTTTTAAATCTTTTCAATATCATTTTCCTTGAATTTTTTTCATTAATCTGCCTTTAACCCAGAATTCGGCAATGGCATTTAATATAAATGTGAAGATGAACAGTAGTGAGCCAATGAGAAATAAAACATTGTAATGGGTATCGCCAAAAACCACTTCAGCCATTTCAGCACCAATTGTAGCCGCTAAAGTTCTTACCGATTCGAAGGGGTTGAGACCCATCATGGCGGCATTTCCTGTTGCCATTAGAGCAATCATGGTTTCGCCAAAAACTCTTCCAATACCTAATAAGACTGCAGCAAATATTCCCGGAGTTGCAGCAGGCAGCATTACAAAAAACGCGGTCTGCCATTTCGAAGCTCCCAATGCAAGGCTGGCTTCATAATAAGTTTTGGGAACTGCATTTAGGGCATCTTCCGTAATAGTATAAATAATGGGAATAGCGGCTAAGCCCATTGCGATTCCACCAACGAAAGAGTTTAGACGTGTGGCATATCCAAATAGGTCTTGTAAAAAACTTGCCATAATCATTAAAGCAAAAAAGCCTATTACCACTGAAGGTATGCCCGCTAAAAGTTCAATGGCGGGTTTAATAATTTCTTTTAAACGTTTTGGGGCAAATACTGAAGTGTATAAAGCTGCCAATATGGCTAAGGGGGCAGCAAACAACATGGATATTATGGTGATTTTTAAAGTTCCAAGAAGCAGAGGCAATAATCCAAACCTTGGATTGTCTGATACGGGTTGCCAATCTTTGGTTACTAAAGTCTTAAGGGCATGTTTGTTATTGTCTGTTGTGCTAACTTCAGTTGCTTTTGATTCGGATGTAGCATAATTCTCAATCATCGAAGTATCATCTGCTGTTTGCACTCCATATTGTTCTTGTTTTGCAGGTTGAGCGCTTGCCTGCTGAGCTGTTTCCTGTGTTGAGGTCTGTATTGTTGCCTCTGTTAAAGTATCTGAAGTCACTACGCCGTATTGTTCTTGCTTTTCGGGCTCAGGAGCAGGCACTCCGTATTGTTCTTGAATTTCGTTTGGGTTGCTTTGGGCTTGTTTGCTTGAATCTTGTTCTGTTTTATGTTCAGCATCTTTACTGAAATTAAATATTGGAAACGATTCGCGAAAAACAAAAAAGAATATCAATACTATGAAAGTGATAGAAAGGAAAGCAACAGATTTAATGATCCGTTCAGCGATATAGTCGGACCATCGGAATTTCTTTTTGGTGATGTCAATTTTCTGTTTTAGTTCATTCATTAGCTCTGTTAACTTTAATTATTTAGAAATTAAAAATTGAGAAGAGCATCTGTAAAAGATGCGCTTCTCATAATTGCTTTTAGATGAAAGTTATTGTTATCGAACTGGGAAGTAACCTACCTGAGTTACCAATGCTTGACCTTCGCTGCTTAATATCCAATCGATATATGTTTTGATTGCACCACTTGGGCGATTTCTTACATACATATATAAGTAGCGTGTAATTGGGTATTGATTTGATTTAATGGTTTCTGCAGTTGCTGCATAAGCTATGCTCTTAGCGTCTTTTTTAACTTTACATATTTCAATGCCTGTTGAATAGGCGGCTCCGCCGTATCCAATTCCATTTATATCTTTCTTAACGGCGTTAACTACAGCAGCTGTTCCGGGAAGTGTTTGGCAGTTTGCGGCATAATCTGCTTTAACTACATTGTCTTTAAAGAATACATAGGTCCCTGAACTGTTTTCTCTTCCATATAATTTTATCTCTGCATCAACTCCACCAACACTTTTCCAATTAGTGATTCTTCCTGAGTAAATATCACTTAATTGTTTTATAGTCAGTTCTTTTACTTTATTGGTAGGATGTAAATACACTGTAATACCGTCTTTTGCGCAAGGAATTTCAATTCCTAAGGTATTGTAACGAGCTTTCAATTTATCGATTTCTGTTTGGCTCATTTTACGACTTGAGTTGCAAATGTCAGTTGATCCATTGATTAAGGCTGAAACACCTACACCTGAACCACCTCCAGTTACTTGAATGGAAATGTTTGGGTTCTTTTTCATAAATACTTCTGCCCATTTTTGAGCTAATATTACCATGGTGTCTGAGCCTTTTACAGTAATTTTCACTGGATTCATGAAGGCGAAACTGATAACGCTTATTCCGATAATACTAAGTATCGCTGCGATTCTTTTGATTTTAATTAAGTTCATTTCTTTTAGATTTAAGGTTTATTATTTTGGTTATGAGATTAAAATTTTGCTTGCAATCTGAGGGTTAATTGATTCTCTCTGAATATCTGACTATAATCAATAGTGCCCGGAGTTCCATTTGGATTTGTATATGTTTCAATGAGGTTAGATGTACCACTTGCATTTTTACCCACTTTTTCGTTTTGAACTATTGAATAAGCTAAAGTGATTCTAATGTTATCATCAAAGTAATAATGCCAAGCGAGAGTATAAGTTGTATAGGCTAAATCGGCTTTGGTACATTTTAAAGCACCAATCTTCATGGTATTATCTCCTGTGAATTTCAACACATTAACATCCGAGCCACTAACACTGGTATTGGGGTCGTAGAAATCATAACGAAAAGCAAATTGATTTTTTCTGCCTACATTCTTTATAAGATATACATAGTAGCCAGCAAATTTGTTCTGAAAGTTTGGTAAAAGATTACCGTTAGCAAACTTTGCACCACCTAAAGTAGCATTATTCCCAGTGATATATTCACCTTTAAGAGACATACCGCCTAAAACATCAGCAAAGAATTGAAATTCTCCACCAAACCAATTCCTTGAAACAGAGTTACCCACTTTAGATGAATCAATGGTTTTATAATCGCTTCTTAAGGTTGCATTGGTGCTCGATTTTAATGAACCAAAGTAGGCATGTGCACCAATATCCAATCCACCAAACGAACCCAGTTTGAAAGAATAGGTTGCTCTTGCCATATAATCTTTGAAATTATCGTAATCTTTATTTTCGATAGTATTGCTTGTTGATTTACCGGTTGTATCAGAATATTGGGTGAATCCACCATCATTTCCATTGAATATAGCTAATTGTATTTTTAAAGGAATGCTTTCAGGAGTTACCTCTAATTTGGCACCTATAGCGCGTTCCCCTGGATATAATGTCCTGATGATAAGTGAACGTTCAGGAACTTCGCGTTGGCTTGATGAGTATTCAACTTCGTAGTTCGGACGATTAAATTTACCAGCCCATAAACTAAAGGTTTTTTTCAGTATCCCACTTTTAATCCACTGTTCATTTAAAACAACATAAGCATCTTTTAATGAAAGGCTACCAGGAGCAAAGTCGGGCTGTAATACAAATTTAATTCCTTCTGCTGCTTCATAAGTTACCTTTAGTCTAGCTCTTCTTATCGAAAAGTAATTATAAAGACTTGGAGCACTCAGTTTGTTTTCGAAATTATCATATTGAGCTTGAATATAACCCGATAATTTTATTTTCGTTAGTTTTGAAAGGCTGCTTTCAGAGGTTAATAAACGCTCATCGAGACCAGAAATCCGATCTTTAATTTCGCCGATTTGTTCTTTTAAAGAATCTTCAACGCTTTGTGATTTTGCTTGGATTACAAAGCTTAAAATAAGGATGGTAAAAAGAAATAATTTTTTCATGTTTTGTTTTTGTAATTTGGTTTTACTTGTTTTTATTTGATGTGGCAAAAGTATAGTGGTTTGTTTCAAAAGAGGTTAAACTACGGTTATGTTTATATTAAGTAATTGTTAGCTGGCAAGGGTCAATGTTAAGTAATTGTAAAGTGTTGGTGGTGTTCGATTTTGTTTCTTGCAGAAATCCAAGTTGTTATAGAGATTGAAAATTTACTCTCTGATGGTTAATCCTCCGCTGCTTTATGTGATTTGTCTTCTAAGCTAAAGTGGTTTTCAAAAAATGAAAAGGTTTTTATTGATACACTACGCTTGTTTCGAGGAGCCCATTTTTAATATCTAAACTTTGATGAAAAGCATTTACTGAGTAAGCTAGCTGTTTAGGATGTTTCGATTTCTGATTAAGATTAGAGCATTAAAAAATGATGCTTACAAAAGATTTTATTTTAATGACCTGTATTATAAATTACGCTCAAAAGCTTAATCTAATAAGCCAAGCATAGTACCAGAAATCAATTTCCTTGCTTGATCTGCTTTTATTAATCCCCTTTTGTAAAGATCAAATGCTTTTTCAGGTTGTCCTGAATTTTCAAACAATAATCCTAATTTCAAGATGTTTTCGTAATAACTTTCTTGAATTGTAAGTATCTCTTCAAGGTCTCTTATATTTGTATTCATATGTGTTTTTATAATTGTGCAAAGTTATATCGCTTACATTAAGTTAATATTAGGTGCATATTATTTCTAGATGAAGTTGTGAAATTGAATAATCCTTTACAGAAATTTCTCTGTCTTCTTTAAAAGATATTCTTTGTGTAACATCTGCACAAGGCCATCTGCAAGGCTGATTTGAGGTACAAAAATGTGATCAACCTTAATCCATTTGCAAACAGTTTGAAAAATCTCTATTGCAGGGATAATTACATCCGCACGATCTGGACGCATATCTAATAAGTCTATACGCTCCTTTACTGTATAATTAGATAAATGTTCAAAGGCATATTTCAAATTTTCGCTAGTTATTATTTTAGATTCTCTATTGCCGTAAAGTTTTACCAACTTATTTATATTACCTCCACTACCAATACAAAAGACCTTTTCGTTTAATGCTGAGAATGGTTTTAAAGTTTTTTTCATTCGATTCCATTCATCTTCAGTTGTTTTTTTATTCATAAGCCTAATAGTTCCTATTTCAAAACTGTTAGAGCTAATAATCTTATTGTCTTTTGAAAAAGTAATCTCTGTACTTCCACCACCTACGTCAACAAACATACTATAGGCGCAATTTTCAGGCATAACAAAACTATTAGAAGAGGCTATAATATTTGCTTCTTCGTATCCACTTAATGTTTTAATTTCAACTCCGGTTTCGCTTAGAACCTGGTTTATCGCATCTGAACTATTGGTGGCTTCACGCATAGCAGCGGTGGCGCATGCACGAAAGGATTCAACTTCATTAACGTCAATCAAGAATTTATAAGCCTTAATGGTATCAACAAGTTTTCTGATTTTTAAGGCTGAAATTTTATGATTATTCTGAAAAACATCCATCCCCAAACGGAGAGGAACTCTTATAAATAACTCCTTTTCAACTTTTACATTGCCATTATGCTTGGTGAATTTAGCAATAAGTAAACGGGCAGCATTAGACCCAATATCAATTCCGGCAAACAACATATATATAAGGAGTTAGTTTATTAGGTCTTTTAAATAGCTATAAAACATAATTTGTGAGCGTACTTTCCTTGATTTATATGTTTTCTTATATTCATTAAGTTTAACAGAATCTATTATTCTGGCTTTTGTATTATCATTAAGCTGAATGATTAAGAGCTTTCGTAATTCATTTTGAATTTCTTTATCATAAATAGGACAGCTGGCTTCTACTCGTGAGTCGAAATTACGCACCATCCAATCTGCCGAAGAAATATAAAACATTTCATC
>CAIXTV010000093.1 GCA_903922465.1 uncultured bacterium
CAATTTTGATGATACGAGTTTTCAAATGAAAACCGACTCCGTCAATTTTGATGATACGAGTTTTCAAATGAAAACCGACTCCGTCAATTTTGATGATACGAGTTTTCAAATAAAAACCGACTCCGTCAATTTTGATGATACGAGTTTTCAAATGAAAACCGACTCCGTCAATTTTGATGATACGAGTTTTCAAATGAAAACCGACTCCGTCAATTTTGATGATACGAATTTTTAAATGAAAACCGACTCCGTCAATTTTGATGATACGAGTTTTCAAATGAAAACCGATATCCTGCATTTTGATGACAGGACTTTTACAACACAAAAAAGGCAGCAAAATTATCATCTTGCTACCTTTAAATCAATTGATTATAAATTTTATTCTACAGTAACCGATTTGGCTAAGTTTCGAGGTTGGTCAACATTGCAGCCTCTCATTACAGCAATATGATAGGCAAGCAACTGAAGAGGGATGGTGGCTAATAGTGGCACAAACATTTCTTCGGTTTCAGGAATCTCTATAGCATAATCGGCAAGATTCTTTACGGTTACATCACCCTCAGTAACAATAGCAATAATTTTCCCTTTTCTTGCTTTTACTTCCTGAATATTGCTAACCACCTTATCATAAGTCCCTTTGTTAGTAGCAATAATAACCACTGGCATTTCTTCATCAATCAGAGCAATAGGGCCGTGTTTCATCTCAGCAGCAGGATAACCTTCGGCATGGATGTATGAAATTTCTTTCAATTTCAGGGCTCCTTCTAAAGCTACAGGGAAATTATATCCTCTTCCTAAATACAAGAAATTGGCTTTATCTTTAAATACTTTAGCAATTTCAACAATCTTATCGTTCAGCAAAAGAGTTCTCTCTACTTTTTCAGGAATTTCTTCTAACTGATGAATCAAACGGAAGAAATCTGATTGCGAAATGGTGCCTCTTTCCTGAGCAAGCGAAAGAGCCATAAGGGTTAGAATGGCCACTTGCGAAGTAAAAGCCTTAGTGGAAGCCACCCCTATTTCGGGACCGGCATGGGTGTATGTTCCAGCATGAGTTGCACGGGCTATTGATGACCCCACAACATTGCAAATACCAATTATAGTAGCACCCTTCGATTTAGCCAGTTCAATGGCAGCAAGGGTATCAGCTGTTTCGCCCGATTGCGAAATAGCGATTACTACATCGTTTTCATTAATAATAGGAGTACGATATCTAAACTCAGAAGCATATTCTACCTCCACTGGGATTCGGGCAAGTTCTTCGATTAAGTATTCGCCAACCAAGCCAGCATGCCACGAAGTTCCGCAGGCAACTATCACAAAACGATTGGCATTAATCATTTTCTTTTTAAAATCGAAAATACCTCCAAGAGAAACAATTTCTTTATTGGCATTCAAACGCCCCCTCATAGTGTCTTTTATTGAACGAGGTTGTTCGTAAATCTCTTTTAGCATGAAATGAGGGAAACCTCCCTTTTCTAATGCACTTAAATTGATTTCAAGCTGTTCGATATAAGGAGTTTTCTCCTTATTTTTTATAGTCCTAATTTTAAGTCCGGTGCTGAGGCTAATAACAGCTACTTCTTCATCATTCAAATACACCACATTTTTAGTGTATTCAACAATTGGAGTGGCATCAGAAGCAACAAAATATTCTCCTTCACCCACCCCTATCACTAGAGGACTGCTCTTTCGGGCAGCAATTAGCATGTCGGGATGATTTTCAGAAATAATAACAATAGCATAAGCCCCAATCACCTGGTTCAGCGCAATGCGAACAGCTTCTTCAAGAGCAACATTTTCTTTTAGTTGTATGTCTTCAATTAAATGAACCAGCACTTCGGTATCCGTATTGCTGCTAAATTCATAGCCTCTAGCTATAAGTTCTTCTTTTAAAATGACATAATTCTCAATAATGCCATTATGAATCATGGCTAATTTATGAGTTTTTGAAAAGAAAGGATGAGCATTAACATCGTTGGGTTCACCATGAGTTGCCCAACGTGTATGAGCAATGCCTATGCTTCCTTTAATATCCTTACCTTGGGTTTGAAGTTCCAATTCCGAAACCTTTCCACGGTTTTTATAAAGCTTGAGGTTGTTATCAAGCAATGCCATTCCGGCACTATCGTATCCTCTGTATTCGAGACGATAAAGTCCTTTAAGTAAAATTGGGTAAGCTTCTTTCTTACCAACATAAGCAACAATTCCACACATAAAAAAAGATATTATTTGATAATTGTATATGATAAACGCAATCGCAAACGATTAGGTAGGGTTTTGCTGGAGCCGTTGATAACATAACGATTCCCTTTCACGGATGAACCGGAAACTCTTAAATACAAACCGTAATCCTGAGTAATACCATCGAATATTTGCTGTAAATGAGCCTTTATGCGAAAACGATATTCCTTTTTAGTAGCATCATAATAACCACCAAAAGCCACATCATCTCCTAAAGGATTGGCATTGTCAGGTAAAAAATACAAACTACTATCACTCCCTAACCTAGCCAACGCAAGTTTGTCGGGCGCAGTAAAAATACCTGGATCAGTTTCCCAACCAGTAATCACAAGTTCTGCTTCATTCACTATTATTTTTACTGGTTTCCCTTCATCTGATTTTGGTATATAATTTTTCAGATTGGGAAATTTAATAACAGTTCTAACCCCACCCCCAGGTTGAAGAAATAGTATTTGACTTCCTATTGCTGTATCTTTGTTTAAAACCTCTTGCTTAAAAAGATTATTAGAGAATTTATAATTGTGGGAATACCCAATAAAGCAGGCGCTGTCGCGACGAATCGAAAACTCAAATGAACTTGTATCTGTACTATTATGATAATATAATATAGCCTTAGATGAACCATCGCTGAAGTCAAAATACATTAAATTACCACCTATTGAAGAAATCGGGGCTGTTTTAATACAAAGACCTTTCATATAAGCAATAAAATTAGTGTTATCGCTTAACTCAGTTGCACCCGATTTTGAAATAAGTTTTTGGGTTGCATAATCATTACTCAATGGAATTCTTAGCTGAGGCGTCACACTGCTTTCATTAATTGTAAGCCTTGTCGTCGGTTGAGGATAAAAACTATATCCAGCTGGGTTTTGCGTAAGAGTGGTGTTTATATAAGCCACTTTATTTTTCGAATAATATATACTGTCTCTGCTTATACTTTCATTAAGTTCGTATACAAAAGCTTTTTGTGCATAGTTTGTATCACCGTAATACCCCTTATAAGGCAATACTAATATAAATGAGTCAACTACCGGATTCGTTCCAAAGGTCACATCGTTCTTCGAAAGAAGAATTTGCGAATAAATACTCGCATAGGTTTTCCCATAAATTGGATCAGATAAAGAACCTAATAAAAAAGTAGAAACATTTGAAGTAGGAATTGAATCTTCTAACTCAGACCAGGCTAAAAGCCCAAGAGAGTCACTGAATAATACATTTAACTGATCAGCGGAAGGCTGAACATCGAGCCCAATTGCATCAGGGTCTTTTTTACAGGCACTTACAATAATAACAAGGAGCAATAAACTTGTTATTGCTCCTAATAGGGAAAATCTTTTTTTCAATTTCGGGAAAGTTAATCTGATAATACGGACTCGTTTATTAAAATATCTTCATAGAAACCATGAACTTCAGAAACCAATTGTTCTAAAGGATGATAACTAAGAACATTTTTATCTTGCATTGCAAGGTAAGCCGTTAATTCATCAGGAATCGTTGGGCTTCCAATAACAACAGCATCTGAAAAATCGATTGCTAATTTCATTAGATTAACAAAAGAAGGATTTTTAAGGTGTTTGATATCTTTATTTGCGATACCCGGAAGCTTCACCTTATTCATGAAATCTTTATCAAGTTCACCTTCAAACTCCTCATCATATATGGAAGTAATGATTTTGCAATCAGAAAACAATGGATTGTCTTTGAAAGCTAACTTAATGTAAATTGGGATTAAACTGCTTATCCACCCATGGCAATGAATAACATCAGGAGACCATCCTAATTTTTTAACCGTTTCTATTACACCACGACAATAAAAGATGGCTCTTTCATCGTTGTCAGGAAAAAACTCATTGTTTTTATCTCTGAACTCAAATTTACGTTGAAAGTAATCTTCATTATCAATAAAATATGTTTGTAAACGTGCGGTTTGAATAGAAGCAACCTTAATGATAAGAGGATGATCATTATCATTGATGATTAAATTCATACCAGATAGTCTGATAACTTCATGTAATTGGTTACGTCTTTCATTGATATTTCCATACCGGGGCATAAAAGTCCGGATTTCCATACATCTCTCCTGAATCCCTTGAGGAAGATGACGTCCAATTTCCGAGATATGGCTTTCAACCATGTAAGGCGATATCTCTTCTGTAACAAATAAAACTCTTGCTTTTCTCATATTGTTTTGATCAAAGTTGATAAATGGACTAAAATTGTTTGCAAAGTTACAACTATTTCGGGAATTAAGCAAAAAATATTATTTTTCAATACTATTTTTTAATCTGACATTCAACTACTTAAATAATATAGTAAATATATTTTCTTCGATTAGCTAATATTATTACCTTACATATTAATGCTTTTTATAATTTCGCAAGGTAAATTAAAACGATATTAAAATGAAATTATTTCAACGACTTAATAATTATATTGGCTGGGCAATCTTTATTCTTGCTTCTCTAGTATACATTCTTACTTCAGAGCCAACTGCAAGTTTTTGGGATTGTGGTGAGTATATTGCCACTGCAGTAAAATTACAAGTAGGACACCCCCCTGGAGCACCAACATTCCAGCTAATTGGGAGATTTTTCTCTTTATTTGCCTCTGATCCAACTCATGTTGCTCGCATGGTAAATACCATGTCAGCCTTATGCAGTGGATTAACAATACTATTCCTGTTTTGGTCGCTTACAATGTTGATAAAGAAAGTTGTATGCCCTGATAACTCAGATATGAATATCACAAAAACTATTACCATTATTGGAAGTAGTTTAGTTGGGGCTTTAGCCTATACTTTTAGTGATACCTTTTGGTTTTCAGCTGTTGAAGGAGAAGTATATGCAATGTCTTCTTTTTTCACTGCCCTTGTTTTCTGGGCAATGCTAAAGTGGGAAGCTGTTGCATTTGAGAAAAAATCATTTAAATGGTTAATATTCATTGCATACATGGTAGGTTTATCAATAGGCGTTCACTTATTGAACCTTCTTACAATTCCTGCCATGGTATTTATTTATTACTTTAAAACACATAAATCTACACCAAAAGGAATTTTCTACTCATTGTTAATTTCATTATTTTTATTAGCTGGAGTATTATTTGGTATTATTCCATGGGTTGTTAATTTAGCAGGCATAATTGAGATTTTCTTTGTAAATTCTCTTGGTCTTCCATTCAATACTGGTACTATTTTTTATTTCGCTCTATTAATTGGAGGTTTAGTTGTTGGGATTTATTACACCCAGAAAAAAGTAAAAGTTGTATTAAACACTATATTATTAAGCTTTGCCTTTATTCTAATCGGATATTCAACATTTCTTATTTTAGTAATCCGTTCTAATGCAAACACTCCTATTGATGAAAATAATCCTGAAGATGCTGTTGCACTCCTTTCATATTTAAACCGCGAACAATATGGCGACACCCCTTTGTTCCATGGGCAATATTACAATGCTCCCGTTGTAGACATGAAAGATGGTTCTCCTTTTTATGTAAGAGATAAAAAGGCTGGAAAATATGTTGTGTCTGACACAAGAAAATATTCTATCCCTGTATATGACCCAAAATATACTACTGTTTTTCCTAGAATGTGGAGTAGCCAACAAGATCAGCATGCTGAAAATTACAAAGAATGGGCAGGTATTAAAGGAGACAATGATAATACCAGAGTTCCTTCTTTCGGTGAAAATCTTACTTTTTTCCGCACTTATCAGTTAGGATACATGTATTTCCGTTATTTTATGTGGAATTTCGCAGGGAGGCAAAATGACGTTCAAGGATTCGGAGGGCAATTAAACGGAAACTGGATAAGTGGGATTAAATTTATTGACGAGTGGCGTCTAGGCCCTCAAGACAATAAACCTGAGAGCATGAAAAGCAAAGGTGACAATAAATTATTTTTCCTTCCATTGTTACTTGGGTTAGTGGGTGTTTTCTATCATATTAAAAAAGATAAAAAGAACGCTTTTGTAGTTGGTTTACTTTTCTTAATGACAGGTTTAGCCATTTCAATATTCCTCAACATGTATGCATTTCAGCCAAGAGAAAGAGATTATGCCTTTGCTGCCTCATTTTACGCATTTGCAATTTGGATAGGGTTTGGAGTTGCTGGTCTAATTGAATGGGTATCGAAGAAAATGCCTGGCAAGGTAGCCGCTATAGCCGTATCTCTTATTTGTTTATTATTAGTCCCAGGGATAATGGCAAAGGAAGAGTGGAATGATCATGACCGTTCAGACCGCTACACGGTATTGGCTACTGCTTCTAACTATCTGAACTCTTGCGCTCCCAATTCCATATTATTTACTAATGGCGATAATGACACTTTCCCATTGTGGTATGCACAGGAAGTTGAAGGTATCAGAACAGATGTGAGAGTTTGTAATCTTAGCCTCTTAAATACTGACTGGTATGTCGATCAGATGAAGCGAAAAGCTTATAACTCTGACCCCTTACCAATTTCGATGACAAAAGATCAATATAAGCAAGGAACCCGTGATTACATGCCCACTTATGACCGTAATGACAATGGCGTTTTTGTTAACTTAAAAGATGTTATCCGCTTTGTAACTGACGATAATCAACAAATTTTGGTTGGAAAGAGACAAATGAATTATTTCCCAACAAACAAATTCAGCCTTCCTGTTAATTTAATTGAAGCAAACAAAAACGGAGCTATACCAACAGGTATTGATAGTGGTGTTGTTTCAACGGTTGAATGGACACTACCTGAGAAAATTGTTCAGAAAAACCATATTATGATGCTTGACATTTTGGCACATTTCGACTGGAAACGTCCTGTTTATTTTGCCGTTACCACAGGAGCAGATGCTTATATTGGCTTAGAGCAATATTTCCAATTGGAAGGTTTGACTTATCGATTAGTTCCAGTTAAAACCCTTAATACACCTGATGGACAAACCGGTCGTATTCAAACGGATATTATGTACAATAACTTAATGAATAAATTCACTTGGGGAAATCTCAATAAACCTGGGGTTTATCTTAGCGAAGACAACACCCGTCTATGTCTTTCTTTCCGCAATTTATTTGGAAGGCTTGCCAATGCTCTTATCCTTGAAAACAAAAAGGATTCTGCGATGAAAGTTCTTGATAGATGTGTTGAAGTGATGCCAGATGAATTTGTTCCTTTTAATTATTTCGTTTTACCTATCGCAGAAGGATACTACAAACTTTCAGCTAAAGAAAAAGCAAATAAAATAGTCGAGAGATTAATCACTTATAGCGAGCAAGAACTAAAGTATTATTATTCATTTAGTGCCGCTAAGGGGATAAATTTAGAAAGGGAAAAACAACAATCATTAGCTGTACTGCAAAGAGTTGTTCAACTTACAACTACTCAAAATCAGGATTTATTAAATAAAAAAGCAACATCACTGTTCAACACCTACTATAAAATGTATGGTAACGAATATGGTGGCAAATAATTAGTTGAATTTATTTTATTTAAAGGAGAGGCAAAAACCTCTCCTTTTTTTAGAACTATAACTAGATGAAAATATTAATAACCGGAGCAAATGGAACGATTGGGAAAACCCTTTCTCTATTGCTAACTAATTCGGGGCATGAAATAATTCATTGGGATAGAAGTCAACTAAATCCTATTAATTATTCCCGAATGCGCGATTATATATTAAGCATTCATCCCAATTTCATAATACATTTAGCCTATTTTTCTCATTTAACAAATATTGAAAATGGAGCTGAAAAGATAAATATTGAATGGACTCAATTGTTAGCTCAATTAACGAGCGAACTTCACATCGGGTTTTTATTTAGTAGTACAGCCCTAGTCTTTTCTAGTCGACAGCAGGGTCCTTTTAACAATGCTTCAATTGCTGACGCATTGCCTGAGGACGGAGAATATGCCTATCATAAAAGATTGGCTGAAGAAATTATCTTAAAAACAAACCCACAATCAATTATCCTACGTTTAGGATGGCAAATCGGAAATGACTTTACAGGAAACAATATGTTGGCTCATTTTGAGAGACAATCAGAATTCGGGAAAGTATCCGCAAGCCAATATTGGAAGCCTGCATGTTCATTTTTAAATGATACAGTTCGTTTCATGGGTGAAATATTGTATGAATCCCCGGGTATTTACATGTATGATGCTAATAAAAACTTATCTTTCTTTGAAATAGCCACTGAGCTTAATAAATTACACAATAACAGATGGAACATTGAAAAAACCTCCGATTATGTTTTTGACCAAAGAATGATGGACGATAAAATTTCAGTTCCTGACATTTCTATTCATTTTATCAAATAACTATGTTTAGAAAATCCTGCTTGAGAATATTCACTTTGAGAAAACTTTTAATAGTAAGTTTATTTTCCCCATTAATTATAAATGGACAGGATACACTCACACTGATGCATTATAACATACTTAATTATGGTGGATATAATTCGTATTGTACCGAATTAAATAATTCAACTGCTTTCAAAAACATACAATTGCGAAAAATCATTCCTTTTGTAATGCCCGATATACTTACTGTTAATGAAATTGTTCCTGAAAACACGACAGTTCAAATGCTTCTCGATTCTGTACTAAACACTAATGGAATTATTCATTATAAGAAAACGGACTTAACAAATGTTGCAGGTTCTTCTATTGTAAACATGCTTTTTTATAATTCTGATAAAATTGCAGTGAAGTCGCAATATCCGATAACTAATTCTGTCCGCGATATTAATGTATACAATCTATATTATCTTTCGCCCGAATTGGTAATTGGAGATACGGTATTCTTTAAATACATTGTCATGCACCTAAAAGCAGGGAATACTGCTAGTGATGCATCGGAAAGGGCTATGATGACTGCAACATTAATGCTCCATTTAAGTTCTTTAGGTTATACAGGGAATACTTTTGTGTCGGGAGATTTTAATGTGTACACTAGTTCAGAAGGATGCTTTCAGAATTTGATTAATTATGCAAATACTAGCGTTCGTTTTTACGACCCTATAAATCAAATTGGAGATTGGAATAACAATGCAACTTTTGCATCAGTTCATACCCAATCGACCCACACTAATTCAAATGGATGCATTTCGAGCGGAGGAATGGATGACCGATTCGATTATATTATGGCTTCATCGAGTATAATGAATGGATATTATGGCATACAATATATCCCCGACTCATACAATGCTTTAGGGCAGGATGGACTCCGGTTTAATCAAAACATTAACAATCCAACTAACACAGTAGTCCCACCGGATATAGCAGATGCTCTATATAATAATTCAGACCATTTGCCTATTTACATGAAAGTATTCATTAGGCACGATCAAAGTGGGCTAAGTTCAGAGAATAAGTTAAATAACATCAAAGTTGTGAGCCCTGCACAAGGGAAGATAGATGTGAATTTATTACTCGATAAACCCAATTATTATACCTTCAAATTAATAAATCTCTTAGGGGAACTTATCTTTTCCAAGCAATTTTATTTTAAAGAAGGGAATAATACTTTGGAAATACCTATCGATAACATTAATAAAGGCATGTTTGTTTTGCAGCTTTCCGATCTGCAAGGAAGATTCTTTGCTCAGAAGATTATTCTTTTATAAGGCTTAGTGAGTAATCTTATAAAACATTTCCTTCATTAATTCACCATCGGGAACAGAATTGCTATCGACGCCTTTACTCTTTACATCATATTCTCTTAAAATACTAATGATTTTAATAAGTTTATTCATGTCGTAATTTTGAGCTGCTGCCTGATAATCCTTTACGTAAAACGGATTGACTCCTATGGCAGATGCAATGGTTTTACTATCACTTGATGAAGGGATTTGTTTATAGATGAGTAGTTTCTGAAAAAATGGAAATATCAGAGGGATTACTTTAACCAAGGGATTATCCTTATGATTTGAAATAAAATATGCCAATATTTTATAAGTCCCAGCGAGGTCTTTTTTCCCAAGTGTTTTTTGAAGTTCAAAAACATTATAATCCTTACTTATACCAATATAGTATTCTATCAATTCGGGTGTGATTTCCTTTGACTTATCAATATTGATAAATAACTTATTGAGTTCGTTGGCTATTCTTGACAAATCGGTCCCTAAAAACTCTGTCAACATAACACAAGATTTACTGCTAATTTTATAGCCTTGAGCGTTGCACCAATCGTTAATCCATGTAGGGATTTGGTTATCGTATAATTTTGGTGATTCAAAAAACACTGCCTTTTTAGCAAGGTTTTTTGCAAAAGCTGTTCGCCCATCTATCTTTTTATACTTATAACAAATCACCAATAAAGTGGAACGCGAGGGATTATTGATATATTTATCGAGTTCCTCAATTTTATCAACTGCTTGAGCCTCTTTTACAATGATCACTTTTTGGGGAGCCATCATGGGGAAACTTTTCGCTGCCATTATGATGTCGGTTACTGAAACTTCTCTCCCATATATAATTGATAAATCGAACTCGCGTTCTACTTCATTCAACACCTTATCTTCGATTAAATCGGAAAGCTGGTCGATATAAAAAGCTTCTTCTCCAGAAAAGAAATATACAGGATGGTATATTTTATTCTTTATTTCTTGGGCTATTTGTGAGTATTGATTTGCCACTCTAATCGTCGGCTTGATTATAATCGAAATAGAGGTGCTTCACTGTCTGACCATTTTCCATGAGTTGTTTCAGTGATTTTATGCCTACACTTAGGTGAGTCGAGACAAAATGCTCGGTAACTTCTTTGTCTAATAGATCGGTTTTAACGCCTTCAGAAATCATGGGTTGGTCGGAAACTAACAAAAGGGCTCCTGTTGGTATGTGATTCGTAAAGCCTACGATGAAAATTGTTGCAGTTTCCATATCAATGGCCATACTTCTTGTTTTACGCAAGAAATTTTTAAATTCCTCGTCATATTCCCAAACTCGGCGGTTAGTAGTGAAAACGGTGCCTGTCCAATAGTCTAAACTTAAATCGCGTATGGTAGTAGATATGGCTTTCTGTAAATTAAAAGCAGGCAAAGCAGGCACCAATTGTGGAAGATAATCGTTTGATGTTCCTTCGCCTCGAATGGCAGCTATAGGTAAGATAAGATCGCCCAATTTATTCTTTTTCTTTAGTCCACCACATTTACCCAAAAACAAACAGGCTTTTGGTGCAATAGCACTGAGCAAGTCCATAATAGTAGCAGCATTTGGGCTTCCCATCCCAAAGTTTATTATAGTTATGTTATTAGCGGTTGCACTTGGCATTGAGCGCTGTCGGCCTTTAATTTCGACTTTATATTCTTCAGCGAATAGCTCAATATATTTTTGAAAGTTGGTTAAAATGATATATTCGCCAAACTCATTTAACTCAGTCCCTGTGTAGCGAGGCAACCAATTGTTGACTATTTCTTCTTTTGTTTTCATTTTTCGATGAATTATTGGGCAAAAGTACGAATTTCGTAAAACTTATGAATTGTGTTTTTATATAATCTTGCTAATGATTGAAAAATAAAGCCCAATATTGAATAGATTAACCCAATTTAGTAAGAATAACAAAGTTGCGCAATGCCAAAACTCTTGCTAATTCAAACCCTGACAGCATTTAAATTGTCAATCTTTGGCTATTTTATTTGCGGATGAAGTATATTTGAGTATAATTCAAAGTTTTTATGGTCGTAACAAACAAAAACTATTTCTTCTATTAAAAAATGATTTGAAAGAAATTCTTTGCAGGCACTCAAGGCAACCTTGGCAGCTTTTTCTTTCGGATAGTGATAGACGCCTGTGCTGATGTTGGGAAATGAAATTGAATGCAGGCGATATTGCATTGCTAAATTCAAGCAATTGGTATAAGCAGAATAAAGCAAATTTTCTTCGTTGGCATCTCCTCCTTCCCAAACAGGCCCAACAGTGTGGATTACATATTTACAGGGAAGTTGAAAAGCTTTGGTGATTTTAGCTTCCCCTACCTCGCACCCCTGAAGTGAACGGCAGGCAGTTAACAATTCAGGACCAGCTGCTTTATGTATTGCGCCATCCACTCCTTCGCCTCCTAACAATCTCGTATTGGCTGCATTTACAATGGCATCTGTCATCATTTGCGTAATATCACCCTGTATAACTCTTAAGGTATATTTCATTGTATTAAAAATTTATCGCAAAATTACATTATCAAAATCCAGAAGTCAAGAGAAAAATTGTTAAAATGCAATTTGAGTCAAAAATAATTTCAATTATGCCTGGATAATGGTCAATTTTTCTCCCTAATTTATTAAGTGTTTTTGGAAAGTATAGTATTTTCTACCCTTACAAAATTGCTTTAAAAAATCACACTTTTGGGGATACTCCCGATACTGCCGAAAAAGACCAAACTGCCGCTCATCGAGCTCAACCTTCCGCTCATTGCTTACAATGTTCCGTTCATTGCTTTCAATGCACCGTTCATTGCTTCCATTGCACCGTTCATTGCTTCCATTGCACCGTTCATTGCTTCCATTGCACCGTTCATTGCTTCCATTGCACCGTTCATTGCTTCCAATGCACCGTTCATTGCTTTCAATGCACCGTTCATTGCTTACGAATTCCCGCCTTTTGCTTCTAACATTCATTTAAAGGACAGGATTTCATTTATATACAATAAAATAAAGATGCTCTGTTA
>CAIXTV010000094.1 GCA_903922465.1 uncultured bacterium
GTCTCAATTAAAAGAGTTGATTTTACAAAAAAATGGGGCTGAGATTTGTCAAATTTCGAATTTGACAAATCTTTTGGCTTAGTTTCTAACTTAAAAGGATTTGACTTATCAGGTAATTGTTTTTCAAAGAATAAATTCATTGTTTGGGCTCTTGCTGCATCTATTCATAAGTATTCAGTTGAAACTGTAAAGATAATTACGATAGAAGTCAGAACCTCAGCCTAAGGCGAACGGGGAGATAAAATTGAAAGCTTTTGGTTATGGATAACCCCATCGAAAGAGCTTATATCCCCTTCGAAAATGTTCGAACGCTCTTCGAAAGAGCTCGACTGCTCTTCGAAAGAGCTCAACGCCTCTTCGAAAGAGTTCAGAGCCTCAAAGGCTAAATGTCAAGAAATTACGGTAAGCTGAATCGCAGATTTCACTAAGATTAAGACCCCACTGCGCAAACTGTGGAGGTCTATCAAATTCCCAGTTTACACACTTATGGGATACTGCCCTTACAATTCAGATATAGCCATTCGATAAGCTATTTGAGGAGGTCTTACATAATGCTATTAGCAATAAATGATTGATATTATAAAACGATAAATCCCGAAAACTGATCGTTAAAAAATTTTAAGATTCTTCATTTCAGAGAAAACACTACATTTGTAATTGATTAAATAAGTATGAGCTTTATATGATAAAAGTAATTATTATTGATGATGAGCCGGATTCAGTAGGTGCACTGTCAAATTTGTTAAATACCTTCACCTCTATGCCAATTAAAATTATTGGTACAGCTTCGAATCTTGATGAGGGTATAAAGCTGATAAATAATTCATTGCCGGATATAGTATTCCTTGATATTAATATGCCAAATGCTAGTGGTTTGGATATTTATAAATATTTCAGGGAGCCTAAGTTCAAGGTGATTTTTGTAACAGCCTATTCGCAGTTTGCTATTGAAGCAATAAAAAAATCGGCATCCGATTATTTGTTAAAGCCAGTAAATTTTTTGGAACTCGATGACGCACTAAGGAAAGTTAGCTTTGAGTTAAAGAAAGATCTACAACACGCGCAATTTGAGGAGTATATTGTAAATCTAAATTCACTTGATATTGAAGGCAAAAACATTATTATTGATGTTGAAAATGGCTTTTTGGTTGAAAATACAAAAAACATTGAATACTGTGTTGCCGACCAATCCTACTCCTACATTTACACCAATAGAGGAAAGAAGATAGTTGTATCGAAACCTCTTAAGTATTTAGAAGAATTGCTGCCTAAGGAGCAGTTCTATAGAACCCATAAGTCGTATCTGGTTAATATATATTACATTAAACAGTTTCTAAGAGCAGAAGAAAATTTCATCATCTTAAAGAGTGATACAAAAATACCTGTTTCGGTTCGCAAGAGTTCTGATTTTGAAGATATAATTAAAAAAATGCTATAAATTGAAAAAACTGATATTGTTTATGTTGATGTTTACAGCCACACAAGGCTTGTATTCTCAAATTAAACCAATCTTGTTTTACACTGAAAATGATGGCCTTGCAGGTAATGTTGTGCGCGAAATATTACTTGACAAAAAGGGAATACTATGGGTTGCAACGGACAATGGCATTTCCAGATTTGATGGTAGTGAATTCGACAACTTATACACAACAAATGGTTTGCCTTCGAATCGGGTAGGAGCGCTTGCATTAGGTGAACAGGGTGAAATATATGCCGGTTGCTCAAATGGTGGCTTGGTGGAGATTAGAAATAACATTATCACCAATCTAATTCAAACCAAGGGAAAATTCAAAATGGTTTTCCGTAAATTATATTACTCTAAACATTTTCATACCTTATTTATAGGGACTGAAAATGGTTTTTATATTTTGCACAACAAAAAGTTGATGCCTGTTTATTATAATAAAGACAAAACAGATAGGTCGATTATTTTATCCATCACAGAAAACAAATCGGAAATTTTCTTTAGCGTTTTAAAGGGTATTACTCAAGGATTGTATCATTTGAAATTCAATTCCGAAAACCCTGAGAAATCCTATGCTGTTAGAATTTCAATGGAAGGCAGATTTGCTTCAGCTAGCATGGATGGCCATTTGTTTAGTAGCGAGTACAGTAAATTGTATATGTATCGAAATCAGTATGAGAAACCACTTACTGTATACCTAGATACTGCTTTTTTTATTTGGGAGCTATCGCCATATAAAAATGGATTGCTTTGGATAGGCGGACTTGGTGACGGGAGGTTTAGATCTGATATTTTGCTTTATGATATTAAGAGTAATAACTTGATTCCAAGTCATCTGCCACAAAACATTCAAAGTGTAAATACCATATTTTATGACTCAATTTCAGATGTCACCTGGTTTGGGAGAGATAATGGTTTGATGGCTTTTAAAGAATCGCCCTTCGAGTATATTGATTTTCAGGGCAAGGAAAATGTTCTGGATGCCGCTAATGCTGGAGATAGTTTATTGATTTTAACTGAAAATAGAATTTTATATAGTTGCGATGGCAAGATTGAGCAAGTTTTGACAAAAGACAAAGTTAAAGCAAAAATCAAAAAAGCATCTGAAAATACAAGCATATCCGTATTTGATACATCTTCTGGCTTTGAATTCAGTAATTTCATCAAAGACAGAAACAAACTTTATGTTCAAACAGGCAAGGGCGCTGTTTCATTAGCCGATATGAAAACCTATTTGCCCTTTGGTATAGGAAGTTTTATGGTAATGAAGGATGGTAGTGTTTATGTCGCCTTAAAATATCAAGCTATATTGCATTATAATTCTATTCGTAATCTCGAAAGTAGGAGTTTTGTTGAGGATACGCTAGCATTAAATTATGACAATATTAAGATATTGGAGTCGAATGGAGTATTATATTTCGAATCTCGCATTAATGGCTTATTTACAGCTTTTGGGGATAAGGGACTAAGACTTAATGAAGCCAACTCCCCTTTGGATAATAATCTGAGAGATATGGATAAAGACCCTTCTGGCTATATTTGGTGTTTATCGGAGTCGAATAAGTTGTTTCAAATAGGCTATGCCAACAAGCCTTATGTGCGTAAAGAAATTGATTTGCTGAAAATTGGGCTAAAGGGTAATAATTGCAAATGGATAAAATTTGCGGCGGATAAACTTTATTTGGCAAGCAATGAAGGGTTAAATATTATCACTCTCGAAAAACTATATTCTAATTCTCCAGCAATCGATTGTTTTTACAATGAATTTAATGGATATAAATTTATATCAGCAACCTCGCCTGTACTAGATAATCAGGGTAATATTATCTTGCACACAGGTAATGAAGTGGTGAAAATTAATCCTATAGTATCATTGCAAACAAAATTGGAAATCAATATTGTTAAGCTTAGAATTAATGAAAAAGACGTCGATGTCAACGACTTACTAAGCAAGCAATTGTCATATTCTACTCAACAGATATCTTTTGTTTTCAGGGGAATAAAATATCCCTCAGCAAAAAATTTACGTTATCGCTACAAAATCAATGAAGAGGGTTGGATAAAAGGGAATATAGTTAATCTGCAATCCTTGAGATCGGGTAAATATTCTATTCTTTTGGAACTTTTCAATATTGAAAATAATCAGATAATAAGCAAAGAAATACATTTTTCAATTGCCCCTCCATTTTGGTTAAGCTATTGGTTTTTGGTTTTAATAATTTTAGTGATAAGTGTTTTGTCATATGTGATTTTCCGATTGAGATATAATACATTACGTAAACGACAAGAAGAAAAAACAAAACTCCTTGTTCAAAATTCAGAATTGCAATTACGTTCCTTGCAAATTCAAATGAATCCGCATTTCATTTTCAATGCCTTAACATCAATACAGTTTCTGGTACTATCCAAAAACATTAAGGACACCTTGCTATATATGAGCAATTTGGCTAGCATAATCAGAAGTAATATGGAGATAGCCTCCAAGGATTATATATTTGTAAGTGATGAAATTAAGTTTCTGGAAAAATATATTCATATTGAGTTACTTCGATTTAAGAATGA
>CAIXTV010000095.1 GCA_903922465.1 uncultured bacterium
GATTTCATTTATAAAGTAAAACTATCCTTATGAATGTCGGACATCTTCTAAAATCAAAAATCATAAATCCTTGTTCTTAAATCTTTTTTTAGGTGTTTTCCTGCAAACGCTAACTAAGTAATCCTATTCCATCGTCCCAAAAGTCCTTATCGTCCCTTTTCAAGCTAAAAATGGGGGCTCATAATCAAATTTGGAATTATCCATTTTGAAAATATTGCATTCATTATGCACTACACTGTTATTGTCCAGACATTTATCGTCGGGATTGGGGTTTCGTCAGAATTGGGGTTAATTTGATTTCATTTTCTCAATTTAATTCAAGCCCCATAAAATGCTAATCTTTAGACTTAAACCCCATCGAAAAAGTTTACATCCCCTTCGAAAACGTTCCGACGCTCTTCGAAAGAGTTCGACTGCTCTTCCCGAAGCGTCGAAACCTCTTCCCAAAGCGTCGACTGCTCTTCCCGAAGCGTCGACTGCTCTTCCCAAAGCATCGACAGCTCTTCCCAAAGCGTCGACTGCTCTTCCCAAAGCATCGACTGCTCTTCCCAAAGCGTCGAACACACTTCTCCAGAGCTCAACGCCACTTCTCCAGAGCTCAACGCCACTTCTCCAGAGTTCAACGCCACTTCTCCAGAGCTCAACGCCACTTCTCCAGAGTTCAAAGTCTCAAAAACTAAATATCAAGCGATTACGGTAATCGGAGTTGCAAATTCCGCTCAGAACACTAGGCCTGACATATTAGGTCAAAGTATTTTGAATATTGCTTTGAATCTTAATGGAAATAATTTCCTAAACTTTGAGTTGCCTTCTGATAATAAAAGAAAGATCTAACATCAAGACGGGGATATAGGCATTGCGTCCAATCTGGTAGATGGCTTTTTCCAGTTCATTGTTAAGAGTATGGAACTTTTCTTCGGTAACAAAGACACTCATCTTTTGCATCACATCGTGCTCTTTGTCTGTCATTTTAATGAGTTTTTCGCCTCCTAAATTATGGAGCAAACAATTTCGAAAGAATTTTTGCCCATAACTAAGAAAATACTTGAGTTTTTCGCGGTTCATACTTGTAATGTCACCTAGGGCTGCAATAATATTAACTACATTTCCTGCAAAAGAGGCTCTTACCCATTTAAGAAATACATCGAAAGTGATTTCGTTTTCCTGATTTGCCTGAGTGTATTTTACTATTTCATAATAGTTGCCATTGCCCAAGAGAATGGCTTTGCGTGCGGTTCCTTCGCTAACTCCATATTGATTCATCAGAGCTTCGAGTATGTATTTATCCTGTATTTTAGGGATTTTCACTAATTGTGTACGTGAAAGGATGGTGTTGAGAATCTGATCGTGGTTTTCGGAAACCAAGAGGAATACCGTTTTAGCAGGTGGTTCTTCTAAAATCTTCAATAACTTGGGGGCTGCTGAATGAAACAGTTTTTCGACCATCCAGATAATAACTACTTTATATTCTGCTTCGTAGGCTTTCAGGCTTAGGGTCTGTATGATATGGTTGCAATCGGCTGCATTGATGATGCCTTGCTTGGTTTCTATGCCATTTTTTTCATACCAATCGTAGAGGTTGACATTGTAATCGGCTTGGAGTAAAAATTCGCGCCAATTCCCTGCAAAATCTTTGCTAATTGGCTTTTCGTTTGCTTTTTTAGATGAAATGGGGTAATAGAAATGTAGGTCGGGATGAACTAATTTTTGATATTTGATGCAGGAATTGCACACCCCGCAAGAATCGTCTTCTTTTTTGTTTTCACAATTAAGATATTGAGCATAAGCGATAGCAAGAGCTAACTTTTGCGTGCCTTCAGGACCATAAAACAACTGGGCATGACTTACCCTATTCAATTTAATGGTTTGAATGAGATGTTTCTTAATTTCAGTTTGTCCGGGAATATCCTTGAAAAGCATTGAGGGAAGGGATTGATTTGGTTACAAAAGTACAAAAAAGTCCCAAGCCTCAAGTTTTACATTTCAAGATTCAAGTTCCAAGATTCAAGAAGTTCCTGATTAAGGATTGATTTCTTATGTTTTGAGTTTGGGACTTGCAGCAGTATACTAGTCTTCTACGATTTTGGCAAAAAAGAACTGACGATTCATGCGTGCTATATTGCTTACGTTAATTTCTTTAGGGCATTCTGCTTCACAAGCGTAGGTGTTACTACAGTTTCCGAAGCCTAATTTGTCCATGGCTTTCACCATTTTCTTAACACGATCGTAGGCTTCAATTTTTCCTTGAGGGAGTAAATTTAAATGGGAAACTTTTGCTGAAACAAATAACATGGCGGAGGCATTAGCGCAAGAGGCAACACAAGCACCACAACCAATACAGGCAGCGGCATCCATTGCTTTTTCGGCATCGGGTTTATTAATCAGAATTGAGTTGGCTTCTGGAACTCCTCCCGTGTTAGCGGAAGTATAGCCCCCTGCTTGTATAATAGCATCAAGTGCGGTGCGATCAACAAGGAGGTCTTTGATAAGAGGAAAAGCTTTCGAACGCCAAGGTTCTATTACAATTACATCCCCATCCTTAAATTTACGCATATGCAACTGACAGGTAGTAATACCTGTGTCGGGACCATGAGGTCTCCCATTAATGTATAATCCACACATTCCACAAATACCTTCTCTGCAATCGTGGTCAAAAGCAACCGGACAAGTAGTAAAAGAAACAGGGTCGCTGTTTTCGCGGACGAGCTGTTCGTTCAACTGATCGAGCATCTCCAGGAATGAACAATCTGCTGAAATCCCTTTTATTTGATAAGTTGCGAATTTACCTTTTGAACGTGCGTCTTGTTGACGCCATATCTTTAACGTAAGATCCATTGTATTTTGATTTATAATTGTTCTGAAAATATGTTATTTATAATTGCGTTGCTTCAACTCCATCCATTTGAATTCGAGTTGTTCTTTGTTTAATTCAGGAGTAGCATTATCTCCTTTGTATTCCCAAGCAGCAACATATTTGAATTCATCGTCGTTACGTTTTGCTTCACCGTCTTCGGTTTGCATCTCTTCGCGGAAATGCCCTCCGCAGGATTCTTTACGGTTTAATGCGTCACGTACAATTAATTCGCCAAGTTCCATAAAGTCGGCAACTCTGCCTGCTTTTTCTAATTCAGGGTTGTATTCTTTTGTAGTCCCTGTCATTTTCAGGTCGCTCCAGAATTCATTTCTTAGTTTAGGAATAAGATCGAGGGCTTTGAGTAAACGCTCTTCAGTTCTTCCCATACCACAGTTTTCCCACATAATATGCCCTAATCGTTTATGGAATGAATCGGCTGATTGTTTTCCATTGATAGACATGATGCGATCCATTTGTTGCTGAACCGATTGCATGCTTTCATTAAATTCAGCTGTATCAGTAGGAATGCGAGGGGTGTGGATTTCTTTTGAAAGATAATTTCCAATTGTGTAAGGGAGAACGAAATAGCCATCGGCTAAACCCTGCATTAATGCAGATGCTCCTAAACGGTTAGCTCCATGATCTGAGAAGTTACATTCGCCGAGAGCAAATAAACCAGGGATAGTAGTTTGAAGTTCATAATCAACCCATAAGCCACCCATAGTGTAATGCACTGCAGGGTAGATCATCATAGGGACAATATATGGATCTTCATCAACGATTTTATGGTACATTTGGAAAAGATTTCCATAACGTTCTTCAATAACTTCTTTTCCTAAACGATTGATAGAGGCAGAGAAATCAAGATATACAGCAAGTCCGGTTCCAACACCAAATCCTGCATCGCATCTTTCCTTTGCAGCTCTTGAAGCAACATCACGAGGGACTAAGTTTCCGAAGGCAGGATAACGGCGTTCCAAATAATAGTCACGGTCTTCTTCAGCTACTTGTGATGCTTTTAGTGTTTTATTTCTGATTTTTTCTGCATCTTCTTTCTTTTTAGGAACCCAGATTCTTCCATCATTACGAAGACTTTCGCTCATAAGAGTTAACTTTGATTGATAGTCACCATGAACAGGAATACATGTAGGATGAATTTGAGTAAAGCTTGGATTAGCGAAAAGTGCACCTTTTTTATATGCTTTCCAAATTGGGGTTGCATTTGAACCCATGGCATTGGTAGAAAGATAATAAGCGTTTCCATAGCCACCAGTAGCTAAAACTACTGCATGACCAAAATGTTTTTCTATTTCTCCAGTTACCAGATTTCTTGTAACGATGCCTCTTGCTTTGCCATCTACAACAACTAGCTCCAGCATATCACGACGGTTGTACATAGTGACATTTCCGAGATTGATTTGACGGCTAAGGGCACTATATGCACCTAACAGAAGCTGTTGTCCTGTTTGACCACGGGCATAGAATGTCCGTTGCAACTGAGAACCTCCAAAGGAACGAGTGTCGAGTAATCCACTATAATCTCGGGCAAAGGGAACTCCTTGTGCTACACATTGGTCGATGATGTTGTTACTAACTTCGGCCAAACGATATACATTGGCTTCACGTGAACGGTAATCACCCCCCTTTATGGTATCGTAGAATAAACGGAAAACGCTGTCTCCATCGTTACGATAATTTTTGGCAGCATTGATACCCCCCTGGGCAGCAATGCTGTGTGCTCTGCGGGGACTGTCCTGATAACAAAAGGATTTTACGTTATATCCGAGTTCGGCTAGAGATGCAGCAGCAGAAGCACCTGCAAGTCCTGTGCCTACAACAATAATGTCGAGTTTACGTTTATTAGATGGGTTAATCAGGTTACAATTTGCTTTGTAAAATGACCATTTTTCAGTAATATTTCCTTCGGGCTCTTTTGATTGAATATTTGCCATAGGTTAGATAATATGAGGTATCAATTATTAATGAATGAATAAAAAATAGACTGGGATAGCACAAAATCCGAGTGCAATGATAAGGGCATAGAATGTGCTGAATCTTTTCACACAAACGGTATAGCGGTTATGGTTAAACCCAATAGTTTGTATGCCTGATTGTAAAGCGTGATTTAAGTGGAATCCAAGTAAAACTATTAGAATAATGTAAACCACTGAATAAATTTTATTGCTAAAAAGTACTATCGCCATTGAGTAAAAATCATGAACTTCTATTCCACTTGGAGGGGAGACCCAACCTAATTTCACAAAATAGAAATTCATGAAATGGATAAGAAGGAAAATAAAAACAACAGCACCGGTATAAAACATATACTTCGAGAAGAATGATGTTTCGGATTTATTACTCTTATAATAACGAACAGGACGCGAAACGAGGTTTTTGATAAATAAAATAACTCCAACAAACATATGAAGTATGAAACCAGAAAACAAAACGATTTCAAATATTTTTATGAGAGGGTTGGTGGTCATAAAATGCACCGCGGATTTAAATAATTCTCCATTATCGGGAAGGAGCATAAAAAGATTAATGGTAAGATGAACCAACAGAAAAACCATCAGAAATAATCCGGCTAATGCCATGATTAGCTTTTTCGTCAGAGAAGATAAAGTGTAACTCATTTTTATTTCAGTTTTATTCGAAAATATTTTAACACGGCAAAAATACACTTTCTCTATTATGATTTGCAAACATGTGCAATTTTTAATCATTATAAATAATAAAAGCCGCTTCGAGAAGCAGCTTTTATTACAAAAAATAGTTTCGGACGCGAATTAATTAGCGTTTACAAATTTCCAAGAGCTGGTTTCTTTCTTCCATAGAACTAAAGAAATGTATGCATTTGCTGCATTACAACCTGCAGGAAGTGTGTATGAATAAGTTTTATCAATGATAGTGCCAGCTGCAACTGAAGCAACAACAATTTTTTCACCTCTATATCCACCTGTTTGATTGGCACAGCCTCTAATTACATGAAAATGTGAAAATGGGTCAGGCATATTTATTTGATGTGCAACAACTCCATTTTCCATAGCATAAACGGCTAACCAATATTCGCCTGATAGCGCGGAAAAGAATTTTACTCTTGCAGAAATGCTGAGTAAGTTTCCATTGGCCGTCATTTTTGCAACCATACCTACGCTTGCAGCTGATGCAGTGTTTGATGCAATAGCAGCATTTAAAGAAGCAGCACTAATGTTAACACTTTCGGTGTTTCCAACTGCAATTTGAGGAATTCCAGAAACATTATAAGCACTTGAAAGACCCAGAGAAGTATTATTATTCATTGGGTCACCTGTTCCGCAATGAACGCCAAAAGGAACTACTTTTGAAGGGTTGTCTTTAATTGCTTGCATAAAACAAGGAATCCCTGTAGCGCTGCAAATTCCACATTCAACACCAGTGAAATCCATTAAGGTGGTTTTCTGAACCTGAAGAGGGGCTATACAAGTCCCATCATCTTCTGTAGCTTTAGAATCATAGTTGAAGGCGTCCGTATTGGTACATCCCTTCACAACATCTTTTTTACAAGATGGTAAAAAAGCAGCCGTTGAAGCCGCAATAATCATTAAGAGCAAAACTTTTTTCATTTGTTTTAAATTAATTTATTTAAGTGATTTTATTAGAAGACACCAAAAATAGTATTTTGGTTGTCTAAATCGATTTTTATTTTGCTTTTATTTTTTTATTTTCAAAATTAAAAAACTAAGATTGCTTTAAATCAAGGTTTTGTAATGAATTTAAAAGATTGTTCGGGTCACTAGAAAAACTTGTGTTGTAAGCTTAATATTGGTGTCAATAGCTATCATAGGAAAATTATTTAGATTCAAACTAAGAACAACATCTACCGTGCTTAAACCTGACCTAAGTTTTGCCGTGAACAATGGAGCGGTTTTGAACGAAATGCTAAACGACTCATTCAAACTCGTTATCAACCAACTAATCGCCATAGAGTTTAAAGCTTGATCCATAGTGGGCGAAAATTTCCAATTATTTTCTACCTCTAATAAGAAGAATTCCCCACTGGGAAACTCTACTTCTAAAAATCCACCTTCCTCAACAAGCAAAAAGAAAGCGATTTTTTAAGTTCGTCCTCTGTTTTTATTTCTATGGAAATCAAATAGATTTCTATGGTGTTTTAAGGGGGAATTAATGTTTTTGTTTTATCATAAAGTAGTAGTAAATTGGCTATTATAGTATAGTTTTGTCATGAAATGCATCCGACTTGACATTCGTAGCTATTCCCTAGATTTTAGGTAGATGTTAGTAGTGATATATCTTTATTAATTAAAGGAAACTGCCAATAAATCAAGTCGTAAGGCGACCTAAGTCAGAAACGGTTTATGATTTTTAATCATAAAAATTCCTTTATATTGCTTTTGTAATTTAAATTTTCAATTCTTTACAACCTTCTTAAATTCAATCAGCTTCTCATTCGCAATCTTCACCATATACATTCCCTGTGCAAAGTTCTTTGTTTGAACAATAGTTTTCTCTATTAAACTACCTTTAAAAATAAGCTTTCCGATTGAACTTAATATTTCAAACTCTATTTTCTCATTATTCCCAATGGCTTCAATTATTAGTTCATTAGTCACAGGGTTAGGATAAATGTTAATACTTATGTGATTCTTATTTTCTTCAATCCCGACATTGGTTATATGTAATACATTGGAGGTATCCGAAACACAAGCATTCTGAGTAACTATTACATAATAGTCCCCATTAGTAGTTAGAATAAGCGTCTGATTAGTGTCTCCAATCATTAGACCGTTTTGATTATACCATTGATTGCCTGTTGTAATATTAGAAGAAAGTACGTTGTTGCTTTGTGAAACTGTGGGCGTTAGCGGAGTTGGAAGTACTATTAAATGAGTAATAATAATACTATCACATCCAAATGATGTTAGTAAGGAGTCGCAATAGGTTCCTGTTGTTGAATATATATGAAAACCGACTGTAAAAGTTTGACCTTGACAAAGTACAGGATATAAATTGACAAGTTGTTGTGGTAGCACTGTAAGATTGGTGGTTATCATGCTATCGCAACCAAAAGAACTTTGTAAAGTATCATGATAGGTTCCTGAAAGGTAGTAGCCATGGGTTCCCACAAAAAATGCATCTTCTCCGCATATTACCGGATTTAAAACAATCTGATTAATTGGATGTACAACTAAATTAGTTGTGATAATGCTGTCGCAACCCAAATATGTTATTAGCGTGTCCTGATAAGTTCCGGTTTGAGTGTAATTATGGATGCCAACTGATACGGAACCTCCCGGGCAAAATGTAGGATGCAAAATAATTTGCTGAATAGGATTTACAGTTAAATGAGTTGTAATAATGCTATCGCAACCTGAAAATGAAATTAAGGTGTCCTTAAAGGTCCCCGATGATATATAATTATGAATACCAACAGTGAATGTTTCCCCCTGACATATGACAGGATTAATACTTGTTTGTTGGACTGAACCTGATAGGGATAAATTGGTTGTGACAATACTATCACAACCATAAGAAGTTGCTAATGTGTCTATATAAGTCCCTGCTAAGATATAATTATGCGTTCCAACGTTAAAGACCTCTCCCTGGCAAATAATAGGATTGAATGTTGTATTTAGTATTGCCCCAACCGTTAAATTTGTTACGATAATGCTATCGCAACCTAAATTGGAAGTGAGAGTATCATGATAAATTCCACTTGTTGAATAGAGGTGCATTCCAACTATATAGGTCTGACCCTGGCAGATAAGCGGATAAGTGCTATTTATTGGCTGAGAAACAATTACCATTATGCTGTCAGTTCGTGTGCAGGCATTTGAATAATTGGTTGTAACAGTATAAATTCCACTAGCAGCACTTGAAGCGGCTGTTATCACAGGATTCTGAACTAAACTTGTAAATCCGTCAGGACCTGTCCAGCTGTAATTGCTTATTGAGGTATCAGTTGAAGTAAGAAATAACGTTTGACCATTGCAAATCGGACTATTACTTCCTGCTGTAATTTGAGGAGCTGGTTTAACTGTTATAAACTTTGTTAAAGTATAATTGCATGATGTATTCCCTAGTGTAGCCATGCTGCATGAAAAGTTTGTAGAGTTGTTTGGATTAGCAATTATTGATGAAGTTGTGTCGCCACCAGGAAGCCATAAATAGCTTAAGGCCCCTAATGGAGCAGAAAGCGTAACCGATTGCCCCTGACAAATGGTATCTGCTGCAATAATCCCCCATGGGGTGCATGAACAATCTATATATGCATAACCGAAATGACCTCTTGCTGTGCAATCAGAGGCAGTAAACCTTATTTTGACTTTTTGCCCTATGTAGGCAGATAAATTGATACTCACTGGTGTCCAGGGTTTATAATATACAAATTGATAGGCAGTAGGAAGAAATTCGGAATTTGGTAATGCCACTGTGTATTGCCCACATGGAATTAGAAATCCATTAGGATCATACAAATCAATCTGGAAAAATGACTGAACTGTATATGGGTGATTCCCATTTTCAAGAACCACAGCATAATTATAGGTGAAATTTGTATTAGAAGCAGTTACCATGAATGATTGTTCTATGGAAGCTGCATTATAGGATTCCATAAGAGCAGAATCACCTAATCTTAATGAAGCTGATCCATTAAATACAACAGGAAAGCCTGCAAAAGGATCTGTCCCGCCTGTCATTAAAGAGAAATTTGGATTTGTGGTGGTATTAAATAATGCCGGCTTATAATCTGGCGTTGGAGCCCCATACGCCCCGGGCACTGAATTTCCAACAGTTCCATACCATCCTGTAAAATTGTTTTCGAAACCCAAATTGCTGCATGGAGGTTGAACACTTGGTGGAGATGGGTTATAGACACAGAGCCCGAAGCTTCCTCCATTAATAGTGTGATATCTCCATACCCTAATGTAAATAGTGTAAGTCGGAATCAATCCCGTGCAAGTAATTTTTGGCATGGCACCATCCTTGCACTCAATTGGAAACAAACTGCTCCCATTGCCATAATAAACAGCCATGCCACAACTGAGTATGCTACCGATTATGTTTTGTGTACTAAAAATGAGGGTGCCCGATGCAGGCACGATCAGCTTAAACCAAACATCCCCACATAAATAGTTACCGCATACGCTTGTGGGTAATCCTGCTGATGCAGTTGCTCCAAGGTTAGTATAGGTTGTGTAATTACAAACAGTGTCAACATTGATAAGTGTTGCGCCTGACCATTCATCATTTATGGGTATAGGAGGTTCATAAACACATAATCCGAATTTCCCTCCTGTCGGATTGTTATACCTCCAAAATCGAATATATATTGTTGAGCCCGCAGTCATTCCTGTTTGGTAAATCAAAGGCATGCTCAGGTTAAAGCTACTGTAATTATCACAATTAAGTAAGCTTAATGAGCCACAACTTCCCGCATAAATGGCCATACCTGCATTACCAATTCCTTGGTTTTGCGAATCGAAAATCAAACGACCGGTAGACGGCACTATCACCCTAAACCAAACATCACCCCCTTGGTAATTTGCACATCCAGGATCAGTAACACCCATAGAAGCACTTGCCCCAGCAGTGGTGAAAATGCTAAAGTTGCAAAATGTGTCTGGAATTAAGGTTATAGCCCCAAAGCATTCATCATTAATGGGAATAGGTGGGTCGTAAACACACAAAGCAAAATCTCCACCAACAATGGACCCATTCTCCCAGAACCTTATATAAATGGTAGAACCGGGAATCAATCCAAAGGTGTCAATCTGTGGCATAGTATTATTGAAATTACTATAAGCATTGCATGTCATCAATGCTAACGAACCACAATTAGCTGAATAAATGGCCATTCCTGCATCGCCAATCCCCTGACTATATGAATCAAAAACTAAATGACCTGATGGTGGCACAGTCACGCTAAACCAAACATCAGCTCCAATATAGTCAGCACATCCAGGTGCAGGAACACCTGCAGATGCTGTTGCCCCAACATTTGAATATGTTACATAATTACAGATTGTGTCAACAGTAATAGCAAACGCTCCTGAGCATTCGTCATTGATTGGTGGAGGTGGAGGGGTTTCTGTATTCCCATGGCAAGAGAAATTAATCAGAATATTTAATAAGAAAAACATTATCCCCACTTTAAAAAGAAAAGATTCAATAGTTTTCATGCTGATGTTTTTATAAAACTAATTTCGTGGTATTAAGCTTGCTGTAAAATTAATCATTTTTTCTGAGTTATTATCTATCATATCCGGAAATTGTAAAATGATAAGGGCTCACCACAGTATGCTTTTCTTTTAACACTAAGCCTTTTAGATATCTTAAATTGTTTTAAAACACCAAATCTGAATGTATTTAGTCAAATTAATATCTCTTCCTTGATTCAAATGACAATGAAATATAGAAAAATCAATGTCATAAACCTTTCATTTTGATTAGGGGTAAAAGTCATGTTTTACCCTTTATTACTTTGAGATTCGATAAAAAAAATGCCACCCAAAACAAATCAGGTGGCATGTAATATTAGCAGTAATTTTTATTCTACAATAGTGAGTTCTTTAATTAGGTTTGAAGCGCCTGCGTATTTATCGATAATAAACAACACATAACGAATATCGACACTAATGGTGCGTTGTAAGTTTTTTTCATAAGCAATATCGCCACTCATGGCTTCCCAGTTTCCATCAAAAGCAATCCCTACCAATTGGCCGTTGCCATTAATTACCGGACTCCCTGAGTTGCCACCGGTGATGTCGGTGTTATGTATGAAACAAACATTTAAGTTGCCATCTTTACCATATCTGCCATAATCTTTTTTGGTCCACAACTCTTTTAGCTTAGCTGGGACAACGAATTCGTCGTTTTTGGGATCTTCTTTTTCCATTATGCCCGATAAGGTGGTTTTATAATCATAATAAATGGCATCAGCAGGAATATAATCGAGCACCTGACCATAGGTCATTCGCATAGTAGAATTGGCATCAGGGTAATACTTACGGCTTGGATCCATCTGACGAATTCCATCAACAAATAAACGCTTAGCCACATCAAGTTTTTTAGAAATATCGCCTTTATCCGAATTCATTGTCATATAGGCTGTCAGTAATCCATTTGAGATTTGCTTGGCTAAATCTTTATCCAGAATTTTCTGAGAAGGTTTGTTTAAAAACTTCTCAAAGTTTTCGGCTGATGCGAATATTGATTTCTCATAAACAACATCTGATAATTTCTTAAAGTCTCCTTTATATTTATCATGCAATTCAGTTAAGATTTTAGGATGATATTCTTTAGGGATATCGTTATAATACATTTCTAATAAGGCGGCAAACTGTTTTTTATCGGTTGGCAGATAATAATCTTTGAAATGTTCCTTAGCTGTTTCGCGGAATTTATCAAGGTCTTCTTTTTTAATGTCTTTATTTTTCAACACAGCCTCAATGCCTTGGATTTTATAAACCATATAAAGTATTTCAGCCCCTGTGAATACTTCCTGGAAATACCACATTCTGCGATTGATTTTCTTTTCGCCCAACTGCTTGAACCCATCTTCAAAGTCTTTCAACACACTTCCATATTTTACTTTGCGGGCCTCATCAGAGTTTACCCAAAGTGTAAATTTGTTTTCTAACTCTTTCTTGCGATCATATACCTGTAGACGTTTCAATCCTTTGCTTTGGCCAATAAAATATTTCCAATAATTGGCTACCTGAGCATATTTTGAGGAATATTTAATACGGATAGAATCACTTGCATCCATATCTTCTTTCATAATAGCAAGTTTCTTTTCGCGAAGTTTAATAATGCTAGGAGCAGTTTCATCCAATAGATCTGTTATGCCATAAGAGGTAAGGAAACGATCGGTGCGTCCGGGATAACCCCAAATCATAGTGAAATCGCCTTTGTTTAGGCCTTTAATTGAGACAGGTAGATGGTGTTTTGGTTGAAGTGGAATATTCTCTTTAGAGTATTTTGCTGGCTTTCCTTCAGCATCGGTATACACTCTGAAGATACTAAAATCACCTGTATGGCGAGGCCACATCCAGTTGTCGGTATCGCCTCCGAACTTACCAACTGCCGAAGGAGGAGCTCCTACCAAGCGAACATCTTCATACACTACATATACAAACATGTAATATTCATTTCCTTCGAAAAAGCTTTTGATGGATACTTCATACTTTCCTTTTTCTCCAGCTTCTTTTTTAAGTTTATCAATCACTTTTCCTATGGCGGTTTTTCTGGAAGAATTTGACATGGTGTCGCTCACATCAGCCATAACCTGCTTTGTAACATCTTCCATCCTGACAAGAAAAGATGCGGTTAAACCTTCATTAGGTAATTCCTCTGATTTATTCATTGCCCAGAAACCATTTGTTAGATAATCGTGATTTACCGAACTATGTTGTTGGATGGCTTCGTATCCACAATGATGATTGGTGAATAGCAAGCCTTCTGAAGAAACGACTTCTGCAGTACAGAAATTGCCAAAATTTACCACTGCATCTTTCAAACTCGAATGGTTTACGCTGTATAATTCTTCAGCTGTAAGATGCAGACCCATCTTTTGCATGTCAACAAAATTTAATCTTTCGACAAACATTGGGAGCCACATGCCCTCGTCGGGTGGCGTAAATGCTGAAACATTGCGCGTAAAGCCAAGCGATAGGATGGCTAAAAATAAGTAGAATAGTTTTTTCATAAATGTAATGTATTTGTTTTTTTAATTGAGTTTAACAAGGGGGACAAAATTATGTTTAATTTGGTTAGTAAATAATTGAAGCAACAAAATAAGGTAGCTAAGCCTGAATTAAAAACAATATTATACCAAATGTGGGTTTTTGTCGACGAAATACCTGTTTTGATTACTTTTTTGAGCTAGTCTTTTGAAGGTTTTTCAGATGGGCATACTTTAAAAAGGCAGCATGTGCCGATATTCTACAAATTACATAGCCATAAAACCCATCTAAGAATCCCATTTTTAAAACATAATCGCGAAGAAACTTAAACACAGGACCCATCACTAATTTAAAAGCCGTTGCTTTTCGGCCTTTTTCAAATAATTCCTGTGCCGAGATGGCAGAAAACTTATCGGCCTGCTTGATATGGTCGCTTATACTATAATAGGAGTAATGCAATAAATCGCCTTTAAGTTTCCCAGTCTGGCTTTCTACTGACATTTCTATCTTTTCATGAATCAAATGACCTGTCCAACGGGCTTTTTGGCGATTAAATAAACGGAGTTTGGCATCGGGATACCACCCACAATGATAAACCCATTTCCCACAATAGTTAGTCAACCTGTTCATGAAATAGCCATCAAAAGCAGGGTTTTCTTTAATTGTTTTAATAGAAAGGCAAAGCTCAGTTGAAAGAATTTCATCGGCGTCGAGCGATAAAATCCAGTCGTTTGATGCCGCATCTATGGCAATATTCTTTTGTTTTACAAAATTCTCGAAGGGATGCTGAATCACCTTTGCCCCAAAAGACTCGGAAGTCTCAGCAGTTCGATCGGTTGATAAGGAATCTATTATAATGATTTCATCAGCAACGCTGCTTGCAGCCTCTAGGCATTTAGCAATGTTCTTCTCTTCGTTTAGGGCGATGATGACTAAGGATAGTTTAATCATTTCAGGGGTTCTTCTTTGGTCAGTTGGATAATCTTTGGCGTTTCAGACAGCAAAATAACACCTAAATAGCTTACAATGGTCCCATTTGTCAAACAATTCATCTTAAAACTCTTTTGGGGAGGCAGACTTTTCGAGATTCCCTCCGTAAATTTCACTTCTTTAATGCATTTTACTTTTAATAGTTCAAGACTTAATTTCTGAAATAGGGAAGTATATCCTCTTTCTGGCACTGAGGCATTATAAAGCGAAGAAAAGGGAAGCAAAAATGTATTCAATGCGTTTGTGATGTCTGATGTTGTTCCTGAGTTTAAGGATGAGCTTATGTCTTTCTCGAAAGTGCTTTGAACAGACTTGCACGAAAACATTAACAACAACAGTGTGCTTATGGATATCAGCTTTTTCATTTAAGATTAGATTAAGGATTTTGATTATTTTCTACCAAAATCGGCAGGAATCTCGCCCCATTGTTCGGTATCCCATTTAATTATTCGGGTTTCGTAAGTATTGTTGATCAACCAAAGTTCGGCACGGTCTAAAAGTTCGAAGAGTTTCTCGTTGCTTGCAGTTCGGGGGAGTTTGGTGTTGGTTTTTTTGCGTCTAACCCAACTCATGGCCGTCATCGAATCGGTGTAAAGTGGAAGCGTGCTGCCCTGTTGTTTTAAATAAGCCAGGCCGTGAACTATAGCCAGAAATTCCCCAATATTAACGGTTCCATTCGGAAAAGGGCCTTGCTTAAACAAAAGTTTTTTTGTTGCAGTATACACCCCCTGATATTCGAGTTTGCCCGGATTGCCTTCGCAAGCAGCATCTACCGAAATGCTGTCGAGAAGGGGAGGAGTGGTGATGATGTTATTCTGAACAGCTATTTGAAGGGTCTTGGCGTTTTTCCCGATATAATTAGTATAATGGTCATTATAGGCATAGCGGGCACTTGATTCGTTTCCAAACGACTTAAAAATGGCTCCTTCGAAACCCTTTATCTGCATCTGACAATCGTGCCAACTCTTGTAAACGCCGGGTGTAACTCCCTTCCAAACCACATAATATTTTTCCTTTGCCATTGTTAATGAAATTGCCTTAATTTTGCAGGGTAAAAATAGTAAAATTTGATTTACTTCGATAAAATCACTTTCAATAATATTAAATTCATCACTTTTATGAAATCCTTTTCTAAACTCATACTGCTTCTGACAGTCGTTTTGATGTTTGCTTCATGCAATAATAAAGAGAAATTATTCGAAAAGCGCATCACTTTTAAAAATAACAACTGGAATCGCTTCGATATTTTGAAGTTTGATGTGCCTGTTGATGATACAATAGCCCAATATGACATTTATGCCGACCTTCGTCATGCTTCATTTTATCCTTTCGAGAATTTGCTAATCAATTTTTCGATAGCCATGCCCAGTAGTGAAGAAAGAGTGCAAAACCACAATTTTAAATTACGAAATCAGGATGGTTCATTTTTAGCTAACGGCATGGGTGATATTTGGGATATTGCTTTCCCTATGATGACGAATTTCACCTTTCCACAAAAAGGTAATTATCACATTGAAATTGAAAACCTGATGACCAAATATGATACTCCCGGCATGATGGAGTTTGGACTTATTGTTATTCGTTCAGATTCGAAACATAAACCGAAATAGGGTGCTTAGGCGTTTAGATGTATAGGTGTTTAGATCTATAGGTGTTTAGGCTATTAGGGAAAAGCCCCAAGATCCAAATTTCAAATTTCAAGACCCAAGAGGGGAGGCAGTATATTTGAAACGGTAGTGCAAGGAGAAGCCTTCATTTTGAAACGTCATTGCGAGGAACTTCAATGCCTAACAGGCAGGGAAGGACGAAGCAATCTCAAAACCAAAAAGTTGTTTAGATATTTAGTTGTTTAACCTTTTAGGAAGAAAAAGTCCTAAGAGCCAAGGGGGTGTTTAAGCTATTAGACTTTTAGCTTTTTGGAATTTTGTTTGATTGGAAAACCTACCAGGTTTTGAAAACCTGTTAGGTTTTGCTTCTAATTACGTCCCTAGTGAATATATAGGGGCGTATAGATTAATAGACTTTTTGGAAGGAGACCCAAGACCCAAATTTCAAATTCCAAGACCCAAGAGGGGAAGCCGTATATTTGAAGCGGTATAGCAAGGAGAAGCCTTCATTTTGAAACGTCATTGCGAGGAACTGACCTGCCCAACAGGCAGGGAAGCACGAAGCAATCTCAAGGGCCAAGAGCTGGTTATACTTTTTTGAAGGGAAAAATAGAACGCTGATGACGCTGATTTATTATGATTTAATTGCTGATTTACTCTTGCTAAAATAGGATAAAATTAAATTCGCTAATTACAATAGATGCAGCAAGAGCCCAAATAATGAATTTATTCTTTGAAAAACAATTACCTGATAAGTCAAATCCTTTTAAGTTAGAAACTAAGCCAAAAGATTTGTCAAATTCGAAATTTGACAAATCTCAGCCCCATTTTTTTGTAAAATCAACTCTTTTAATTGAGAC
>CAIXTV010000096.1 GCA_903922465.1 uncultured bacterium
CCATTAGCAACAACAGTTGGAACTCTCTATTATTATTGTGAAGTAAGCGGAGATTGCGGAATACCACAATCCACTGCAGTGTCGGGAGCATTTATTGTAAATACAATACCTGATACTCCATCCAATACTACGCCTCTCGCTAATCAAACAATTAATAGTGGACATTCTACTATCCTTTCTGCAAGTGGCACAGGCACACTAGGCTGGTATAGTGCATCAACCGGTAATGAATGGTTGGGAGGCGGAGTAAATTATACAACTCCTGCATTAACTACCAATACTACTTATTATGTGCAGGATAGCACTATTTGTGGAGTAAGTGCAACAAGAACTGCTATTGCTGTAGAAGTAGTATGCATTGTAAATATCCCTGATACAAACTTTAAAACAGCATTATTAGCAATAGCAGGACTTGATGCAAACAGCGATGGCGAAATTCAATGCTCTGAAGCAACGGCTTACACTGGAACAATAAATGTAGATGCTAAAGGGATTGCAGATCTATCAGGTATTGAATCTTTTACCAGTATTGCTAATTTGATTTGTAGCAACAATAGTTTGAATGCTTTAAATCTTTCATCCAATTCGCTCCTTACTTATCTTGATTGTTCCTTCAACCAGCTGACAAGTCTGGATGTTTCATCCAATACACATCTGACTAATCTGCAATGCGGTTACAATAGTTTAACCAGTTTAAATGTTTCTTCTCTTACTTCTCTTAATGAATTGGCATGTAATGCAAACCAACTGACAAACCTCAATTTGTCATCCAATACAGCACTTACAAAATTAGAATGTAGTTCAAACGCCTTAACTAGTTTAAATGTTTCAGGTCTTACCCTGCTTGTTGATTTATATTGTTTCAACAATCAATTGACAAATTTATATGTTTTAGCCAATGCATCGATTGGTATTTTAGAGTGTGATCAAAATTTATTAACCAGTTTAGATGTTACAGGCCTGACTTCTTTATATTATGTAACCTGCTATAACAATCAACTTACAACTTTAGATTTTTCTTCAAATACTTCGCTTAGAGGATTGTATTGTAACGACAATTTATTAACAAGCTTGAATGTGAAAAATGGTAACAATACCAACTTTCCGTACTTTGACTTTGATGCAACATACAATCCCGGCTTAAGCTGCATACAGGTGGATAATGCAGCATATTCAACTGCCAACTGGACACAAATAGATGCCGGAGCAAGCTTTAGTACTAACTGCACACCGCCATGTATTGTAAACATCCCTGATGCAAATTTTAAAGCACAATTGTTGGCTGATGTAACTATCAATACAAATAACGATGGCGAAATTCAATGCTCTGAAGCAACTGCTTTTACAGGTGTAATTCATGCTTACACTGAGGGTGAAAACGTTGCTGATATGACCGGTATTGAAGCATTTACAAATGCCACTGAATTATATTGTGGTGGAAATACTTTTACAACTATAAATCTTTCATCAAATACAGCCCTCCAACGTTTATATTGTAACGATAATGATTTAAGCACTTTAGATCTTTCATCTAATACAGCTCTTGAATATCTCGATTGTAACTCAAGTTCATTAACAAGTATAAATGTTACCGGACTAACATCTCTTACTTATATTGATTGCTCATACAATCAACTCACAGGGCTTGATGTTTCAACCAATACAGCTCTACTAACACTCAATTGTAAAGACAATTCATTAACAAGCCTGAATGTTTCAGGTTTTACAGCACTTACATCTATTAATTGCTCATACAATCAACTCACAGGGCTTGATGTTTCAACAAATTCAGCTCTCCAAACACTCAATTGTTACACCAATTCATTAACAAGTTTGAATGTTTTGGGTCTGAATAATCTGATTGAGATTAACGTTGGACATAACCAACTTTCAACTTTAAATCTTTCTGGACTAACTTCACTTAATAAGATTGTCGTTTATTACAACCAACTAGCATCTATAAATCTTAACGGTTTTACTTCTCTTGCTTACATTGATTGCTCGAGTAATCAATTTTCAAATTTGAATTTTTCCGGGATTGGTCTTACTTCTCTTACTGAGATTTACTGTAACTCAAATCTGTTAACCAGTCTAAATGTTTCTGGTCTTACAACTCTCAATGAAATTGATTGCTACAATAATCAATTGACGAATTTAGATTTTTCTTCTAATACAGCTATACAGTATTTGTATTGTATGAATAATTTATTGACAAGTTTAAATGTGAAAAATGGATATAATACAATTATGTCAGATTTCAGAGCAACCAATAATCCTAACTTAAGTTGTATTCAGGTGGATGATGCAGCTTATTCAACTGCCAACTGGACAAATATTGATGCTGGAGCGGGTTATAGCACCAATTGTGCACCCACAACACGTACATTGAATCTGAAACTATTTCTGGAAGGTCTTTATGCTGGAAACGGATTGATGAACGAAGCTATGGATGGGAATACCGGGGCACCTCAATGGGGTGATGGAATTGCTGATAAAATCCAGGTAGACCTGTATGAAGAAAATGCACCCTATGCACCCATTGGGGTGAGTATTAGCGGCATTAATTTGGCTGATAGCGGCTTTGCCTCTTTCAATGTTGCTCAAACCCTTAATGGTAATTACTTCATCAAAGTTAGCAATCGTAATCATTTACAAACATGGTCTGCAATTGCCATACCCTTTAATACCAATCCTGTTGTTTATGACTTTACTTCAGATATGATGCAAGCTTATGGCACTGACGCACAAGTTATGATTGCACCAAATATATATGCTTTCTATTTAGGCGATTTAGATCAGGGAGGCTGGGTTGATGCAGATGATTTTAATTTATTTGAGCCGGATCTTACAATGGGAGCAACCGGATTTTATATTTCTGATTTTAACGGCAGTGGATGGGTCGATGCGGATGACTTTAACCTATTTGAGCCAAGATTAACAATGGGAGTGGCTGCACAATATCCGGCGAAAAAGAAATAATGGTAGAAGTTTATCAACATATAAAAAGTTAACCTTAGTGTTAGCAAGTAAGGCTTCGACAAGCTCAGCGACCGAATGCTGGTGGTTGAACCTGTCGAAACCACTTCTTATGAATTCGCTTTCACATCAGAAAACATTGTGGGTAGATTCTTCATCCGCTTCGGTGACATCAATGTTCCATTAAGTGTTTCAGATGTAAAAGTATATACTAATGACCATGAATTACACATCATTGCACAGACAGGAGAAGAAATCCAACAAGTAGAAGTCTATTCATTGACCGGTGCTTGTGTGTATTCATCTAAACTTGCTGGAAGCAATGTGTTTAATTCAACATTAGATTTATCGGCTGACATTTACCTTGTGAGAGTTAAAACATCTTTAGCAACTCAGAATGTGAAAGTGAACTGGAAATAATTCCTTGCATTATCCTTCAATAAAAAAAGAGCGACATTTTCATGTCGCTCTTTTTTTTCGTGCGGTGGTTGAGCTTGTTGAAACCAGTCTGTGACGAAGCAATGACGGTAGGAATTAGGATGGATGAAAGCGTAGCGGGACGCTACGCTTAAGAGGGGCAAATGAAAGCGTTTTCATTCAATCTGCAGTTGCAGATAATGCTCAAACAAGTGTTTACACCCTTTTCGGGATAGTGTCATTAAAATATCCTTAGACCCCAGCCAATAGGGGAATGGCTAAATTCTATATCATACTTGCATCATCCCACTGCCGGAAAGGATCGTTAAAGGCTAAACGAATTTTCTCAGCCAACACAAGCGAAAGCTTGACCTTGGATTCTTGAGTCCATCCTGCAATATGAGGGGAAAGTATTACCTTTTCGCTCTGCAACAACCATTGGAAGTCCTGTGGCAATGCGGTAGAGGCAAGGTTCTCGAATGAATGACTTTCGTATTCGAGTACATCGAGAGCTGCTCCCAATATCTTCCCGGATTTTAGGTTGGAAACAAGATCGGTGGTCTTCACCACCTTGCCACGTGAGGTGTTGATAAGGTAGATGTTTTTCTTAAAACGATTGATAAAAGCATCGTCTACCATATAGTGGGTTTCATCGGTTAGGGGCACATGCAGGCTGATGATGTCGGCAGTTTCAAACACTTCTTCGAGACTCACTTCTTTTACCGATTTATTAGAATAATTGAATTTGTATTTATCAAAAGCAATGATGTTGGGTTTAAAACCCAGCAAACGTTCTGAAAAGGCGGTGCCCATATTGCCGTAGCCAATAATGGCAACGGTTTTGTTTTTAATCTCGGTTCCACGATTGCCTTCGCGGTTCCAAATGCCTTTACGTACTTCGCGGTCGGCATTTATCAGGTGATTTAGCATCGCCAACAACATTCCCATGGCATGTTCCGCCACAGCATCCCGGTTGCCTTCCGGCGAATTAAAACACTCTATGTTCTTGCTTTTGGCATAGGCTTCATCAATGCTTTCCATACCCGCACCGACTCTGCCAATAAACCGCAGATTATGCGCTTTTGATAAGATTTCTTCATCAAGCAAAATACGGCTGCGAATGATAATGCCATAGTATTCGCCTATTATCTCCATCAATTGTTCGCGCGTTATTTCAGGAATATGCTCGCTCTCGAAACCAAGTTCATTAATGTCATCAATGAGTTGTGGATGGGCAGAGTCGACAAAGAGTACCTTTTGTTTTGGGAGAATCATTTTGAATGAATTAATTGATGAAGATTCCGTTTTTCAACAAACCAGATAATTGCAGCATAGACAATCAGCAGTAATCCGTTTAGAATTAATTTTAAGGCGATGTGAGGCAGGAATTGCGCATACCAAAGACTAAAGAAATAAAAGATAACCGACAGCAAAATGAAGGAAACCAACTTAACTACATTATAGGGTATGGGATAGTGTTTCTGCCCAATGATAAACGAAACGACCATCATCGAGAGATAACAAATAAAGGTAGTCCAAGCGGCTCCTAAATATCCAATAAGGGGGATTAAAATGAAGTTGAGAATAAGTGTAAGCAGGGCGCCGCCTATTGAGATATAGGCACCATAAGAGGTTTTATCGGTCAATTTATACCATACCGAAAGGTTATAGAATATACCCAGAAAGATGTTTGCTAATAGCAATATGGGAACGATTTTCAAACCTTCATAATATTCCTTTCCTACAAAAAACTTTACCAATTCCATCATCAGGGTTATGCCCAGAAACATAAACGAACAGGCTATGACGAAGTATTTCATCACTTCAGCATAGGTCTTTTGAGCATCTGCAAACTTGGCTTGGGAAAAGAAGAAAGGTTCGGCTGCATATTTAAAAGCCTGAATAAAGATGGTTATCATGATAGATATTTTATAACAAGCACTGTAGATGCCCACCTGAGCCGAGGCTATCTCTTGTGGCGAAAGGTACTTTATCATGATGCGGTCGAAGGTTTCGTTTACTATTCCTGCCAGGCCGAAGATTAATAGTGGAAAGGCATAGGTAAACATCTTGCGGAATAGCGTATAATCGAACTTTAAGGAAAAGCTGACAATGTCGGGCAGAAGTAAAACAATGGTGAATAAACTGGCAATAAGATTGGCAATGAAGATATAACCCACCCCAATGGAAGGGTGATAAATAAAGCTCACAATGCTGGTGAGTATGTTGTTTTTCAACAACCAAGGGCAAAGTAAAAGGAAGAATACATTCAGGCCAACATTCATTCCAATGTTCAGCATTTTGATGGTGGCAAAACGTTTGGCTTTATTCTGCTGCCTTAATAAGGCAAAGGGGATGGATGAGAAGGCATCTAAAGCAATTACAAGGGCAAACCACACAATATACTCGGGATGCTGAGGGTAGTGTAAAAGATTGGCAATGGGTCCAGAGAAGGATAACATCACAACGATAAATAACACACAAACGGCAAATATTGAAGTTAAGGTGGTAGAATACACCTTATGTAAGTCGTTTTCTTTCTCAGCAAAACGGAAGAAAGCTGTTTCCATCCCAAACATCAGAATAACATATAATAATGATACGTAAGCATACATTTCTCCTACCACTCCATATTCAGTAGGGATGAAGATGCGTGTATGAAGAGGCACCAATAAATAGTTGAGCAAGCGTCCTAAGATGCTGCTTACGCCATAAACGGCTGTTTGTCCTGCAAGTTTCTTAATTGAATTCAAAAAGTGATGGTTTTCAAAATGAAGGCAAAGTTAGGGAATTTATTATTCTAGCCTAATTTCAATATTATTAATACTATTATTTTAATTGAATGAAAAAATGTAATTTTGCAGCCAATAAGAAACATATCAACATACTTACACAATGACAAAGATAAATATCGCCATAAATGGCTTTGGTAGAATTGGAAGGCTTACATATAGAGCTTTATTAAATAAAGACAACATCAACGTTGTTGCTATTAATGACCTAACCGATGCACAAACACTCGCACACTTACTAAAATATGATTCCGTTCACGGACGTTTCCCAGGAGAAGTAAAGGCTGAAGGTGACAGCATTATTGTTAATGGACAAAAAATTAAGATTTATGCCGAGAAAGATCCTGCCAATCTTCCATGGAAAGCATTAGGTGTAGAGGTGGTTATTGAATCAACAGGTGTTTTTCGTACCCGCGAGAAAATGATGAAACATATCGAGGCCGGTGCTCAGAAAGTGATTTTAAGTGTGCCTTCCGATAATCCTGATGATGTTGATGCAACTATAGTATTAGGAGTGAATGAACATTTGCTTACTAAAGATCTTCAATTGGTTTCTAATGCATCATGCACTACCAATTGTCTTGCTCCCATTGCAAAGGTGTTGAATGATAATTTCGGCATCGTTAAAGGTTTAATGAATACCGTGCATTCATATACAAACGATCAGATAATACTTGATGCACCTCATAAAGATTTACGCAGAGCCAGATCAGCGGCGGTTTCTATTATCCCTACCAAGACGGGTGCAGCTAAAGCTATTGGTTTAGTTATTCCTGAGCTCAATGGTAAATTCGATGGACTTGCTATGAGAGTTCCCACACCCGACGGTTCAATTGTTGATCTTACTTGTGAACTTTCGAGGGCTGTTACTAAAGAAGAAATAAACGAAGCCATGAAAAAAGCTTCTGAAACTAGCATGAAAGGGGTGTTGGAGTATATTACCGACCCAATTGTAAGTGTTGATATTATTGGTAATACACACTCATCTATATTAGATTCGCAGCTCACACAGGTTATTGGAGGAAATCTTGTAAAAGTTATTTCTTGGTACGATAACGAATATGGCTATTCGAACCGCCTTGCCGACATGGTAAGTAAACTTATGTAGAAGAAAGACTTTTAGGCTGAAGACTTTTAGCCTATTAGAATGGAAATATATTTTAAGTGAAAAAGGAAAGGCTGTCCATCGAGACAGCCTTTCCTTTTTTCTATGGTTGAAGTATCTTGATATATTGCTTTTTAGAAGTAGAGCATATATCACATTCATTTGGGGCTCCTTTGCTTGAATAAGTAGCACCACACTTGGGGCATACGTAATATTCTAAGGAAAGGGATTTCACATCATTCTTATCAAGTGCTTCGAGGGCCTTTTTGTACAAATCCTGATGCTGCATTTCTACATCATGAGCATACAAAAAAGTAATTCCAGCATTTTTTATACTTTCTTTTTCGGCATCCTTCATAAAATTAGGATACATTGTTTCAACCTCATAAGTTTCACCTTTAAGGGCATCTTCAAGGTTTTCTTTTGTCGATTTTATGTCGAAGGGAGGAGCAACAAAATCATCAGGAGTAACTCCCAATTGTTTTAGCACTTCTTTGTGATTGGCTGCATGAATTTCTTCGGCTTTTGAAGTGGCAGCAAATAAAGCAGCAATTTGAGCAAAGCCTTCATCTTTTGCTTTAGCTGAATATGCTTTATACTTTGCTGAAGCAGTAGATTCTCCCTTAAAAGCATCTTTTAAATCCTGAATGGTGCTCGATGCCTTGGTAGTATCAGAAGCGATAGTGGTATTTCCTGAAAACCCAATTAAATGGTCATACACTATCTTTCCACCCAAATAGCCTGTGATGCCCACTGATATAGTCCCTACGAAAACTAAGGAAAACACCAGCCATTTAAGTGGCGACTGTTCTTTTTTCTTTATTAGAAGATAAATGCGCAACGCGCTTGCAGCAAGCATGACAAACATGGTGATTTTTGCAAACAGCTCGTGGTTTTCTTTTAATTCGCCTGCAGCGCCTTTAAATTCGGGAGTGAAAAACTCACCCGTAAAGTATCCTGCAAAAGCGCCCAGGGTTCCTAATACCAATAGATAAAGCCCTGCTTTAGATAAACAATGTTCCTTTTTATAAAAAAGGTAAACGAAATCAAATACAAACCCTGTAATCAGCAAAGCAACAGGGAAGTGTACGATGAGTGGATGGAAATGGCTTGTGTCGAACATAATAAATTGGTTTTAAAATTAATGCTATAAAATTAGGGGAAATATTCATCATCAAGACATTTCGCTTGAAATATATTTTTAATTTTGATTTAAACGGCATTGATAGGTATTAATATAAAGAAAAAGATTCCATCTTTTCGAAAGAGGGAATCTTTGCCAGCTACTAAAGCCAAATGCCTAAAGCCTAATATCTAATTAACCACATCAATTACGATTTCACCATCATCGGTGGTGCTCGTATTGGCAATAAAGAAAAAGCGGTTTGTTATTAAACCGAGTGTACTCATCTCGATATCAAATTCTTCTTCAGGATGTAAAATATAAGGTTCTTCCGGAATAACAGGATTTGCCTTGGTGGCTCCTGTGAATAATGCTAAGTTGGTAATCCCTGAATTGTAAACTCTGATTTTTGTAGTCGGTAAAAATGCAAAGCCGGCTTCTTTAATAGTATTCTTAATAAGTTCGATAGTTAACTCTTCACTTTCGCCGCCATCGGCTTTGGGTGTCGATTTGATAATTTCTTCCAAATCAAAATAGCTGCAAATGGTGTCAGGTTTATCAGGATAATTTTTAATAAGATCGCCTAAAGTGGAAAACATAGCCGATGCACAAATCTTCCTTTTTGATTTTAATAAAGCCGACAAATCTCTCACCAATTTTTGCTTGGCTACATGTTCGGCGCTTAAAGTGCCATAATCAGTTAAAAAAGCATTCACCAATGCTTTGGCATCGTCTAGCGAACCGTCAATATCACAAGCTTTATGCAAGGCTTCAATAAATGTAATGCGTTCGGCATAGCTTCCTGTCCTGAAAGGCTCGTGCCCATTGGGGAAAATAGAATCATGCTTTTTCGAATCTTTAGGATACACTTTTTTAACTGCTGTATCCCAAGCATCATAGCCTGTTGCAGACGCATCCTTCCACATCTTTACGATGGCTTTGGTGGTGCCTTGCGAATCGTTTAAAGCAAATTTATAAGAAACATAGGTATCGTGAAAACTGATACGAATAGGATGAAAAATAGTATACATAGGACCAATGATGGGATCCAAAGGAATGGCGCCCAATTTTAAATCGAAATCCAAGGAAATCTTTTCCATTTTTTTACAGCTATTTTTAGTGGCCGATTCAATAGGGTTTCTTGCGTATATCCAAATTAACTTTGACATAAATTTATTTTTTATTACGATTATTTAATTTAAAAATTTGTTGGCAAAGTTAAACTTTTATTTCGAATAACAATACAAACAATGAAAAATGTTATTTTTTTTTATCAACAATGCTAATCTCCCCCTTAGATAAATTATCAGAAGAGCGCTTTAAGCAAACTTCAGCATCATTTGAATTCATCAATAAATAATCATCTATAAATTTTTAATTAATTGATATACTGACACAAAGTGTGGGAAATAAAACAAAAATAAAGAATGATGTCGGAGTTTTTCGCGAAAAATATCGTGTCTTATGCCGGCAAAAAACTCAATCTGCGTCGAGAAACGTGTATTATGTCGGCAAAAAGCTCATACTGCACCGGAAAACGTGTTTTTTGCCGGCAAAAAACTCATTCTGCGCCGGGAAACGTGTATTTTGGCGACGAAAAACTCAATCTCTGGGAACAATTGCTTCTTGCGAAATCAAAAAACACGTTTGCAGAAAACAATTGGCAAATATTTATAGTGGATTATTAATGCCTAAAATTAAAAATGGTTCAGTAATATTTTTTAATAATGTGTTTGAAATTAAATTATGTGTATTTTTACAATGTATTTAGGTGGAGCTGAAAACCACTTGAAAAAACAGGGCGGAACCTGAAAAGCCTTATGATTAGGGGGAAATAATGAATCAAAATAATGAAAAAAAGCGTATTATTATTTATCTTGCTTATATTTAGTATTGCAAGTTTTGCTCAAAAGAAAAATTACACAACAAAAATAGTAGGTAATTGGAAACTGGAAAAATTTCCTGTTCATTATTTTATTTCACCAGCCAAGGTCTTTAAAGAAAATACTGCACAAAATCACAGATTAGGGGAATATCATGAAGTTGATAAAAATGGAGAAGCAAATGGGTTATATGTTTTAATGAGAGCAAATGGAATAAATCCTAGTTATGCTTCTTATACTTATAAAGGAGTAATAGTATATAGAGCTAATTTTTTCCCAGGATCAAATATAATTCAAAAAATTCAAAATATGAATTCAGATGACATATTAGATGGTCCTCAAATTGAGCGTACTTTGAAAGATGGTGGTGGATATAATGAAGTAGTCACTGTATATGTTAATGGTGATATAAAACCTACCTACAAGAAATAATCTGAATAACAAGATATAAAACATTTTTTAAATATAATTAAAACCGAAAAAAATTAGATACCATGGAAATTAAATTAGAAAAAAAGATAATAAGTAAATTAAATAAAATATTTTCGGATTACCCTAAAACATCTAAATTTAAGAATTTGGTTGACCGAGGTTATCTTTTCTCAAAAATTGAATCAAAAAAAGTTCTTTTTGTTGGAATAAATCCTTCTTTTACCAAAGAAGCAAAAAGTGAAAACGGTTCTTTTGATCCAATTGTTGCTGTAAAAAAATATCCTCGTTTTTTTAAAAAATTTAATGATATAGCTGAAAATTGTGGTTTTTCTAATGATTGGACTTATCTTGATTTGTTATATTTACGTGAAACTGATCAAACACAAATTAATGAAATAGTTAAATCTAAACAAGACCTTAATTTTATATGCGATCAATTAATATTGTCAATGGATTTAATTGAAGAAATTCAACCTAAAATAATTATTGTTTGCAATAGTAGTGCAAGAAAGTTTTTTGGGAAAGATGTTATTATAGATAAAAATATTTGGATGGGATATCAATTTGAATTTGATAATAATTGTGGAGTTGATGTTATAAAAGGTATCAATTCAGAATCAATTAATGAGAAAGTTAAACAAACAAAACTTATAAACGTTCCTGTTCTTTTTACAAGTTCTTTAACGTATGTGGATATTTCTACTAAAATAAGATTATTATGGCAAATAAACCTTATTTTAAAGACATTAAAAATAAAATAACTTTTTAAATTATAAAAATGAAAAAATTATTTATCTGTTTAATTTTAACCCTTTTTCCTTTTTTTATATTTTCTCAAATTACAGCTACAATGAAAGATAAAAGGGATGGTAAAATCTATAAAACAATAAAAATTGAAGATCAAATATGGATGGCTGAAAATCTGAATTATGATACTATTGGCGCATGTTGGTGCTATGATAATAATTCAATAAATTGCGCTAAATATGGTCGTCTTTATAATTATGAAACTGCCAAAAAGATTGCACCTATTGGGTGGCATCTACCTACGAAAGATGAATATAAAATTCTATTAAAAAATATTGCGGATAGTACAAGTGCTCGATATGATAATTTAATTGTTGGAGGATCATCAGGATTTAATGTAAGATTATGTGGTAAACGTCAACCTACAGGTGGTTTTGTAAAATATAAAGCTGGCGAACATAAAACTTATGAAGAAATTGAACTCTTTTCATATTTTTGGTTTATATCAATTGATTATTCTGGTATTGATAAAGCTTGGGCAATATATGTTGATAAAACATCAAAAAAAGTTAGCTCTAATCCATACATAAAAAGTAGTGGATTTTCTGTACGCTATATTAAAGATTGACTCCTTCTCCCTGGAGTTTAAAAAACAACTAATAATCCTGTCTTCGCGAAGTATTCACTTTCTCAAATTATTGAGATTTTAATGATAATTAAAGCGCTATTTACTGATTTATAAAGCTTAAAAACTTAATTTGAAAAGACTAATAACAAATATCAATTTTAAATGAGCAATACCATCTTATTTCAAGCTGAAACAAAAACAATTGTATTAATATTGTTTTTGTTTCTTACAATCATTTATTTCTTTGGCTTTAAGCTTAGGAGAATTTTAGTAAAGAAAAAACTCATTGAAGAAAGCGATGGATTAGGAACAATTGAAGGAGTAATGCTTAGTTTATTTGCATTTTTCTTAGGATTTACGTTTAGTATGTCTGGTTCAAGGTTCGATTATAGGCGACAAACCATTATATCCGAAGCAAATGCAATTGGGACAGCCATTCACCGTGCTGATTTATATCCTGATAGCACTAAAAATAAAATGAGAACATATTTCAAGGAATATATTAATTATCGCATTGCATATTTTGATGCAGGAGCAGATGAAGAGAAAATCAAATCTGCCTTAGCACAATCGAATAATTTAGCAGAAAAAATATGGGCAATTGCTTCAAAATTAGCACAAGATCCAAAGTATTCTGATGCTACGAGACTAATGATTCCTGCCTTAAATGAAATGATAGATGATGTTACGACAAGAGATGCTGCAAAAAATGCAAAAGTTCCGGAACCAATTATTTGGGTAATGCTTATTCTAAGTTTATGTTCTAGTTTTATTGTTGGGTATAGTACAAAAGCTGCACACTTAAATTATATAGTCGGTATTATTTATATTGTGATGATTTCTATGTCAATATATTTAATTATAGATTTAGACCGCCCCAGGCGCGGCTTAATAACAATTGAAGATGCAAACAACAAAATAATAGAATTAAAAGAGATGTTCCATTAATGTTTGTTTGCATTAAATCTCCTGCTCTCTGACGTTAATAAACAAGTGATAGTCCTGGCTTAGCGAAGTATTCACTTTCTTGAATTAATTCGGGTATTTGCTGTATTTCTATGTTCGCCTGTACCTAAAAAGAAAAATATCCTGTATAAAACATCAGGAAATATATTTTGAGTATATTTGTAAAAAAAATAACCTTATGTTGACCAAAGAAAAAATTCATTATACCATTGATGCCTTGCCCGATAATTTTACTGTTGATCAGGTAATTAGCGAAATGATATTATTAGATAAAATAGAACAAGGAATTAAAGATGCCAATGAAGGCAAGGTTTTTACTACTGAAGAAGCAAAAAGCAAATTGAAAAAATGGTTAAAGTAGTTTGGACCCAGCGAGCTTTATACGATTTGGAAGACATTGGTGATTATATATCAAAAGACTCCTTTAAATATGCAAAGCTTACATTGGAGAAACTTATTGATACTGCTTCATTAATTGAGCAAAATCCATTATTAGGAAGAAGGGTGCCTGAGTCTAAAGATAAGACCATAAGGGAGATTATTAAAGGGAATTACAGGGTGATATACCAAATACGAAATGAAAGCTCTGCTTTTATTTTGACGGTTTTCCATACTGCAAGATTATTATCAGAAAAAAACTTATAGCATATCTTACAAAGCGGCTTTCCCCTACTCACCGAAGTTTATAACAACTGATAAATCTCGCTTAGCGAAGTATTCACCCTAAAAAGAAACTATATGTGTAAAATAATCCTTTACACAACTCTCCGCAATTAAACTGCCGTAATAGGAGCCAGGGCAAGAGTTGCCAATTCCTTATCAATCAAAAAATATCCTGATTTATCTTCACCTAACAATGCCATTTTATCGATAATGGAACGCATGGTGCTTTCTTCTTCAATTTGTTCGGTGATGAACCATTGCAGAAAAGTGCTGGTGGTATAATCTTTAGCTTTAATGGTTACACCATAGAGGGTGTTGATGGATGCCGTAACAAACTCTTCGTGTTTCAACACTTTTTCGAAAACTTCTTTTAAGGATTTGAACTTGGTTTGTGGAGCCTTCAGCTCTTTTATTTGAGCACTACCGCCACGGTCGTTAAGGTATTTGATAAATTTCAATAGATGCATTCTTTCTTCTTCTGTTTGACGATAGAGAAAAGCTGCAGCGCCTGGAAATCCTTTTGTTTCTAACCAAGAGGCCATAGCAAGATAAATTCTTGAAGATTCTTCTTCAACTTTAATTTGCGCATTGATTGCATTTTCAACTAGTTTGCTTATCATAATGATTGTATTTAGTTCTACAAATGTAATACTTTTCTGAATAATGAATGTAAAGCAAATGAATTATTGCAGAAAAAAATTTTAATTTCAAAAAATGAACTACCCAGAGGCAGAGCCTCTAGGTATCTTTAAAAACAAAATTAGCCACAGATTCACTGATTGGATTTTCAATTATAATCTTTTCTCAAAAAAAATAATCTGATAATCTGTGGCAAGTATTTTTCACCCCGCAGCAGAGCTGCGAGGAATTCTTTTGATTAAAAGAAGAAAATTATCCTTTTAAAGCCTCGGCACCACTTACGATTTCGAGAATTTCTTTAGTAATAGAAGCCTGACGTGCTTTATTATAAGTAAGTTTCAATTCGCGAAGCAAATCATCGGCATTATCGGTTGCTTTATGCATGGCAGTCATGCGAGCACCATGTTCAGAAGCAAAAGAATCGAGAAGGACTTTGAAAAGTTGAATTTTTAATGATTTCGGAATCAATTCCTGCAGTATTACTTGCTTATCGGGTTCGTAAATATAATCCGCATTTTGCTTTACGGGAGTATCAGTCACAATTGTTGAAAGGGGAAGAAATTGTTCGCTAGAGAGCACTTGTGTGGCTGCGTTTTTATATTGATTATAAATGACTTCAACGCAATCAAATTCTTTATTTGCAAATTTAGCCATTATCATATCGGCTATTTTAGATGCATTTTCGAAATTTAAGTTTTCATAAACGGAATCAAATATACCTATGGAAGGGAAGTTCCTTTTAGTGAAATACTCACTGGCTTTTTTCCCTATAGTAAGCAGTTTAAGATCTCCTTTTTTATGCTGAGCCGAATATTTTTCGTTAATAAGAATAATGGTCTTCTTGATAACGTTCGCATTAAAAGCACCACAAAGACCTTTGTTGGATGCAACTACAACCAATAAAACCTTCTCAGGAGTGCGAACTTGTGAATAGGGACTTTCAACAGCATCATTTTCTCCGGCACTCACATTTTGCATGATTTCTTTGAGCTTATTGGCATAAGGTCTCAATTTAACAATGGCTGTCTGTGCTTTGCGAAATTTTGAAGCAGAAACCATTTTCATGGCACTGGTAATCTGTTTTGTTGAACTAACAGAGGTTATTCGGGTTCTGACTTCTTTTAGATTAGGCATAATGACAGGTCTTTATCAATAAATTAATCCTGATATTTTCTTGAAATTTCAGAGGCAACTTGGGTGAGGGTTTCAATTACTTCATCAGTAAGATTACCATTACGAAGGGTTTCAAGTACTGAAGCATGTTTCTCTTCGAGATGCAGCAAATATTCTGTTTCGAAATCATGGATTCTTTTCTGAGGAACTTTCATCAACAAACCACGGGTTCCACAAAATACAATTGCAATTTGTTTTTCAACTGACATTGGTGAATACTGAGGTTGTTTCAGGATTTCAACATTACGTACTCCTTTTTCGATAACAGCTTTAGTAGCGGCATCTAAATCAGAACCAAACTTTGAAAAAGCTTCTAACTCTCTGAATTGTGCCTGGTCGAGTTTAAGCGTACCAGCAACTTTTTTCATAGATTTAATCTGAGCATTTCCACCTACTCTGGAAACAGAAATCCCCACATTAATAGCAGGACGAATCCCTGCATTAAAAGAGCTGGTTTCCAAAAAGATTTGTCCGTCAGTAATAGAGATTACATTGGTTGGAATATAGGCTGATACGTCACCAGCTTGTGTTTCTATAATTGGTAAGGCTGTTAGCGATCCTCCACCTTTCACCATATGGCGAATTGATTCAGGTAAATCGTTCATCTTTGCTGCAATTTCATCAGATTTAATAACCTTTGAAGCGCGTTCGAGCAAGCGTGAATGTAAATAGAAAACATCACCAGGATAAGCTTCACGACCAGGAGGACGACGAAGCAATAATGAAACTTCGCGATAGGAAACGGCCTGTTTTGAAAGGTCATCATAGATAACTAATGCAGGACGACCTGTGTCGCGGAAAAACTCTCCAATAGCTGCACCGGTGTAGGGTGCAAAAAATTGCATAGCTGCAGGGGCTGAAGCTGTTGCTGATACAATTACGGTATATTTTAAAGCATCATGTTCCTGTAAGGTATTCATGATGTTAGCAACGGTGGAACCTTTTTGTCCAACGGCCACATAAATACAAAACACAGGTTCACCTTTTTCGAAATTTTCTTTTTGATTAATGATGGTATCAATGGCAATAGCTGTTTTACCAGTTTGACGGTCGCCAATGATTAACTCACGTTGACCTCTTCCGATAGGAATCATAGCGTCGATAGCCTTTATCCCCGTTTGAAGTGGTTCGGTAACAGGTTGACGAAAAATTACACCAGGAGCTTTGCGTTCCAAAGGCATTTCGTAAGTAGGTCCTGTAATAAGACCTTTACCATCGATAGGTTCTCCAATAGTATTGATAACCCTGCCTAACATCCCTTCGCCTACCATAATAGATGCGATTTTACCGGTACGTTTCACGAGGTCGCCTTCTTGAAGTTCGTTTGATTCACCTAACATAACTACCCCAACATTGTCTTCTTCAAGATTGAGCACTATACCTTTTACTGCACCTTTTTCAAATTCAACCAATTCGCCTGATTGAGCATTGTTGAGGCCATAGATACGGGCAATACCATCACCTACTTGTAATATGGTGCCTATTTCTTCGAGTTCGGTTTCCATCTTGAAACCTGATAATTGTTGTCTGAGAATTGCAGAAACCTCTGCAGGTTGTATTTCAGCCATAATTCTATTTATTAAAATCCTTTTTGGTAAATGTTAATATTAAATTCTTCTTTCAACGATTTAAGTCTGGTGCGCACACTTGCATCGAACAGCTTGTTATCATATGAATAAATAAATCCTCCAATTAGTTTCGGTGAAACCTCTTCTTCGAGTTCGATTTTTGATTGGGTGATTTCTTTGAATAATTCTACGAATTGTTCTCTTTCGGTTTTACTTAGTGGCGTTGCCGTTTTAAGTTCCACCGTTTTAATTCCGTTGAAGGCTCTGTATAATTGAATAAATTGTTCAGAAATTCCATCAATCAGCATTTCTCTTCTTTTACGAACTACCAAATGAACAAATTTCAATGAAAGTTCATTAAAATGTTTTGCGAAAATGGCTTCGAGCACTTGCGATTTCTTTACTGATGTTATTATAGGACTGTGCAACATCGATACGAATTCGGTATTTTCTTTACATACCTTAAGCAACAACTCCATGTCGTTCATCACAAGAGGAGAAACATTGAGTTCGAGGGCCAGGTCGAAGAGAGCCTTTGCGTAGCGGGAAGTAATTTTAAGATATTTGACAGAGAACATAGTCTAATTCAGTTTAATGTCTTTCATTAATGTTTCTATCAATGCTTTTTGTTTTTCGGGTTCCGAAAGTTCTTTCATAATAACCTTTTCGGCTATTTCGATTGATAGCTGGGCAATCTGATTTTTAAGTTCAGTCATTGCTGACAGCTTTTCGTATTGTATGCTTTCTTTAGCAGCTTCAACTATGCGTTGGGCTTCTTCTTTTGCTTTAAGTTTTGATTCTTCGATGATGCTGTCTTTTATTTTGCGGGCTTCGCGCAGAATTGAATCGCGTTCTTCTTTTGCTTGATGCAAGAGAGTTTCGTTGCTGAACTTAAGTTCTTTCATTTCTTCGCGTGCTTTATTGGCCATATTAAGGGCTTCATCAATAGAGTCTTCGCGATCGTGAAGCATACCCATGATGGGTTTCCATGCAAACTTACGCAATACAAACAAGAGGAGCATGAATGCCAATAGCATCCAAAAAACTAATCCAATTTCGGGTTTAACAAGTTCCATTTGTTCTTGATTTATTGTTTTAAAGATAAAAACTTTACACTATAACCAACCGTTATAGTGTAAAGCATTCAGGTTTGTTAGATAAATAATATCAACAAACACACAACAATTGCGAAAAAGGCAACTCCTTCGATTAGTGCAGCTGCAATAATCATGTTGGAGCGGATATCACCAACTGCTTCGGGTTGACGTGCGATTGATTCAAGTGCACCTCTGCCGATGTTGCCAATGCCGATACCTGCGCCAATGGCAGCGATACCTGCACCAATACCTGCGCCCATTTTTGCAATAGGCGCCAATTCGTTAACTGCTTGTAATAAGACTGATAATAGAGACATAATATATGGATTTGATTAGTATTAATGAATAATTTCTTCGTGTTGATGATGTTCTTCGGAGGCCATTCCAATGTATAAGGCCGATAGTAGGGTGAACACATAAGCCTGAATGAAGGCAACTAATAGTTCGAGTAGGCCCATAAATATTGCAAATGCAATAGACACTACCGATACGCCATAGCCTGCCACGAGGCTCATCGAGCCAAAGATAAAAATAAGGCTCATGAAACCTAATACAATGATGTGTCCTGCCATAATGTTGGCAAAGAGTCGCACCATAAGAACAAAGGGTTTTGTTATTACTCCTATGAGTTCGACAATAGGCATCAGGGGTATAGGAAATTTAAGCCACCAGGGAACGCCCGGTGCATTTACTATATGTGCCCAATACTGACGATTTGCCGAAAAAGAAGTAATGAAAAAGGTGAATAAAGCCAACACCAGTGTAACTGCAATGTTGCCCGTAACGTTGGCTCCTCCAGGAATAAGTGGAATAAGCCCTAATAAGTTATTGAACAGTATGAAGAAAAACAAAGTCAGTAAAAAGGGCATATATTTTTTATATCGCTTTTCGCCTATTGAAGGTTTAACAATATCGTCTCTTACAAATAAAATTAAAGGCTCCATCATCGATTGTAAACCTTTAGGAGCACTGTTGGGATTTCTTTTAAAGCGTCGTGCAACGCTGATAAATATTAAACAAAGCATGGCAACGGTGAAGAAGATTGATACCACGTTTTTCGTTATCGATAAATCTAAAGGAAGGGCAGCTTCTTTGTCAACACTCACGCCATCAGCTGCAAGCTTTACGATTTTGCCTTTATGTTCGCCTTCGGTTTCGAGTTTGTAACCTTTGTAGATTTTGGTGTGATGATCGAAATTGGACGAAAGAAAGCATTCGAATTTCCCATTGTCCCATAATATAATAGGCAATGGAATTGCAATAGGAGTTTCGCCAAGGGTGGCGATATGCCATTCGTGATTATCGACAATATGTTCGACTATCATTTTACCGGCATTAAACTTCTCGGGCCCTTTAGTTTCGGGTTCCGATTCGTTGGTGTTTGCAACTGCTGAAATGCAAAAGCTCAGCCACAAAGCAATAAGGGTTATCAGGTATTTAATTCGCATACAACAGGATACGGTTACATTTATTCATTATATAATGCGCTTTTTCTTTTATAAAGAGTTTGCAAAGGTAAAAAAAAACTTGAATTTGTGCCTATTCCCATGAAAAAAGTAGTCTGATTTGTGGGTTTAAGCTTTGCATCCCCAAGAATTTTAATAAGTCCTACATTATTATTTATAATTTTTTGATGTTTTTAAATCAAATACTTACATAATGACTTCGTCCCAAGATAGACTTGCAATAGGCAAATTCTTAACTGAGCTCTACGAAAATAATTGCATTTCGCAATACGTCAAAATCTAATATTGATTTTTTTCATGGCTAAACCCGTTTAGAATTCAATTTAATTAGTATTTTTGGTAGCTGTTTTTGAGCATCAGATTTTGTAATTAAACCGGAATATCAATATTAATACATCAAACATGAAAAAAGTCTACAATTTTAACATTAACACAAATCAATTTGCACATCCAATTCAAAGAATGATGCTTATTGCTTTTGTATTACTAATGGGCTTCTCGCTGAAATCCAATGCGCAAGTACCATCTCCACCCACTTTTATTAATTGCACAGCAGTATCTTCTACCCAAGTTAATGTCGACTGGGAGGCTTGCACCGGTGCTTTTGATTATTATGTGCAAATCGATAATTCAAACCCTTATTCGGTGTGGGGTATTGGCAGCGGAATCAACCACGTTTACGCCCCAACTATTAGCAAAACCTTCACAGGCCTCACTCCGGGAACTACCTATTATGTCCACGTTGCCGCAGTAAATAGTACCTGGGAATATACCGGAGTTACCACCTCTGCAGGATGTGCAACCCTTATGGGGGTAGACGAAACCGAAAACACCCTTTCGCTTAAGGTGTATCCAAATCCAACCATTAACGAATTGACGATTGAAATCAAGGGAAATTCACAAAACACCCGCCTCGAAATTTATAATTCGATAGGCGAACTCCTTTATAATAGAATGATGACCGAAAAAATCAGCATTCCTACCACCAATCTACCTGCCGGAGTCTATTTGATTAAACTTGATGATGGCAAAAGCATCAGCTTTAAGAAATTCGTAAAGGAATAGGCGAGGGCTTAAGTTTTTTAAATTTTCACTGCCAAGGCCATAAAATCTTTAATGGCCTTTATGGGGAAAAAATGCCCCGGCGGCAATTTTTTTGTCCTTTTTATCATTACAAAATTTATTTTTTGGCATTTGGCAGTGAAATTCTAAAAAAACCTTCCACGCCATATTAAACCTCAGGATGGCTCAAAGTGAAATTTCTTAGAAATACTACGTTTGAATTAGGCCTCAAAATATTGCTTTTAAATGCGTATTTTGTGTTAGTATAGCTCAAAATAATTGTAGAAGACTATCCTAGAAGTTTAGCATGCTTCTCAACAACTGTTTTTGACTATCCCAAAGTTTTAGTATGGTTCAAAAACTTTATTTTACGCTATACAGAAATCCGGCATAGTCCAAAATTAGTATTTTGAACCATACTAAAAAGTTAGGAGCTATATCTACAACTATTTTGAACTATGCTAAAAAATTAGGAACTATATATACAAGTGTTTTGAACTATGCTAAAGAGTTAGGATATGTAAAAATAAGTATTTTGAAGCATACTAAAGAAATAGTATACTTATATACAAAAATCGCGACTTTTTAAACGCCGACTACCATTTTAACATGCAATATATGAGGTGATTACGATTTTGTTATTATTTCAATTATTTTAATTTTAAAATTATAGACCAAAAAAATAAAAAAAATGAGAAGTAATCAAAATACAATGTATATTTGTCGCATTAAATAATAAATGATACAGTACATAAAAATCAAAAATTAAAAATCATGATCAATTTACAAGTCTTTTTTGATGGCTTATTCCTCGATTTAGCCATAACCTATTTACGTTTAAGTATTTTCACCAGAGATGTTTTGTTGAATTTAACCAATAACAATCCAGGAGGAATTTACACCGATTCTATTAACGCAACACAATCGGCTAACAATAATCTCGAATCGATTATGTTGGCAAAAACCAGCGACTTAGGCACTCGTGCTGGAGGTGTAAGTGCCAAAAACATCGCCCGCCGCAACTTAGAAATTTATTGCGCCAACCACATCGGCTGGGCAAGAGCACTATTTGGCGGCAAAGACGACCCACGTTTCATTGCCACCTTTCCAAAACTCACCAAAGCATTCTATAATGTGGCAGGACCTGTATTCGAAGTCAACATAGAAGCACTTATTAGCAAAGCACTCCTCTATTCATCGGTCTTAGGCCCAGAATTCGAATCCGATTTAACGGAATTATATGCCGCCTACACCTCAGCCGACGAAGCCCTTGGCTCTTCAAAAAGCGCAGTTCGCACCGATATCGTAACCGAACAAATGGCCGCAGAGGTGCTCTCCGACCAGCTTACCGATGTTGTCCTATTAGTTGCTCGCAACAACAGAAAAAGCCAAACAGCTGCTAAACTATATTTTAATCTCGATTTATTATATCCACACACCGGAAAAGAAATTCACAAAGGCAAAATAGCAGCCCACGCCGAGGCTGAAGTTTGCCCAATTGACTATAGTCATGGCAAGCGCACACATATTTACATAACAGGTGCAACTCGCCTCACTTTCGGGATGAAGCTCAACGGTGTTAAAGTTGGCGAAACCATTAGCCTCGATCATGGCGAATCTGGAAATGAACCCTTCAGTTTTTATTTCACAAATGGCACTAGCATTTATGTTATTAACGATACCGCAATCGAAGGTATGTATCAGTTGGATATCATTGCATAGTCGACCTCAGGGCATTCGTTTGCTGCTATCATAATCAAACCCTGACTGTTTCCCAAAAGCGGTCAGGGTTTTTAATTATCTATAAACCACTCCTTATATATATAGCATCTACACCACAAACGAGGCTGTCAGCGCCAAGTCCAAAATTACATATGTAAAAGATGTAACCATAAGAAGAACAATTGATCATACATGTGTTTCGCCAACAACCACCCTTACGGTTGATGCGCAACCTCTAGTTTCGGCAACTCCAACGGCTAACACACCACAATCATTTTGCATTGGTTCAAATGTAAATTCTTTGGTAGCTAAAGGCACAGCTATTAATCGGTATGCTGTTGCAAGTGGAGGCACAGTATTGTTAGGAACACTAGTTTTGGCCAATAATCATTATTACGCAAGCCAAACTATTGTTGGTGAGTGTGAAAGTACAACCAGAGTGAATGTATTAGCAAGTGTAAGCACAACTGTCAATTGGCTAGGTACAACAAGCAGCGATTGGAGTGTTGCCAGTAACTGGTGTAGTGGCGTTCCAACACCCACATCCAACGTTCTTATTCCCTCAGGAAATGTTCATATAACAACAGCTTTAAGTAGCCCGACAGTATGTCATAATTTGACTATTAGTTGGGGTGCTGTTTTAACTATTGATGCAGGAAAAGCGCTTACAGTAAATGGAATTTTAACCAATAATGCAGGAACTACTGGCTTGATAATAAAATCAGATGTTTCAGGTGCTGGCTCCTTAATTAATAATACAAGCGGAGTAAATGCAAGTGTTGAACTCTATTTAGCTCAAGGAAGTGGGATCAGGCATCATTATATTTCCTCTCCAATAACGGCAGCCTCCAGTAATATGTTTTCAGGGTATTATGTTTATAGGTATGATGAACCAACAACTGCTTGGGTAAATATGCTGGCAAACCAAACTCTCAGCGCTATGACTGGCTATAGTGTTTATAAACCCAATACCTCTGCAATCACTAAAACGTTTATCGGGACATTAAATACAGGTTTAATAGGAACAGAACAAAATGTTACGTTTTTGAATACAGGTTGGAATTTGGTGGGGAATCCTTATCCTTCAGCGATAGACTGGAACTCAGCTTCTTGGACTAGAACCAATGTTTTGTTATCTTTTTATACTTGGGATCAAACAATGAAAAGATATACTTCTTATGTAAATGGAGTAGGAGCTAATGGAGGAAACAATATTATTCCATCTATGCAAGGCTTTATGGTTAGAGTGGACACATTAGGTGAATCTACAGGAACATTAATTATGACAAATGCAATTAGGGTTCATAATAATCAGGCTTTTTGGAAGAATAATATTCATAACCAACTACGTTTAACAGCTTCAATTGTTGGGTTCGAAGATGAAACAATAGTTCGTTTCGAGGACCAATCAAGTAATGAGTTCGATTCAAAATGGGATGCCTTAAAGCTGATGGCTGATCAAGGAGGAGCACAGTTATATACAAAAGCAGGAAATAAAGATTTATCGATAAATACTCTTCCTTTAATTAGTAATGATTTGATTATCCCCCTTCAGCTCAAAATTAATCAAAATGGACAATATCAGATATCTGCCACCGAATTGGAAAGTTTTGATGCTGGAACCTTTATTTATCTTGAAGACCTCCGTTTAAACAGTATGATAGACTTGATGGAATCACCAGTTTATGTTTTCAGTGGAATAATTGGTGATAACTCAGATCGTTTCAGATTACATTTTAATTTAACTCCACAAAGTATCAATAGTGAAACCAGAGGCAATATTTCAGTTTATAGCTATGATAACAAATTGTATGTCAAAACCCCGAAAAACGCACAGGGAAATGTTGAAGTTTATGATGTTTTAGGGAAACAGCTTTATGTGTCACAATTAAAAAATACCACATTAAATACTTTTGTGCTGAATAATCTTAGCACAGGGTATTATATAGTGAAAGTAAATAATGTAGATAAAGTGATTTCGGAAAAGATTTTGATAAAGTAAATTAAGTCCGCACTATATTTAAAAAGGCCACTCGTTATGAGTGGCCTTTTTTGGTTTTTTAAAATCAATACAGATTCAAAAGTAAAGATTATTGTAGGGAAAAGCTTTCATGAAAATCAGACATTTCCTACAAATATTTAATCCAAACCCTACAGCCATTGTTCTTGGCTGTATCTAATTTTGCTTTTTGAAAAAGCTAAAAACAATAAACAAATTTTTTAATGACTTTCTTACAATTAGGATGTTCAAAAATAGGACTTCCAATGTGTTTTGGTTCTGTGATTTTGGGACTATTGAGGGAGTAAATACTACTGTATTCCTATATACTTCAGTTATCCAAAAATAATACTCAGAATTTGAAATGTCGTAAATGAAAACTAGAAATAACAATCAAATATTATGAAAACAAAAAGAATTCAATTGTATTTAATAGCTCTATTGATTTTTTTAATAGCGTTATTACCAAACAACATATTCGCTGTTACAGCTAATCCTAATCCAATTAGGTATGTGCAGCCCGATGGTTCAGTAATTACCATTTTGCTAAAAGGTGATGAATTTATTCATTGGGCTGTCAGTTCAGATGGGTATACTTTGCTGTCAAATAAAAATGGCACTTATGAGTATGCTAAAATATTAGCAGATGGCAAATTGGGTTTTTCTGGAATACAAGCGAATGAGCCTAATGTAAGAGGGGGTAAAGAAATTGAATTTCTTTCCAAAATCTCAAAAGGAATTTTCTTTCCAAAATCTCAAATTAGTCAAATGAAGCAGGCTGTGAGCCTTACGAGTGGACAGGGAATTCAGCAGTCTGGAGGATTCCCTTCTGGAGGGACTCGAAAACTTTTGGTTATACTTGCAAATTTCTCAAATACAAGCGTGACATATCCTCAAGCCAATTTTGATAATTATATGAATCAGGTTAATTATAACGGGACAGGAAGCTTTAGGGATTATTATATAGAAGTTTCATACGGTCAACTTATAGTTAATACAACGGTAACGGCATGGGTTACTCTGCCCAATACTCACGATTTTTATGGACCACAATCTATGTGGGGGCAATTTGCATTCGATGCTATTACTGCAGCAAATAATCAAACAGCTGTTAATTTTGCAGATTTTGACAATGACAATGATGGGATTGTGGATGGAGTTGCCATATTTCATCAAGGACAAGGACAAGAAGAATCCGCAATTATTACTGATGTTTGGTCTCATAGTTGGGAACTTTCATCTGCAGGGTATACAAGCACTCAAAGGTCATTTGATGGGGTTATGGTTGATTCCTATACCACGATGCCTGAACGTAATGCGACAAGCATGGGAACCATTGGCGTAATGTGTCATGAATTTGGACATAATCTGGGTGCTCCTGATTTCTACGATACCGATTATTCAACAAACGGATTTTATAGCGGTACAGGGAATTGGGATATAATGGCAAGTGGGTCGTGGAATGGTAATATAGGAGATAAACCGGCACACCATAATGCATATACCAAAGCTTATGTTTATGGATGGACTACGCCAACTGTATTGAGTACTGCGCAATCAATAACCATTAGGAGATCAGAAATTTATTCAGATGTAGTTCGGTTTAATACCTCAATAGCTAATGAGTTTTTTATATGTGAAAATCGGCAACAAGTGGGCTTTGATGCAGGAATTCCAGGTCATGGTTTGATGATTTATCATGTAGATGGAAGTTATATTTTGGCTCACTCAAATCAAAATAATATTAATGCTGGATCACATCAAGGTATGTATCCTGTTTGTGCAACTGCAAACGGGAATCCACCAACTGTCTATGGGACTATCAGTGGAGGAGGCTGTCCTTTTCCTGGCACGGGTAATAAAACTGGTTTTTCTGATGTTACATTGCCCAATTCTAAATCATGGGCCGCTACAAATACCAATTATCCCCTAGCGAATATTACTGAAAATAATGCATTAAAAGAAATTTCATTTTGCTTTATTAATTGCATCACCCCAGATGATCCTGTTAATTTAACTGCCACAACTGTAAGTCCTAGTCAGATTAATCTTAATTGGGCACAAAATGCAAATAATAACGCAGTTTTAATTGCATACAACACTACTCCGGTTTTTGGAATACCTGTGACTGGAAACAATTATTTTTCAGGAAATGCAATCCCCGGAGGAGGTACAGTGATTTATAATGGTGCAAATTTAATGTTTAGTCATTCTGGAATAAATCCCAGTACTACTTATTATTATAAAGTGTGGTCGATTTTGACAGGAGTCGCTTATTCTTCGGGAATTATTGCTAATGCAACTACTTTATGTTCAGTTGTTGGCTCTCTTCCGTTCATCGAAGGTTTTGCCAATACAGCAATGCCCGATTGTTGGACACAATTAGATAATCAGGGGAATGGTCAAATTTGGCAATTTGGAACTACCTCAGGTCAATCTCCAAATCCAATTTTAAATGGAAACTATGCATACTTTAATAGTGATGCTTATGGATCGGGCAATACTCAAAATGCAGACCTGATTACCCCAACAATTAATTTAACCAATTATTCTAATGTAACATTAGCATTTAATCATTATTTCAAATCATATTCTGGTTCCTCAGGAAAACTGTCCTACAGCATTAATAATGGGTCTACATGGGTTAATATATCTACATTTACTGCAACTTCTGCTTCAAACCCGGTAGGATTTAGTCAAATTATTGCTGCTGTTGCAGGTCAAACGCAAGTGAAATTCAAATGGAATTATACAGGAACATGGGGTTATTATTGGGCAATTGATAATATTTCTTTGACAGGTGTGTGTAATATACCTGCTAATGCCAGTACTATTGTTGGTTCGTCAACTGTATGTCAGGGGGCGGCTTTAGTAACTTATTCAGTTCCTGCGATTCTAAATGCCTCCGCTTACATTTGGGAATATTCAGGTACAGGCGCTGTAATTGCAGGTTCTACAAACAGCATTAATATAACTTTTGCATCGAATGCAACTTCAGGAATACTTACAGTAAAAGGTCATTCACAATGTGGTGATGGAAGTTTATCAAGCTTAGCAATTACAGTTAATAATTTACCTCCTCCTCCTGTAGTAGACACAATAATTCAACCTGATTGTATTGAAGCTGGAAGTGTTGTTTTAAAAGGCTTACCTGTCTCAGGGGACTGGATGCTTACAAAAGTACCAGGTGGAAATACTATTACTGGAACAGGAAGTAGTTTGACGATAACCGGACTTTTTAATGGAAACTTTAGCTACACTATAACAAATAGTTTTGGTTGTAGTTCAACAGAGTCAGCATATATAGTTATCAATCAACAGCCTTTACAAGTTTCAGCTCCTAATGGGGCTGCAACTCAATCCTTCTGTTCGGAAAATCATCCAAGTGTTGCTAATTTAACCGCTTCTGGGTCTAACATTCAATGGTATCAAGATTCTATTGGAGGGAGTCCTTTAATTGCTTCAACCACATTAGTAAATGGATTTCATTATTGGGCAAGCCAAAAGCTAAATGGTTGCGAAAGCACATCACGATTTGATGTGTTAGTTATTATAAATACAAATGGCACATGGCTTGGAACTTTAAGTAGTGACTGGTATGATTCATCAAACTGGTGTGGGGGTGTTCCAATAATCTCAACGGATGTAGTTATAAGAACAGGGACCGTGCAAATTAACACCTCTGTGCTTTCTGCAATATGTAATAATCTAACAATCAATTCAGGGGCATGTTTAGATATTGGGGCAGAAAGCGATCTGACTGTCACAGGATCCTTCATCAATAATGCTGGTAATAATGGGTTAATATTGGAGTCTAACTCAAATGGGACTGCCTCATTATTACACCATTCAGCAGGCGTTGCAGCAACAGTAAAGCGATGTTTGGTCCAAGCTAACATGGTTAGGTATCATTATATTTCTTCTCCAATCACTTCAGCGCCAATAACAACGTTTTCGGGATTTTATGTGTATCGATTTAATGAATCCACAAATGCATGGATAAATATGACAGATAATCAGAGTTTTGGAGTATTGAAAGGCTATTCGGTCTATAAGCCTTTAACAACTTCTACGGTTAAAACATTTACCGGTATTCTGAATTGTGGTTCTGTTGGTGCTATTGTTTCTCGAACTGATGCATCAAAGGGGTGGAATTTAATAGGAAATCCCTATCCTTCCTCTATTGATTTGGATGCTTTAAATGGTTGGACAAAAAACAATATTGCTGGTGCAGCATATTTTTGGAACCAAGATAGTAAAACATATGCATCCTATATTGCGGGTTTTCCTCAAGGAACACCTGGTATAGGATCCCCATTTGGAACTTCAGGGATAATACCTGCTATGCAGGGTTTTATGGTGAGAGTAGTTGAAGGCCAGGCTTCAGGCACGATTCAGATGAACGATAGCGTAAGGGTTCATAGTGATCAAACGTTTTGGAAAACGAATATGCCGAAATTACTCAGAATTTCTGCTGCTAATGGGGATTTTTCAGATGAAGCTGTAATTCGATTTAGCCCTCAAGCTTCATTTCAGTTCGATGAGAAAATGGATGCACAAAAACTGATGTCTGAAGAAGCAATGGCTCAATTATATACAAAAAAAGGAAATCAGGATTTATCCATTAATTCTTATCCTGAAATAGATAAAAATTTGATAGTACCTCTTAATATTAAAATCAATCAAAGTGGAGAATATAGAATTACTGCAAGTGATTACGCTACACTTGATTTTGGTGTTTATCTGGAAGACATTCTCTTACATAGTGTGACAAATTTGATTGAAACACCGATTTATGTTTTCAGTGGATTAAAGGACGATAATCCTTATAGATTTAGATTACACTTTAGTGTGAAACCACAAATCCTTAATAATTGTAGTAATACTAAGATCAAGATTTATAATTCCGAAAATACTTTATTTGTTATATCAAATCAAAATTCAACGGGTAAGGTTGAGATGTATAATGTATTAGGTGAGATGCTTTTCTCTTCTAGTTTGCAAAACACTACTTTGAATTCTTTCAACTTGTCTAATTTAAGAACAGGTTATTATATTGTGAAAGTTCAAAATGCGAGTGAAGTTATTTCGGAAAAAGTATTTGTAAAGTGATTTTTTATTTCATGAGATATTTCCTACCGCTAAAAAACTCATCAATTCAATTTGATCAAAAGCTGAATATAACTAGCGTTTCCAGAATTTTTAGTAAGCATTTTGTCTTTTTATCCTATTGTTGTTAATTTGACAAAGACGTACTAAAGATGTGGCTTTGTTCAATTCTTCTAACTGATTGATAAGCAAGAATAAAATTACATAGATTGATTGTTAATTAAGGATAAATTAGAATTACACTATAAGCTATCTGAATTTTTTGTATTATCTTTGCTGAATAGAATGATTTCCCATCATTTTACAAATGAACAAATTAGATAATAGGATGTTACATATTTAGGATCCGGAGAATTGGATCTTCAAAAAAATAATAATAAAATGAAATTTAGATACGATTTTATATTGGCCCCAGAAAGAGGATTATTTTTATTTGATTTTAATTCAATAAAAGCAATTTCCTCGTTTTTAAAAGCTTCAATTATTGCGATTAGCATTATGATTGGTTTTGCAGGTGAAACTATTTCCCAGACCTTAATCCCAATCTCATCAAACAATTCTGTAAATAGTAATACAACCTTATGCACACATGCCGGTTGTGGAATTAACTATAATAATAATGCAGATGGATATACAGTACTCAGTGCAGTTTTATCAAATACAATTACAATCATAGGCTCCTTTGCTACTGAATTTAATAATGATTTGATTAGGATATATCAAGGGGTGGGAACAGCCGGAACTTTATTGAGGACTTATAGTGGAAATGATACAATTAATTATAGAGGATCTGCTGGGCAAGCCCTCACCGTGCGGTTTAGTTCAAACGGCAGTATCGTGAATACAGGCTTAAATGCAACAATTACTTATGCTCCAGTTCCACCTTCATCAGTTAGTGGTTCTGTAGTTTCTTCTACTCAAATTGATGCATCTTGGTCGGCAAGTGTTGGAGCAGATCATTATTTTGTTCAAATTGACACCTACTCTTCTTTCATTGGGTGGGCTCCAGGATTTGTAAACTTAAGTGCCCCTATTTCTCTCTATTCATTTACAGGTTTGACTCCCGGAACAACCTATTATATTCACGTGGCTGCAGTGAAAAGTGATGGTTCATGGAGTGGAACAACCACCTCTGCTGCTCATGTTACAGTCAATCTGGGAGAAAATGCATCTAATGCTCAAGATTTATCTTTATATGTTAGTCCTTATTCTGGAACTACTCTAGGATATGTTGATGATATGATTACTTGCAAAACTGGTTCTCCTGATCGGGTATTTTATAAGAATGTTCCTAATGGAAATTCAATAGATATTTGGCAATCGATTAACAATTTTGATTCATATCATTATATGGGATATGGCCTGCCCACCGAGAACAATTCTAACTTCCCAGGCACTCAGATTTTCTGTGTAAATGACCCTGACGATCAGCATAATTATTGGACAAACTCTACAGGTGCTACCCAAAGAGTTTGGTTTATTATTGACGGAAATAATGATGCAGGGACATTTACTTTGAATTGGTCTGAAGTTGAACCTTGTCCAAAACCCTCTATTTCTGGTGTCCCTTGTTCTATTGCCTATGTGTCAAACGTTACAACAACTGGAGGTGTGACCAATTTTAATAATACTTCATCTTGTTCATCTGTTTACTATACTGATTATAGTGCAACCTATTCTGCTTCCCAAATGCAGAGTGGACTTGTTAATATGAGTTTCACATCAACTGGGCAGGCGATGAATTATGCCGTTTGGATAGATTTTAATAATGATTTAATTTTTTCAACTTCAGAGAAGGTGCTTTCTTATAATAACTCTGCTGGTAACCTTACCGTAAACACCAGCTTTACTGTACCTATAGGAGCTGCTCTTGGAACACATAAAATGCGGGTTCGATCGGAGTTTTATTCATATCCTGTCCCCTCCGATCCATGTGCAGCTGTCATTTATGGTGAAACAGAAGACTATTCTTTCGAGGTAGTTTGCGTTACACCAGCCGCTCCTGTAAGCTTAAGTAGCTTTGTTACAGGTATAAGCACTGCAAATATTTCATGGTCAGCTGGTGTGCCAGCAGGTACCTCTGTTAATTATTTCTGGAAAGCCTATACTCAAGGAGGAACCCTTGTAAGTAGCGCAAGCACTTCTTCAACTTCAGCTAGTATCAGTGGTTTAACGGCAGGAACATCCTATTATTTTACTGTATATGCTAACACACTTTGCAATGGAGCTACTTCTCCAACGGCAACAAGTTTTAACTTTACAACCTTTCCTTCTGACCCAACTTCTATTAGTGCAACTCTTACCTCAATTTGTTTAGGTAGCCCAACTAGTCTTACAGCTAACGGTGCATCTGGGTCTGTTTATTGGTACACCGGAAGTTGCGGCGGAACCTATGTGGCTACAGGAAACCCCATTACAGTTTCTCCCCTAGCAACCACTACATATTATGCCCGAAATAATAATGGAAACTTTAGTAGTGGCTGTGCTTCTATCATCATTTCGGTTCCAGCTTTACCTTCTGCTCCCACTTTGGTGAGTGCTTCTCCTTCAGATTTTTGTGTAGGTGCTTCATCCAATTTAAATGCTACTTCTAATGGAAGCATTATTAATTGGTACACCGACCCAACTGGAGGCACTCTTATTGGGTCAAGTGAAAGCGAAGTCGATTATTATATTAATCCTGCAAGCAGTGCAACTTATTATGCAGAAGCAATGTCTATTGGTGGAGCCAGCGGATCTCAAACCTTCGACTATTCCGGCTCTATTGTTAACTTCACGGTGCCCGTGGGTATTACAACTTTGCAAATAGAAGCTAGAGGTGCTCAAGGTGGATCTGGTGGAATAAACTCAGGGGGCCAAGGTGCTCGTATTAAAGGCGATATCACAGTTACTCCTGGTCAAGTATTAAAAATTCTTGTTGGACAACTAGGTGGAAGTCAAGGTTTCTTTAACGGAACGGGAGTTGGTGGTGGCGGAGGTGGAACCTTCGTAACCGACAACAGCAACAATCCCCTAATCATTGCTGGTGGGGGTAGTGGCGGTGGCGGTTTTAATTCTCCTGCAAATGGCAATCCTGGTTTGATAACTACTTCTGGAGGCAACACCTTATGTTGTTCTGGCGGAACTGCAGGTTTTGGAGGCGGAGCAGGTATCGGATCAACCGGTGGTGGAGGCCTCAATACTAACGGAGCTACAACAACCTGTGGGTTAAGTGCTGGATTAAGTTTTGTTAATGGTGGAAATGGTGGCAGTGCTTGCAGTGGTGGATATGGCGGTTTTGGAGGTGGTTCAGGTGGCGAATGGTGTTGTGCTGGTTCTCCAGGCGCAGGCGGAGGATATTCTGGTGGAGCAGGCAGCAACGGCACTGGTGTTTCTGGTGGTGGTGGATCAATTAACAACGGAATCAATCAAACAAACACCTCAGGTTTTCAGGCAGGAAACGGCCAAGTTCTCATTACCTGGTCTGCTGGCGCTTCTTGTCCTTCTGCTAGTAGGACAGGAGTTGTAGTAACCGTAAATCCCATACCTGTTTCAGCTACATTATCACCTACCCCAACAGCCGGAGCTATTTGTTCAGGAGTTAACGTATCTGCTGTTGTAACAGCTCCAGGAACTGGTGGAATCGGAACCATTGCTGAAATCCTTCAATATCGTTTTGATGGTGGTGAATGGGCAACCTATACTTCAGGAACTGTACTTTCAACATCTGGACATACTTCTGTCGACATTCAAACATACCGTACCGCAACCGGCTCAGGATGCACAACTTCAACCCCCAACATGAAAAGCTGGACAGTGAGTCCTCTTCCTTTAGCCATAAGCTTAACCGGAAGCAGCATCTGTGCAAGCCCGGGGGGCAATGGAACCATCACCTCAAACACTTCCGAAATTGGCGTAAACTATCAATTATATACTGCTGCTAATTCAGCCGTACAAACCCCAAAACCAGGCACAGGAGCCGCAATTGTGTGGTCAACTATTTCCGCTGGCAACAATTATTATGTCAGAGCAACAAACACTACAAGCTTTTGCACTTCAACAAGTTCAACAGCAAACGTAACACCTATCGCCAATCCTATTGCTCCAACCGGACCCACGCCTCAATCTTTCTGCAATGCTGCAGGTTCAACTGTAGCAAATTTATCGGCCACAGGCACCGCAATCAAATGGTACGCTACCTCATCAGGTGGAACAGCATTGTTACCAACGGTCATCTTGCTTAATAACATTCACTATTACGCAAGTCAAACTAGCACTTTAACAGGTTGCGAAAGCACTTCTAGGCTCAATGTTACCGTTGTAATGAATTTAGGAATATGGTATGGCACTGTTAACACCGATTGGAATAATGCCGCAAATTGGTGTGGGGGCATCCCAACCGCTTCAACTCATGTTGTGATTTCTTCAGGAGCAGTCAATGTAACTTCCGACATCGCAAGTCCTGCTGCCTGCAACAATTTAACCATAAGTGCAGGGGCAAGTCTAACGATTAATGCTGGGAAAGCCCTTACTGTTAATGGCATTCTCACCAACAATGCCGGAACATCAGGCCTTATAATAAAATCAAATGCCACCGGAACAGGATCTCTCTTGAATAACACTGCAGGTGTCAGTGGAAGTGTCGAAAAATATATAACTCAGGGCGATCTTGTCCGACATCATTTTATATCCTCCCCAATTGCTGCTGCAACAACCAATTTGTTTTCAGGTTATTATATGTATCGTTTCGATGAACCATCCAATGCTTGGGTGAACATGGCGGCTAATCAATTAATGGGAATTATGGAAGGATACAGTGTCTACAAACCCAATTTCCAAAACAGTTCTATTGTTAAAACATTCGTTGGAGCTTTGAATGTAGGCTCAATTGGCACCGAGCAAAACCTCTATCGACTTAGCAGTGGAATAAGCGGAGGTTGGAATTTGGTCGGAAATCCTTATGCTTCCGCCATTGATTGGAATTCTGAATCCTGGACCAAAATCAACATTGCTAATTCCGTTTACACATGGAATCAAGCCACTAATAACTATGCCTATTATGTTAATGAAATTGGCGCAAACGGAGGAACCAACATCATTCCCGCTATGCAAGGCTTCATGGTGAAAGTAGACAGCATCGACAATCGCGGAACTTTAATGATGACCAATGCCATACGAGTCCACGACGCCCATGATTTCTGGAAAACCACACCACAAAAAGTCCTTCGTCTGACCGCTTATTGCGAGGACTTTAAAGACGAAACTGTGCTTCGCTTTGATGCTCGGGCATCCTCAATTTTCGATTCAGAATGGGATGCACATAAACTCATTTCCCCCGAAGGTAATGTTCAGATTTACACTACTTACGGAGGCTACGATTTAGCTATCAACAGCCTTGCCGAAGTCAGCAAAGATCTCATAATACCTTTGTCATTAGTCGTAAATCAAGATGGAGAATACACAATCACCGCCACCGGAGCCAACAATTTAGAGGAAGGCACAACAGTTTACCTCCAAGATCTCCTCCTGAACAAGATTACCAATCTGAACGAAAAGCCCGCCTATGTCTTCAACAGCAAAATCGACGACAAACCCCAACGCTTCCGTTTGTTATTTAATCACGATGACCAAAATACCGCTACTCAAGACGCATCGCCTAGTATGATATATTCCTTTGAAAACTCTGTGTATATAAACACGCTTCAGAATGCAGTGGGTCGAATTGAGGTTTACGATGTATTAGGGAAGAAACTTTTCTCAGAGACCTTGCAAAACACAACGCTAAACATCTTCAATTTAAACACATTAGCCACTGGATATTATGTGGTTAAACTATACAATTTAAACGAAACTAAATCCGAAAAAATATTCATCAAATAGTTCTGATGTTTAAAAAAAGAATGAAGCAACTCCTCCTTTCTTAATTCCTCGTCAGCTTACCGTTTTATAGGCCTAACAATATATATGCCCACAGCAAGCCTTGCTGTGGGCATCGCTCCCCTGAAAACCCATCTTGTCCCCGTTCAAAACAACATCCCTCATTAGCATTTCATCTGCATTTTTGATGAATTAAATAAAAATCACCCTATCCTAAAATAAACACCGCTTCTTATCCCAAGCGCTCCCAATGTCTTATTAAGCTTTCCCAATGTCTTATTAAGCTTTCCCGATGTCTTATTAAGCTTTCCCGATGTTCCATTAATGACGCGGAGTGTAATAAAAATGCTTCGGAGTGTAATAAAAATGTCGCGGAGTGTAATAAAAATGTCGCGGAGTGTAATAAAAAAGTTGCGAGATGTAATGAAAAAGACGCGGAGTGTAATAAAAATGTCGCGGAGTGTAATAAAAAAGTTGCGAGATGTAATGAAAAAGACGCGGAGTGTAATGAAAAACTTTCCGGATGTTCTGTTAATGAGTCAGAATGTAATGAAAAACTTTCCGGATGTTCTGTTAATGAGTCAGAATGTAATGAAAAACTTTCCGAGCGTAATGAAAATGTCACCCAGTGTAATAAAA